>JACZJU010000025.1 GCA_014860395.1 Burkholderiales bacterium | reverse complement strand
AGCTCGGTGCCGCCGGCCCGGTGCCGGCCGCGCCCGACGGCCTGGCGCTCGCCTTTCCGGCCGAGACCCTGCGCCAGCGCGCCGATGTCCGTGCCGCCGAGTTTGCGTGGAGCGCGGCGCGCGCCCGCGTCAGCCAGGCCGAAGCGGCGCGCTGGCCGAGCTTCTCGCTAGGCGGCTCGCTGGGCCTGAGCTCGCTCGCGCTCGGATCGCTGACCGACGGCGCCTCGCTCGTGAGCAGCGTGTTGGGCGGCGTCACCGGATCGCTGTTCGACGGCGGCGCCGCGCGCGCGCAGATCGGCGCGCAGCAAGCCGCGCTCGAGCAGTCGCTGCAGGATTACCGCTCCGCCGTGCTCGTTGCCCTGAGGGATGTCGAAGACGCGCTGGTCGCGCTGCGCAGCGACCGCGAGCGGCTGGCGCGGCTGAAGGATGCCGCCGACGCGGCCACCAACGCGGCAGTGCTGGCTCGCCAGCAGTACGCCAGCGGATTGGTCGATTTTCAGACCGTTCTGCTGACGCAGCGCTCGCAGCTCGGTGCCCAGGACGACGTGGCCAGCGCCAGCGCAGACGTCAGCAGCGACCACGTGCGCCTGTACAAGGCGCTGGGCGGCGGCTGGACGCCCGATAGCGCATCCGACGCCCCTATCGCCACCACGCAAGCCATGTTCCGCCAGACGACCTCCTTCGCTCCAAACTGACACCCGCTGCCACTCTGCCCGATCACCTCACACTGACCGCCATGAACGAGAAGAACGCCGCCACCCCCGCCGACCTGCAAACCCTGCTGGGTGAAGACCATCCGCCGCGCTGGTGGCAGCGCAGCTCGCTCTGGTTCGGTCTCGCCGTTCTGCTGATCGTGGCCGTCGGTGTCTATTACTGGCAGGCGCAAAGCGCCGGCAAGGCCGCGCCCACCTACGTGACCAGCGAACTGCGCAAAGGAAGTCTCACGCTCAGCGTGTCGGCCAACGGCACGCTGCAACCCACGCGCTCCGTGAACATCGGCAGCGAGCTCTCGGGCACGGTCAAGCGCGTGCTGGTGGACGTGAACGACCGCGTCAAGGCCGGCCAGGTGATGGTGGAACTGGACGCATCGAAGTTCAGCGACCAGGTAACCCGCTCGCGCGCCGCGCTCGCCGCCGCCCAGGCGCAGCTCGCGCAAAGCAAGGCCACCGTCGCCGAATCCCGCGCGAGCCTTGCGCGCCTGGAGGAAGTGTTCAAGCTCTCCGGCGGCAAGGTGCCTTCGGCCACCGAGCTCGACAGCGCACGCGCCGCGTTGGCCCGCGCCGTGGCCACCGAATCGAGCGCCGCCGCCAACGTGGGCGTGGCCGAAGCCACGCTCTCGACGGATGAAACCAATCTCTCCAAAGCCTCGATCCGCTCGCCCATCGACGGCGTCGTGCTCAGCCGCTCGGTGGACCCGGGCAACGCGGTGGCCGCCTCGCTGCAGGCCGTCACCCTGTTTGCCGTGGCCGAGGACCTGACCCAGCTGCAGCTCGAAGCCAGTGTGGACGAGGCCGACGTGGGCGCCGTGAAAGTGGGGCAGAAAGCCAGCTTCACCGTCAGCGCCTACCCCGCGCGCCGCTTCCCGGCCACGACCCGCCGCGTGGCCTTCGGCTCGACCACCACCAACAACGTGGTGACCTACGTGGCCACGCTCGACGTGGACAACCGCGACCTCAGCCTGCGCCCCGGCATGACTGCCGTGGCCACCATCGTCGCCACCGAGCGCGATGGCGTGCTGCTCGTGCCCAACACGGCGCTGCGCTTCTCGCCCACCGCGGCAGCCGCGGCGAGCAAGTCCTCCGGGAGCAGCAGCATCCTGTCCAAGATGATGCCGCGCCCG
Organism: Burkholderiales bacterium; assembly: GCA_014860395.1. GTDB lineage: Bacteria > Pseudomonadota > Gammaproteobacteria > Burkholderiales > SG8-39 > 2-12-FULL-64-23. The sequence continues at coordinate 17,703 of JACZJU010000025.1, read as the reverse complement.
CCGCAAAGCAGCAGCGCCAAGGTGGCCGGCACCGAGAGCAAGGCCCCTGGCACGCGCCAGATCTGGGTGCTTCAGGAAGGCCAGCCGCTTGCCGTGCAGGTGCAAACCGGCATCAGCGACGGCCGCCTGACCGAGGTCAGCGGCGAGGACCTCGCGCCCGGCATGGCCGTCATCACCGACCAGCGCAGCGCAGGCGCCGCGCCATGAATCTGTCGGCCACCCCCGCCACGGGGCAGCCGGGGCCTGCGCCGCTGATCCGCCTGCGCGGCATCACCAAGGTCTACGGCACGGGCGCAACGGCGCTCCAGGCACTCAAGGGCGTCGACCTGGACATCCAGAAGGGCGATTTCGTGGCCATCATGGGCCCCAGCGGCTCGGGCAAGTCCACCGCCATGAACACCCTGGGCTGCCTCGACACGCCGACGGCGGGCACCTACGAATACCAGGGCGTGCAGGTGCAGTCGCTCAGCCGCGACAAGCGGGCGCGCCTGCGCCGGCGCTATCTCGGCTTCGTCTTCCAGGGCTTCAACCTGCTGGCGCGCACCTCGGCCCAGGAAAACGTGGAGCTGCCGCTGATCTACCGCGGCGAGCCGGCCGCCAAACGCCACGCCATGGCCGCGCGCGCGCTCGAGGCTGTCGGCCTCAAGGGCTGGGAGCACCACACGCCGAGCGAACTCTCGGGCGGCCAGCAGCAGCGCGTGGCCATCGCGCGCGCCATCGTCACCGAGCCCGCCGTTCTGCTCGCCGATGAACCCACCGGCAACCTCGACACCGCGCGCAGCCGGGAGATCATGGAACTGCTCTGGCATCTCAACGCCGACCTGGGCATCACCGTGCTCATGGTCACGCACGAAGCCGAGATGGCCGCCTACGCCCGGCGCATCGTGCGCTTTGTCGACGGCGTGGTGGAAGGCGACACGCGCAACCCGCACCCGACAGGCCTGCACGAGGCGCCCACCCCTGAAGGAGTCCACGGTGTGGCTTAACACGCTCCTGCTCGCGCTGCGCTCGATCCGGCGCAACCTGATGCGCTCTTTCCTCACCATCCTGGGCATCGTGATCGGCGTCAGCGCGGTCATCACCATGGTCACCGTGGGCAACGGCGCCACCCTTTCCGTGCAGAGCCAGATCTCGGGCCTGGGCACCAACCTGCTGCAGGTGCGTCCCGGCCAGCGCATGGGTCCGGGCAGCGGCAGTTCCAGCGCGCCCCTGTTCAAGGAGGGCGACGCCGAGGCCATCGCCACCCAGATCGGCGGCGTCGCCGCCGCCGCACCGCAATCGCGCACAGGCGGCACGCTGGTGGCCAACGGCCGCAACTGGGCCAGCATCATCACGGGCAGCACGAACGAGTGGCTCACCATCGGCAACTGGACCCTGGCCCAGGGCCGCGAGTTCTCCAACGCCGAGCTGCGCGCCGGCGCGGCCGTGTGCATCGTCGGCGAGACCGTGCGCCGGGAGCTCTTCGGCAGCAGCCCCGCGCTGGGCGAGCCGCTGCGCGTCAAGCAGATCAGCTGCGAGATCGTCGGCGTGCTCGGCGCCAAGGGCCCGGGATCGTTCGGCAACGACCAGGACGACCTGGTCCTGATGCCCATCAAGACGCTGCAGCGCCGCATCACCGGCAACACCCAGGTCAACGACCTGCTCGTGTCCATGGCCGATGGCAGCGACACCACGCGCGTCAAGGCCAGCATGACGCAGCTGCTGCGCGAGCGCCGTAAGCTCGCCGACACCGACGAAGACAACTTCAACGTGCTCGATACGAAACAGCTGGCCGACACCCTCTCGGGCACGACCAAGGTGCTGACCATGCTGCTGGGCGCCGTGGCCGCGGTGAGCCTGCTGGTGGGCGGCATCGGCATCATGAACATCATGCTGGTCAGCGTGACCGAGCGCACCAAGGAAATCGGCCTGCGCCTGGCGATCGGCGCGCTGGAGCGCGAGGTGCTGCTGCAGTTCCTGATCGAGGCCGTGGTGCTCGCCGCGCTTGGCGGCGTGATCGGCATCGTGCTGGCCACCGGTGCCTCTATCGGTCTTTCGATCCTGATGAACGTGCCCTATGTGTTCAACCCCGGCGTCAACCTGCTGAGCTTCGTCTTCTCGGCCGGCATCGGCGTGCTGTTCGGCTACTTCCCGGCGCGGCGCGCGGCGCGGCTCGATCCGATCGAGGCGTTGCGGCATGAATGAGCTTTCTGCAAGACGAACATAAAGCCGATCCAACGGCCTCTGCTCGTCGCGCTGGCCCTGCTCACCGGCCTGTGGCTGCTCGCCGACACGCTCATGCCGCAGCCCTTCACCTACTTCTCATTCCGCGAGGCGTTCATGCAGTACAGCGGCGCCGTCGCCATCGGCGCAATGAGGCTGTTATGACGATTGGATCGAGACAACGACCATCAAGAGCATCAATGGCTGCATCGGCTGCAAGGAATGCGTGACGTCCTGCCGTGAGGGTAGATATGAAACTCACTGCAAGAACTTACGCGATCATCGCCGCGCTGGCGGTTTTCATCGGCCGGCCGCTTCGGGATGGCGCCGGGGTGGGGGATCGCCATCGAATTGCGCGGACCTCCCAGCCCGCCCGCCTGGTCCGAATGGGATAAAATAGCCCCTCGCATCGACAGGAGTTGTGGCAATGGCAAGAATGGTGAAATGCATTAAGCTCGGCCGCGAGGCCGAGGGCCTGGATTTCCCGCCCTATCCGGGCGAACTGGGCAAACGCCTGTGGGAAAACGTGTCCAAGGAAGCTTGGCAGCAGTGGATCAAGCACCAGACGATGCTGATCAACGAGAACCGCCTGAACCTGGCCGACAGCGCGGCACGCAAATATCTGGCCGAACAACTGGAGAAGCATTTCTTCGGCGGCGGCGCCGACGCGGCAGCGGGATACGTACCGCCGCAAAAGTAGGGACGCGTTACAAATGAGGCGATGCGTCCCCTCATCACCTCCCTAAGAACCTGTTTCAGAATGAAATGTCATTCCGAGGGCGTAGCCCGAGGAATCTGCTTCCCGTTTGATCTAAAAGCAGATTTCTCGCTTCGCTCGAAATGACAATTCTTGAATGAGTCATTTTGAAATGGGTTCTAAGTCAGAGGCCGTTTCGAAGATTCTGAAACCGCCTCCAAGCTTCTACAGTCCCTCGATGTGCGCCTCGTCCCGCGTGTGGCGCACGTCGCGGCCTTCCACCATGTAGACCACGTACTCGGCCATGTTCTTGGCATGATCGCCGATGCGCTCGATCGCCTTGGCCACGAACAGGATCTCCAGGCAGCGGGTGATGGTGCGCGGGTCTTCCATCATGAAGGTGATGAGCTGGCGCAGGATGGAACGGAATTCATCGTCCACCCCCCGATCCTGCTTCACCACCTGCCGCGCCGCATTGACGTCCAGCCGCGCGAAGGCATCCAGCGCCTTGCGCAGCATGGATAAGGCAAGGCCGGCCACGTGCTTCAGCTCCAAACGCGGCAAGTGCACGCGCTCGGCGCCGTGAATCAGCTTGGCCATGCGCGCGATTTTCTCGGCTTCGTCGCCTATGCGCTCGAGATCGGTGATGGTCTTGATGATGGCCATGACCAGGCGCAGGTCGCCGGCCGTGGGCTGGCGCCGCGCGATGATATGGCTGCAGCTCTCGTCCAATCCCACTTCCATGGCATTGACGCGGTGATCGTCCTCGATCACGCCATCGAGCACCGTGATATCGCCGCTGGCAAGCGCGTCCACCGCCTTGACGATCTGCTCTTCCACCAGGCCGCCCATCTGCAGCACGCGTGAGCGCACCGCCTCCAGCTCGGCGTCGAACTGCTTCGAAATATGTTCATGCATTTGCAAAACCCCCATGCAACGGGCAGGCTAACATCGTATTGTGACAGATCGGTTACCGCGTGCGCTCGACGCCTTTCGACCCGATCGGCGCAGCGCTATTTTCTCTTCATTGTCTTGACCCCAGCCGCCGTACCCAGCAGCAGGATGTCGGCGCCGCGTCGGGCAAACAAACCGTTGGTGACCACGCCGGTGATGTTATTGAGCTCGGCTTCGAGTTCCAGCGGCTTGAGTATGCTCAGACCGTACACGTCGAGGATGAGATTGCCGTTGTCGGTGGTGAAATTCTGGCGCAACTCGGGCTGGCCGCCGAGCCCGAGCAATGCACGCCCGACGTGGGAGCGCGCCATCGGGATCACCTCCACCGGCAGCGGGAATTTTCCCAGCACCCCGACAAGCTTCGACTCGTCGGCGATGCAAACGAATTTCTGCGCCACTGCGGCGACGATTTTCTCGCGCGTGAGCGCGCCGCCGCCGCCCTTGATCATGGCGAGGTGCTCGGTGATTTCATCGGCACCGTCGATGTAGACCGGCAGCTCGTTCACGCTATTGAGGTCGACCACACGGATGCCATGCGATTTGAGGCGATCAGCGGTCGCCTGCGAGCTCGCCACCGCACCGTCTATGCGGTTCTTGATTTTTGCCAGCTCGTCGATGAAACAATTCGCCGTCGAACCGGTGCCGACGCCGACGATGGAGTCCTCGACCACGTATCTGATCGCTTCCCTCGCGACCGCCTGCTTGAGCTCGTCCTGGGTCATGATGCGTCCGTGTTCGACCTGCTATTTTTTGGGCACGTATAAATCGGTGATGCTGCCCAGCGCCATCTCGGCAGCGAAGAATGGCGTCTCCGACAGTGTCGGGTGCGGATGGATGGTGAGGCCGATGTCTTCCATGTCCGCGCCCATTTCCAGCGCCAGCACCAGCTCGGCGATCAGTTCTCCCGCGTTCACGCCGACGATGCCGGCGCCGAGTATGCGCTTTGTCGCCTTGTCGTATAGCAGCTTGGTCACGCCCTCGTCGCGGCCGATCGACAGCGCCCGGCCGCTCGCGGCCCAGGGGAAACTGGCCTTGTCGTACTCTATTCCCTGCTTCTTCGCCTCGGTCTCGGTCAGGCCCATCCAGGCGACTTCGGGGTCAGTGTAGGCGACCGAGGGGATGGTCATGGCGTCGAACGCGACCTTGTGCCCGGCTATGGTCTCCGCGGCGACCTTGGCCTCGTGCGTGGCCTTGTGCGCGAGCATGGGCTCGCCACAGACGTCGCCGATGGCGAAGATATGCGGCACGTTGCTGCGCTGCTGTTTGTCGACGGAAATAAACCCGCGCGCGTCGACCGCGACGCCGGCATGCTCGGCGCCGATGTCAGCGCCGTTGGGACGGCGTCCGACCGCCATCAGCACGCGATTGAACATCTGCTGCTGCGGCTTCACCTCGCCTTCGAATGTGGCGAGCAGCCCTTCGGCCTTGGGCTCGAGCTTCGCCACCTTGGTGTTGAGATAGATCGCCTCGTAGCGCTTTTCGATGCGCTTGGCGAGCGGCCGGATGAGGTCGCGGTCCGCGCCGGGAATGAGCCCGTCGGCCATTTCCACCACCGTAACCTTGGCGCCGAGCGCGTCATAGACGCAGGCCATCTCCAGGCCGATGATGCCGCCGCCGATCACCAGCAGGCGCCGCGGAATGTCTGCGAGCTGCAGCGCCCCGGTCGAGTCCATCAGGCGCGGGTCCTCGTAGGGGAAGCCTGGAATCCTGGCCACGCGGGAGCCCGCGGCGATAATGCAGTAGTCGAACGAAACGCGCTTCACGCCCTCTGCCGTCTCGACCGCGATTCCGTTGGGCGACTCGAATTTCCCCACGCCTTGCAGCGTGGTGACCTTGCGCTGTTTGGCCAGCCCCACCAGCCCCTTGGTGAGGCGCCCGACCACCGCGTCCTTCCAGCCGCGCAGCTTGTCGATGTCGATGTTCGGCTTGCCGAATGCAATGCCCGAATGCGCCATCTCTTCAGCCTCGGTCACCACTTTGGCCGCATGCAGCAACGCCTTGGACGGGATACAGCCGACGTTCAGGCATACGCCGCCCAGCGTCGCGTGACGCTCGATCAGCACGACTTTCTTGCCCAGGTCGGCCGCGCGAAACGCTGCGGTATAACCGCCGGGGCCTGCGCCCAGCACCACGACTTCGGCGTGCAGATCGGCGCTGCCGGATACCGCGGTGGGCGCGGCCGCCGGTGCCGCACTCTGGGAAATTCCGGCGGCTGCGGCGCCCTCTTTTGCCGCAGGAGGACTGGCCGGAGTCGCTGCCGCAGCCGGTGTCGCCGGCGCTTGCGGCTGCGCCGCCCCGGCAGTGGCCAGCTCGAGCAGCATGATAGGCGTGCCCTCGGACACCTTGTCGCCGACTTTGAGTTTCAGCTCTTTCACCACGCCGGCTTCGGGCGACGGAATTTCCATGGTCGCCTTGTCCGACTCCACGGTGATCAGCGAAGCCTCCTTCGCTACCGTGTCGCCCGGCTTGACCAGCACCTCGATGACATCGATATCCTTGAAGTCGCCGATGTCCGGAACCTTGATCTCGACCGTATCGCTCATGCGTATCCCCGCTTCAGTTTGATGGTGTGCCCTGCTCGACGCGCTAGAGCAGGGAGCGGCGGATGTCGGACAGCACCGACGCGAGGTAAGAGGTGAAGCGCGCGGCCGAGGCGCCGTCGATGACGCGGTGGTCGTAGGACAGCGACAGCGGCAGCATCAGCCGCGGCATGAACTGGCCGGCGTCGCCTTTTCCCGCCGTCCAGACAGGGCGCATCGCCGACCTGGAGACGCCGAGTATGGCCACTTCGGGGGCGTTGATGATGGGGGTGAAGGCCGTGCCGCCTATGCCGCCGAGGCTGGAAATGCTGAACGTGCCGCCCTGCATGTCTCCGGGCTTGAGCTTCTTGTCGCGCGCCAGCTTGGAGACTTCGGCGAGTTCCCGCGCCAGATCGTACACGCCCTTGCGGTCGGCATCGCGGATCACCGGCACCACCAGGCCGTCGGGCGTATCCACGGCCACGCCGATGTGAAAATATTTCTTCAGCACCAGGTTCTCGCCGCCGGCATCGAGCGAGGCATTGAACTCCGGAAACTGGCGCAGGGCGGTGACACAGGCCTTGATCAGGAACGCAAGCATGGTCAGCTTGAAGCCTTGTTTTTCGCTCGCCGCGCCGCTGTCCTTGCGGAACGCCTCCAGCTCGGTGATGTCGGCCTCATCGAACTGGGTTACATGCGGAATCGAAATCCAGTTGCGGTGCAGGTTCGCGCCCGAGAGCTTCTTGATGCGCGACAGCGGCTTCAATTCGACCGGACCGAACTTGGCGAAATCCACCTGCGGCCATGCGGGCAGATTGAAAGGCACCCCGCCCGACGGCGCGGCCGCGGCAAGCGCCGCCGCTGGCGCCTGGGTAATCACGCCCTTGACGAAAGCCTGCACGTCTGCCTGCGTGATGCGGCCTTTGGGGCCGGATCCGCGCACCTTGCCCAGGTCGACGCCGAGTTCGCGTGCGAATTTTCGCACCGAAGGACTGGCATGCGGTTTGAACGCGGGCACCTCGGCGGCAGGCTCCTGCGGCACCGGCGCAGGCCTGTGTATCGGCAGCGTCGGCGGTTCAGCTGCGGGAGCGGGTGCAGCCGCGGGCTGCGGCGCCGGCGCTGACGGCGCAGGAGCTTCAGCGGCCTTGGGCGGCTGCGGCGCCGCAGCCGCGCCCTCGCTCTCTTCGAGCAGGAGGATCATGCTGCCTTCGGCCACCTTGTCGCCGATCTTGACCTTGAGTTCTTTCACCACACCGGCGGCGGGCGAAGGAATTTCCATGGTCGCCTTGTCCGACTCGACCGTGATCAGCGAGGCCTCCTTCGCCACCGTATCGCCCGCCTTGACCAGGACCTCGATGACATCGACTTCCTTGAAATCGCCAATGTCGGGGACCTTGATTTCCTTGATGCTGGACATGGTAATTCCCTTTACACCATTGCCGGATTCGGCTTGTTCGGATCGATGCCGTATTTCTTGATCGCCGCCGCCACCACCGTCGCCTTGATCTCGCCCTCGTCCGCGAGCGCCTTCAGCGCGGCCAGCGCGACCCAGTGGCGATCGACCTCGAAGAAATCACGCAGCTTCTCGCGCGTGTCGGAACGGCCGAAACCGTCGGTGCCGAGCACGCGATATGGCCGCCCCTTGGGCATGAACGGCCGTATCTGTTCGGCGAAGGTCTTCACGTAGTCGCTCGAAGCCACGACCGGGCCGGTGCTGGCCTTGAGGCTTTTCTGGACCCAGGACTCGCGCGGCGCTTCGGCGGGATGCAGCAGGTTCCAGCGCTCGCATTCCAGGCCATCGCGGCGCAATTCGGTAAAGCTCGGGCAGCTCCAGATATCGGCGCTGACTCCCCAGTCCTGCTCCAGCAATTCGCCCGCGGCGATGACTTCGCGCAGGATGGTGCCGGATCCGAGCAGCTGCACCCTGAGCGGCTTGTCCGCGCCGGCCTTGGCCTTGGGCTTGGCGCCGGACTTGAACAGGTACATCCCCTTGAGGACGCCTTCCTCCGCGCCTTCGGGCAGCCCCGGGTGCGTGTAGTTCTCGTTCATCACGGTGATGTAGTAGTACACGTCCTCCTGGTTCGTCACCATGCGCCTCAAGCCGTCATGGATGATCAGCGCCAGCTCGTAGCCGAAGGTCGGATCGTAGGAGATGCAGTTCGGGATCACCGACGAGAGCACGTGCGAGTGCCCGTCCTCGTGCTGCAGGCCCTCGCCGTTCAGCGTCGTGCGCCCGGCGGTGCCGCCGAGGAGGAAGCCGCGGCAGCGCTGGTCGCCCGCAGCCCAGGCCAGGTCGCCGATGCGCTGCAGCCCGAACATCGAGTAGAAAATGTAGAAAGGAATGGTGACCACGTTGGTGGTGCTGTAGGAAGTCGCGGCGGCGATCCAGGAACAGAACGCGCCCGCCTCGTTGATGCCTTCCTCCAGGATCTGGCCGGCCTTGTCCTCGCGATAGTAGGTCACCTGGTCGCGGTCGACGGGCACGTATTTCTGCCCTGCCTGGGAGTAGATGCCGAGCTGGCGGAACATGCCTTCCATGCCGAAAGTGCGCGCCTCGTCCGGCACGATGGGCACGATGTACTTGCCCAGGTTCTTGTCGCGCAGCAGCGCCGTGAGTATGCGCACGAAGGCCATGGTGGTGGAGATCTCGCGCTCCGTGGGCTTGAGCACGGCGTCGAACGCCGCGAGCGGCGGCACTTCGGGCACGGCGTCAGCCTTGCGTCTGCGGCTGGGCAGATACCCGCCCAGCGCCTTGCGCCGTTCGTGCAGGTAGATCATCTCGGGCGAATCGGCCGGCGGAACGTAGAACGGCAACTCCTCCAGCTTGTCGTCGGGAATCGGGATGTTGAAGCGGTCGCGAAACTGACGGATCGAAGTCGTGTCCATCTTCTTCTGCTGGTGGGTGGCCATCTTGCCTTCGCCGATCTTGCCCATGCCGTAGCCCTTGACCGTCTTGGCGAGGATCACGGTCGGCTGCCCCTTGTGCTTGGCCGCCGCCGCGTAGGCCGCGTAGATCTTGTGCGGATCGTGGCCGCCGCGGTTCAGGCGCCAGATGTCGGCATCACTCATTTTCGACACCATCTCCAGCAGCTTCGGATGCTTGCCGAAGAAATGTTTGCGCACGAAAGCGCCGTCGTTGGCTTTGAAGTTCTGGTACTCGCCGTCGACGGTCTCTTCCATCACGCGCAGCAGGATGCCTTCCTTGTCACGCGCCAGCAGCTTGTCCCAGTAGGAGCCCCAGATCAGCTTGATCACGTTCCAGTCGGAGCCGCGAAAATCGCCTTCCAGCTCCTGGATGATCTTGCCGTTGCCGCGCACCGGCCCGTCCAGGCGCTGCAGGTTGCAGTTGATGATGAATATCAGGTTGTCGAGCTTCTCGCGCGCCGCCATGGAAATGGCGCCCAGCGACTCGGGCTCGTCGGTCTCGCCGTCGCCGAGGAAGACCCACACTTTGCGGTTCTCGGTATTGGCGAGGCCGCGGGCATGCAGGTATTTGAGGTAACGCGCCTGGTAGATCGCCTGGATCGGCCCCAGTCCCATGGACACCGTGGGAAACTGCCAGAAGTCGGGCATCAGCCAGGGATGCGGATAGGAGGTGACGCCCTTGCCGTCCACGTCGCGGCGGAAATTGACCAGTTGTTCCTCGGTGAGGCGTCCTTCGAGCAGGGCGCGCGCATAGATCCCTGGAGCGGAATGACCCTGGAAGTAGATCAGATCGCCGCCGTGCTCGGCGCTGGGCGCATGCCAGAAATGGTTCTGGCCGATGCCGAACAGCGTGCCCACCGAGGCGAAGCTGGCGATATGGCCGCCGAGGTCACCCTCCGCCTTGTTCGCCTTGGCCACCATGATCATCGCGTTCCAGCGGCAGTAGGCGCGGATGCGGTCCTCCAGCGCGGCATCGCCGGGCGAGCGCTCCTCCATGTGCGGCGGGATGGTGTTCAGATAAGCCGTCTGTGCCTTGTATGGCAGGTAGGCGCCGGAGCGGCGCGCCTTGTCGATCAGCTTTTCCAGCAGGTAGTGGGCGCGTTCCGCGCCCTCGCGCTCCAATACCGCTTCCAGCGCATCCAGCCATTCCTGCGTTTCCAGGAAATCGGGATCGTCGGCAGCGGGAGAATCGGGAACGGCTGACATGGCAACTCCTTCTTGGTTGCGGCGGCGACACTTGCTCCCACCAACGTTCGGACAACGCGGGAGGATTACACGGAAGCGCCGCACGCAATCCGCTTTCGTTACGGATCGCAGACTCGAGTACGTATATTATACAGGGAGCGCGCATCGGGCCAGCGCGCAAGCGCCGATCTGGCTGCGTTCCGCCGCACCGGCATGATGCGCCGGCGGCAGCCGCACGCAGTCATGCTAGCATTGCCGGCGCGCATGCGCATTTTGCGCCCACGCCCAGCCGCACCCACCTGAACCATGAAAGAAAAGATGAAAACGAATGACCCGAATCCATTGCTGGATTTCACCGGCTTGCCGCGGTTTGCAGCAATCAAAACGGAACACATCACGCCGGCCGTGGAGCGGCTGCTCGAGGAAAACCGCGCCTGCATCGACACACTGACGCAGCCGCAGACGCCGGCCACCTGGGCCGCTTTCGTGGCGCCCCTGGAGGACGCGAACGAGCGCCTCGCGCGCGCCTGGGGCGTGGTCGGCCATTTGCACGGCGTGCTCGACTCGCCCGAGCTGCGCGCAGCCTACAACGAGAACCAGCCCAAGATCGTGCAGTACTACACCGAGCTGGGCCAGAATCTGCAACTGTTCGAAAAATACAAGGCGCTGAAGGCCTCGCCCGATTTCGCCGCACTGACACCGGCGCAACGCAAGACCATCGACAACGAGATCCGCGATTTCCGCCTCTCCGGCGCGGAATTGTCCGCGGAGAAAAAACAACGCTTTGCGGCGATCTCGGAAGAGCTGGCGCGCCTCGCCACCAAATTCTCCGAAAACCTGCTCGACGCCACAAATGCTTTTGCCCTGAACGTCGAAGATCGGAGCGAGCTGGCGGGCATTCCCGAAGACGTGATCGAAACTGCGCACGCTGCCGCGGAGAAGGACGGCAGGTCCGGCTGGAAGTTCAGCCTGCAGGCGCCGTCCTACGTACCCTTCATGCAGTATGCCGACAAGCGCGAACTGCGCGAGCAGATGTACCGCGCCTACGTCACACGCGCGAGCGAATTCGGCAAACCTGAACTCGACAACACGGCGCTGATCACGCAAATACTCGGCCTGCACCACGAAGCGGCGCAACTGCTCGGCTATGCCAACCACGCCGAGGTTTCGTTGGTGCCCAAGATGGCGCAGACGCCGCAGCAGGTGCTTGATTTCCTCGAGGATCTCGCAGCCAAAGCCCTGCCCTTCGCCAGGAAGGACTATGCGGAGCTGCGCGATTTCGCGGCGGTGGAGCTGGGCCTGCCCGAACTCGAGGCCTGGGACCTCGCGTATGCCTCGGAAAAACTGCGCGCGGCGCGCTACGCGTTCTCCGATCAGGAGGTGAAGCAGTATTTCCCCGAACCCAAGGTATTCCAGGGGATGTTCCGCGTAGTCGAAACGATATTCGGCGTGCGCATCGAGCCCGACGCAGCCGAGACCTGGGATCCGGCGGTACGCTTTTTCCGCGTCAGCGATGGGGAGGGAAACCTGGTCGGCCAGTTCTATCTCGACCCTTACGCGCGCGACACCAAGCGTGGCGGCGCCTGGATGGACGAAGCCATCAGCCGCCGCAGGCTGGATGGGCGCGTGCAGACCCCGGTGGCCTATCTCACCTGCAATTTCTCGGCCCCGGTCGGCGGCAAACCGGCATTGTTCACCCACGACGAGGTGCTGACGCTGTTCCACGAATTCGGCCATGGCCTGCACCACCTGCTCACCCGGGTCGATTGCGTCGGCGTGTCGGGCATCCATGGCGTGGAGTGGGATGCGGTCGAACTGCCGAGCCAGTTCATGGAGAATTTCTGCTGGGAATGGCAGGTGCTCGAGCACATGACGGCGCACGTGGATAGCGGCGAACCCCTGCCGCGCGCGCTGTTTGAGAAGATGCTCGCTGCAAAAAACTTCCAGAGCGGCATGCAGACGGTGCGGCAGCTGGAATTCTCGCTGTTCGACATGCATCTGCATTACGATTTCGACGTAGCCGGCGGCAAGACTCCGCAACAATTGCTGGACGAAATCCGCAGCCGCGTCGCGGTGGCGCTGCCGCCGGCGTACAACCGTTTCCAGAACAATTTCTCGCACATTTTCGCCGGCGGCTACGGCGCCGGCTACTACAGCTACAAGTGGGCCGAAGTGCTTTCGGCCGACGCCTACAGTCTGTTCGAGGAAAACGGCGTGCTCGACCGTCGCAGCGGCAACAGCTTCCGCGACGAGATCCTGGCTGTAGGCGGCAGCCGGCCGGCGCTCGAATCGTTCAAAGCGTTTCGCGGGCGCGAACCCAAAGTGGACGCGCTGCTGCGGCACAATGGTATGATTACTGCGTAAGAATCAGTAACAGAGTCATCTTGTTACTGGCTTACTTAGGGGAGCACGAGGGGGAGGCGCCGCGAAGCAAGTCCCCGTAGGGGATTTCCCCTCGTATTGTTACAGTCTCTGAGCGGGAGTGGCAAAAACGGCGGTACCGCCGTTTGCATCCGCCGCTTTTGTTGCGTGCCTGAAGTACATCTTTTTTTCGGAGTGCTCCGTGCGCATATTCACTGCATTCAGTCTCCTCGCATTCGCACTTGCCGCGCAGGCTCAGCTCTACCGCTGGACCGATGAAAGCGGCAAAGTGCATTACTCCGACACCCAGCCACCCGCCACGGCCACGAACGTGGAAGAGAAACGCCGGATACGCGCCGGCGGCGCAGCTACGCAGCAGTCTTACGAGCTGCAGCAAGCGGTGGCGAATTTTCCGGTGACCGTTTATACGTCCAAGGATTGCGGCGATCCGTGCAAGAAGGGGCTCGACTATCTGAAAAAGCGCGGTGTGCCTTTCACGGAAAAAGTCATTGCCACGCAAAATCAAATAGACGAACTGGCCAAACTTGCGGGCGCACCCAAGGTGCCAGTGATGGTCGTCGGCATCAGTATCCAGAAAGGTTATGCGGAGCAGGGCTGGAGCGAGGCGCTGGACACCGCGGGATATCCCAAGACCGGCTCTCCTTGAACCTGCGATAGCCAGCACCGTCGCCGCGCCACCGCCATGGCTTTGGGCGGCCTCCCGGGGCGCCACTTAGCTGTCTGTAACAGAACGAAGGGATGTCCCTCGCGCTCCCTTGATTTTGCCAGTTACAAAATATCCTTTTGTTACAGGCGCTTACGCTACCAAGCCGCCCTTCGCGACCCAGGCAATACGCCCTATCCGGGTGTATACCCAAAATACTCGGCGCACATCAGCTTATCGGATTGAAAAATAAGGGCTAATTGTTTTTGCTGTCCTGGTGTGTATAAATAAAATGTTCTTCAACGCGACCCCCGAGTTGCCACGGTAACCGCAGTGCGTCCCAAATTCTCGGCTTAACTATCTGATGGAAAACAAGAAATAATTGTGTGCCCAGCGTCTGGCACGGACGTTGCGTTATTGAGATCAAAAGGACGCACACGAGGTGATGGAAATGGACGAGAAAACCAAAATTCTGGTAGTGGACGACGAAGAAGTGGTCCGCCTTAGTCATATCAGGACGCTAGCGAGCGTTCACTGTGATGTTGAGGTAGTTAAGAACGGTAATGAAGCCTTGGGCGTGATGGAGCGGCGACCCGCCGACGTGGTTCTGCTCGACCTGCGCATGCCTGGAATGGACGGCATGGCGGTGCTCAAGGCAATCAAACAGCGGTGGCCCGAAACTGAAGTGGTCATCATCACCGGATACCCGAACGTGGATACAGCCAAGGAGGCAGTACGCCTGGGGGCTTACGACTACCTCGCAAAGCCGATCGGCCCGGACGAGGTGATCAACGTGGCCAACGGCGCCATGACGCAGAAGAAATGGGCGCTGCACAAGGATAGAACGGGATCGGATGCAGGAATCGGTTCCGGTTGGAAAACCAGCAATTTGACTAATTGAAACACAAGGAGAATGTCATGAGTGCCTTACATAAAGTTCTGGTAGTCGACGATGACCCGGTGGTCGGCAAGAGTTTCGATCGGGTTCTTTCCGGGAAGGGCTACGCTGTAATTACCGCGAGCAGCGGACAGGAGGCGCTGGACAAGCTCGAAACGGAAAATTATGACGTCGTGTTTACCGATATCAAGATGCCGGGCATGAGTGGCCTGGAAATGGCCGAGCAAGTGAAGCAGCGGCGCCCCTGGCTGCCTGTCGTCATAGTCACCGGCTACGGCTCGCCTGGCAATGAAGCCAGGGCCGAAGCGGCGGGCGTGTCCGGATTCCTGCGCAAACCGCTTTCGCCGGAAATGATAGAAAACAGCGCTGAAAAAGCCATGTCGGCATCAAGCGCAACGGCGCATGGCGCGGCCGCAGCTGCGGTAGAAATGCAGCCTGCCGCGACTCCCGAACAAGGCCGAGTGCAGGGAATCGCGCGCGTCGTCAAGAATGTCGCGCTATTCCTCGCCGCGCCTTTTATCGGGCTCGCCTATCTCCTCGCCTTCCCCATCGTTGGATTGGGCATGCTTGCCTGGACTGCGATGCAGGCGCAACAAAAGAAATCCGCAGCGGCGGAAAATCTGCAACCGGCAGTGACGAAATCAAGCGCCGTGAGGAATACCGCGATATTCCTGGCGGCACCGTTCATCGGGCTGGTGTATGTCATCGTCGGGCCCATCGTAGGACTCGGCATGCTGCTCTGGTTCGGCTTCCAGGCCTGGGGCAAGCTTGGCGCCAAGGCTCTGGCCAACCACGCCGATACGAAATAGCGGCGCATCACGGGTCGCGCAAGGCAGGTGCCGGGGGGCGAAAGGCCCCCCGGCCTTTTTTTTGGTGGCTGTAAAGTCGAACGAGAAGTAAGGGAGCGCGGCAGGCTCCCGCGGATCGAATGCGGCGGCCTGGCGGCGTTCGCAGAGATCTCGTTATCGCTGTCTGCGAACAAAGAAAAAGGCGGGGAGGTTCCCGCCTTATTTAAAATTCGCGAACGCCCGTTATCTTCCGCAGAAGCCGGACGCGCCCGTCACGCCTTTGCCACTCATAGCGCGCGCTCTTGTCACTTGTCACCGCCATGCTCTTCCTCGATTTCCTCGTAGCCGTTGATCATCGATTTTATGTGGGCCATGCGGGTGTGGCCCAGAGTCGCAAGGTAGACGTGCATGGGAATGAATCCCGCGAAGAAGATGAAAATCAGCACGTGGGCCGTGTCCACCACCCGCACTCCCCCGAGAATGTTGATCATGCCGGAGAAGTGCTTAATGTCCCACAGCAGCACTCCCGTATAGAATTGCAGCGGCACCAGCAGCATCATGATGACCTGGTAGCTCATGCTCTGCAGTGAGTTGAACTTTTGGTAAACGCTGACGTGGTGCGGATTGGGTTCGCCTTTGAATATGCCGTAGCCGTAAAACATGGCCTGGCGAAAGGTCGCGCGAAAATGCTTCAACGGGCTCATTTCGGGGTGGTACACCCGGATCTTGTCCGAAAACAAGTAGAAGACTAACCAGATAAAGAAATTGCCGATGAGCACAAAGCCGATCCAGTTATGCACGACCACCGCCGTCCGAAACGACATCAGATCGATCAATCCGATATAGCGCAGCTGAAAGCCGGTGACGAGCATCGCCACGAATCCGAGCGCGTTAATCCAGTGCCAGATCCTGACAGGGAGCGGGTGAACGTAGATTCTTGGCATTGCGTTGTTCCTTTTACTTTTGGGCATCGGCTTCGGCGGGACGACCGCAAGACTCGATCCGGCTTTGGATCGGGTGTTTTAGGAATCTTCCTTCCCGCTGATCCTCTTCGCGTACCGCTTAAAGAGCCAGCGGACGGTCATGTGGCCCAGCGGTCCGCCTATGCCGCCCAGCACCGCAAGCGCGAGGAGCCAATCCAGCAATTTGATCCGTGTGCCACCGATAGCGTAGAAACCGCTCACCGAATCCACCGATATAACCGAATTTAGGACGTCCGGATTCGCGCCATAGCGCACCGGCCTGCCGTCGGGCCCGACGATGGAAACCGTGACGCTCTGAAACGCATCGGCGCCATGCTGGTGGCACTTGGCGCAATCCCGGATCGCCGCGGTGCTGCGCGCGAGTCGATGCGCCTCGGCACCCGTGGTTACCTCCAGGCGACCCCGTAGCGTAACCTGGTTGTCCACTCCCTCACGATTGAACCCCTGCAGCAGGCTGCGCAGTGCCATGGCATCCAGACCGGTGCCCTTCACGTCGGCTAAACGGGCCCGGTTTTCAAACTGCGGCACGCCTGCCTTTTCAGCAACGCGCTGTTGCGCTGCATTGTCGTAAAGCCGGAGGTCGACCTTGCGCTTGGCCGTGGGCGAATGACAAGCGGGGCAGGATACTGCATCGAAATGCTGTGCGGCATTTGGCAGCCATGTCTGATGGGCAGTCAGCGCGTCCTGGTGGCACTCAAGACAGGCGTTCTTCAGCTGATCTCCCTTGGCCGCCGCGCTGACGTCGTGGGCGCGGTGGCAATTCGAGCAGCTCAACCCGGCCTGGCCATGCACGCTGTCGGCATACGCCTTGAAAATCGGGTCATGACATTTGCTGCACGGAGTTCCGCTCGCCGCGTCATAGGCGGCCTTGGCCATCACCGCATGTGGACTGTGGCAGTCGGTGCAGACGGGCCCAAATTTGCCTTCACGCACGAGGGAAGCATGAATGCTGCCCTCGTACAGCTTGACTACGTCGCCGTGGCAAGAGCTGCAGACCTTCGTCATTGCGAGCGAATAATCGCGGATGCTGGAGATCTTCGTCTTGGACGGAGGATGGTTCTCGAGCGAAATGCTGCCGTGGCAGACGGCGCACCCGATCTTGCTATGGACCGATTTCGCGAACGCCGCTCCGTCGACGTGCAAGGAGAGCTTTTCCCCGTTCGCCAGGTCCTTCTCGAACCCCTCGGCGGAATGGCAGCCGAGGCATTGCTCGTCCAGTTGGGACACGGCGTTGCCGGCGGCGCGGGCGCTGCCCTGGCCCAGGAAAAGCGCCCCAACCGCACCGAAAAGCGCAGCCATCACGAATGTTGCAAGCCTTCTACCCTGCATGATTCCCGTCCCCACGTGCGACGCCGCTGCGTCTTTTCGACCGTTTAATGACCCGATGCTAGTGTCCCGAGTCGCTAATTCGCTGAAGAAAAGACGCCGAGAATCGACGCCATACGGCGTTGCAAATGCTCGCAAGGTGTCCAACCTTGCTGCGCTTTGCGCCTTGTCTGGCGCCGATTTCGCCGCTTTTCTGTTTCA
>JACZJU010000195.1 GCA_014860395.1 Burkholderiales bacterium | reverse complement strand
CCGGAGGCGACTCCAGCATCGCCCGCCCGCCTTCGACGGCGTCCTCGAAGACGCGAACCTCGTAGCCGGCCTGCTGCAAGTGAATGCGCACCAGCGTACGTATGGCTTCGTTGTCGTCAAAGACGAAAATCAGCGGCTTTCTGTCAGATTCGGCCATAGGGAGAATTCGTCCGGTTCTATTTCTTCGTGGCGGTGTACGAGTCCAGCCTATGTGCTGCTTATCAACTGCTTCGATTGCAATTCCTGCGCAAGGCTGAGTACGTCGCGCTCGATATCTTCAGAGGAAACATCATACTCCGCAAGCATCGCCGCGCAGATCTCAGCGAGGGTTTTGCCGTCGCTCAATAGTTGCCAGATGCGCGCACCGACGGGATCCAGGCCAAAGTAGGTTCCGCTGGCGAGATCTAGAATCACCGTTTCTTCACCCACCTGCCGCGCCATCACCTGCGCCGGTATCGTCACTTTGTCAGCCAAGTTCATACGACCACACTCTGTTCCGTTGCATGCTCGGCAATGGCCCGCCGGACGCACGCCAAATTTTCAAAACGACGCGGATAATCCAAATGATAGCAAATCGGCTGGTTCGCCAATTTTGCAACTTCATCGAAATGGGAAGCCAATAGCCGCTTTTCTTCAATATCCAGCAAGAATGAATGCTTCACCCACTCAACCAGTGCTTCGGCGGCATGTATGCGCCGGAAGCTGATCTCGGACGCGCTGCCATTGCCCAAAAAATACACCCGGCGCAACGGCTGGGGCTGGGGGCAAAACGCGAGATGCTTCCCCGCCAGGAATCGCGCCTTGGAGGTAAATGCCAGCGCTGGCGCAGTTTCCGCCCCGTGAGGAAGCAGCGCACTCTCACTGTCGTCCCATAGGCGAATGGAGGGATAGCCGGGCAGTGCCTGATAACCGTTGGCGCATGCCTCCAGCACCAGTCCGTCATCGGTCAGGAAACGAAACCCGCTTGCTGCAAAACTGGCCGCCAAGGTCGACTTGCCCCGGCCGGATTCGCCCGCAAAGGCAACCGCGCCATCGGCAAATTCAACGGCACTGGCATGAAATACCAGCTTCCCCTGCTTGCTGAGCATCAAGGGCAGCACTTGGTTCAGGTATAGGTGATGCGAAGTCGCGTCGGTCACATCCGGCGCGGGCGAACACGTCGCCGACAGGCCATCCGACGAAACCTGAAAGTCGGCCAAATCAGGGAAGCGCAACAAATAGCCCGCATTGGTGCGGAAGAACTGCGTCCACAAAGTACCGTCCGGAAAACGCCACTGGTGGAATGGCAGGCCGTTCAGAGGCAATTGCGGCCGCGGCGATTCGAGACTGAAACCAGACACTATGCGGTATCCCGACCCAGCACACGCAACACAAAATCCGAGATTTCCGATGACGATGGAAACATTTCGGGATGGTCACGCAAGACCGCTTGTCCTATTTCCTGCGCTGTTCTTTTTCCATCGCAGTAGCCGAGAATCGTCATTCGTGCCTGCCCTTCACGACTCAGTCGCGGAACATGGTTTGGGTTGGCCTGGATCAGGTCCTCTGGCGAAAGCAACATCCCCTGCCATGTCGAATGGCTGAAGCGTTGCCCCGTCGCGGGAAATTCCACGATCCAGGCAATCACGTTATCGACAGGCCGAAGCGATATTGTGGACTTGATCGCATCTCCGGCCTTAACCTGAACTGTTTCGCCGATCGGCAGAAACGCCTGGGGGCGTCGAATCGGCATGTCCGCCAACGGGGAATTCGTCATCCAGACGCCTTCGGCCAATTTGCATTCGAACCAACCCGCAAGGCCATGCATCGGGCCATCGCGGTCCACACGAAGTTCGACGCTCCAGGAAAGGAAATTCGGATGATCCGCATAAAGATCAATTTCGCCCATAACGGCAGGAGACCCGAGCACGTCGTCTTTCACCAGGTTGACCGCATGTTTTGTATTGACCGCATAGCCACGCAGCCAGTGAAAGGCCTCGGGGACGCTCTGGGCCTGCCAGCCATTGGCGAAGTCGTAGCATTGTTGCGAGCCGACCGCGGCGACATTCAGTCGAATACTAGAGGGAATGAGCGTGCCGGCCGGTTTGAGAAAACGCTTTCTGGCGTCTTCGAGGAAGCCGATTATTTCGTAGTCAAAACCGAAGTAGCCTACATGGTCGCAGATCACGACGTCGACCCGTTCGGGCAGTTCAATACGCTTGGACCTGCCCCGGATAAAGGCCGCACGCTCACCATAACCGGCGCGCAGCAGGGAATCGCGCGCAACGTCGATCATGGCACTGTCGTCAACCGCAATCACCCGCGATGCGCCGGCCTGCAAACTCAGCAAACCCAGGATGCCTGAACCGCAACCCAGGTCTGCGACCCTGTCCCCGGATTTGACGACTTTCGCTATGGCCGCCCTGAATCGCTCGATCCTTCTCGGATCGGCGACATACCCCAGATGCTCATCCAGCATAGGTATCAAACAATACCGTTGCCGCGCCTAGTGCATGGCAAGGCTGATTCCCAGCATGGCGTAATCAACCATTTTGTAGCCGTCGGGGTGCGTGGACACCGCTTGCGGCATGACCGTTTCCACTTCGTCGGCCATCACGCCGAACCGTCTACCGTGTCCCCACTGTTCGCGGTATTCCGGCTTGTAGTCGAACAGGTAGAGGCCGATTCCGAGAAAATGTTCGCCCACGCTGGCGATATTTTCCTTGATGCGCCGGTCGGAACCACCGCCGGTGAGAGGCATCTTGGTCATATTCATAAGGTCGGCTTGAGTTCCGCCCACGCCCCTCGTCAATCTGCTCACCGAACCATAGGTAGTCAATACCGGGCGCGAATAGGCCGCCTTGACTGCATTGGGCGCGGTTTCTTCCCGCGCGTCATGCGTGGACTGCTCGTTCTGGGTTTCACCGTGTTTCATGCTGGTTCCTCATTCGGAACGGCGCAAGGCCGGACACCGCTTGTTCAACCGCCCGATTCTGGTTTTGAGTGTACAAACATTCTAGTGTCGCGGCAACGATTTGTCGCAGGCATAGATAGCCCACAGAATCCACATCGGCCAGCCAAACTGCGGGTTGCTCTGATAGACCCGAAATAAGCGGGCCATGCCCCTCTGGTCGACCCAGTCGGGCCGCTCCTGCGGAATGCGCCTCGTCAATGTGTCCTGCATCCGATCCAGGTGTGCGCGGAAGGGATTCGAGAATTCTGCCTTGGACTTTCGTTCCAGGACCGCTGCCGGCATGAATTCCCGCAAAGCCTGGCGATGCATGGCCTTGGTCCAGTCTCCGCTCAGACGCAGCCTTGCTGGCGTCGAAAACGCGAATTGGACAATGCGGGGGTTGCGCAGCGGATCGCGCACTTCGACGCCGTAATGCGCTCCCTCGCGCTCGCCCCTCTCCGTCACCTTGGCGGTGAACGCATCGCACAAGACATCGAACAATTCCCGCTGGCCGAAATTGCGCGTCTGGCGGCGGTTTTGTGCAAGCGATCGTCCGCGCCGCACGCTGATGCCTTCGAGCAGCCGCGGCGCAAGCCAATAGCAGGCATCACGCGTCGAACCGCCGCGCATTGCGCGCACCAGCCGGCGCAAACCTTTTTGCAGCCGGGGCGGGAGCAGCGCAAAGCAGCCGTCCCGAACGAGCCACCTCACTGCCTGCCGGGCGCCGAACGCCGACGCGTCCCGGCTGAAGCAGTCATACAGCGCGGCCCAATGCCGCTGCGCCAGTTCATCCGCGTAGTACGCGCGCGAACCATCCAGCCATTCATCCCCGCCCTCACCTGTCAGCGCAACGCGACTCCCCCGCGCAGCGGCTTGCTGCCGCATGCCGGAAGACATCGACGCATTGGGAAATCCGGGAAACTCCCGGTAGTCGCGGGCGCGCTGCGCATACCATGACAAGGGCGGAGAAACGGATGGAACTTCGTGAATCGGGACGCCCAGGTATTCGCCCACGGCGCGGGCGCAAGTGAGCTCGTCGGCGCCGTCGTCGCCGGAAAAGGCCAGCGTGTAGCCCTCGACCGCCGGCGCGGGCAGCCGGCTGGCGCGGCGCAGGCGTTCGGCGACGCAGAACACAGCGGAGGAGTCGAGGCCACCGCTTACCTCGATCGCGACCGGTCGATGCGAGCGCGATAGTCGCCTGACGCTGTCGAAAAGCAATTCGCGGTAATGCTCGGCATATTCCTGATCTGTGCTGTAGTTTATTGCTGCACAGAGATCCGGCTCCCAGTATTGTTCCGATCGCAGCCCGCGCACATCGACTTCCATGCGGTGTGCCGCCACCAGCCGCAGAATTCCGCGCCAAAGTGTTTCATCCCGCGAATACCATTCCCCTGCCAAATATTCGGCCAGCATGCCCTCGTTGGGAACCTGCTCCACCCATGGCAGTGCGAGTATCGGGTGCAGATCCGAGGCAAACGCCAATGTCCTGCCGTTCCAGTGATAGTGGAAGGGCTTGTTGCCCATGCGGTCGCGTGCGCAAAAAGCCACCCGGCGCCGCGCGTCCCAGATCAGCAGCGCGAAATCTCCTTCGATGCGCGATACACATTTCCTGCCCCAGGTTTCGTAGGCGCGAAGGACCAGTTCCGCATCGGAGCGATTGCGCAGCACTGCGCCGCGCGCGAGCAGTTCACGCCGCAACTCTTCCCAGTTGTCTGCGCGCCCGTCGATGACCAGCACCAGGCTTTCGTCCTCGTTGGTGAGCGGCTGCGTTTCTTCAAGCGATTCCGCCGTGGTGTGCAGCATGCATTGGCCCAGCGCCAGCGAACCCCGGGCCCAATGGTTGATGCCGTCAGGCCCGCGGTAAGCCATGGCGTTGGTCATCGCCTCCACCAGCCCCGGCTCGACGGGCGCGCCGTCAAAATGAATAACGCCGGCGATCCCGCTCATGGCGAGTGGAAGGCCCCGGCAGGGAGGATTTCCGCAAACGGCGCGAAGCGCTCGCCCACGTCCGGCCGGTCGTTGATCGGTACGCCCGCGCATTCGACCCAGGCGTGGGCCTCGACGGCACCCTCGGCCAGGCGCACACCGATACGCAGCTGGCTGGCGACCCCCCTGCGCCGCAATAGCCAGCCCAGCAGCAAAGAGCGCGTGAGACAGGTCGGGGGAAGCGGCAGGCGCAGGCCAGCCGTATTGACCAGGGTAGCGATGCGAACGATCTCATCGAACGAGCGCTCGATATCTACACCCGGACTGCCGCGCTGCAACCAAGCCTGAAGACGGCGCAGCCCGAGGATGCGCAATGCCAGCCCGAACAGCGGCAGCCACGCCATTGCCGCCAGCAGCGTGCGCTGCTCCGGCCAGGGAAGGGCGCGAAATTTCGCCAGATTTACGGCAACGCGTTTCATGATGGACTAGAGAATGTCGGCCGCCGAGTTGGCTGTGCCGAGGCTTTCATTATATTGCCTTGCCTCCGCCGCAACGCCAAATCGGTCACCCAAGCGCTTCTCAGGTTTCATTGACCCATTGCGCAAGCCGCGCACGGCGCGCAGTAGTTGCGGCAAGCTGCGGGCGGAATCCCGTCAATTCCCGGGCGCTCCCCGCATACCTGCGAACAAGATCACGCAGCCGCACGGCGTAATAGAGGTTGATGCGTGCCGAGTGTTCCGGGACGCCGTAGAGTAGCGCCAGCTCGGCACGCGGAACAAAGATTCTTTCCCAAACCACTGCAATTTTCGCGCGCCAGCCGATCGGACTCTTGAGCGCCACGAGCTTGGGTGCGGTTCGAAGCTCGTAAGCAAACCCGGGGAATCCATCGAGCTGCTCGAGCGCGTCGGCGAGCAGCTCGGCGTCGAGCGTGTCGCCGCCGATTTTCGCCAGCACTTCCGCAGGCACCTTGGCGCCGACGTGATCGCGCGCGAGCCGCAGCGCCGCCGCAACACCCCGTCCCCCGCCGTTGCGGCTGCATTGATCGATGACGAAACTCCAGTCGAGCGCAGGATGGGCGCCCACAATCTCCGCGATGTCGCAGAGCGCACGCAAGTCGAAGGCGAAAAGATGATGGTGTGCCAGATGCGTGCAAACGTGCAGTAGAAGAAACTCCGGCGACATGACGAGCGCGTCCGCGTCTGCCAGTCTCGTCGGCAATGCCAAGCGCCAGATTTCTTCCACAGGAGGAGTGTAGGCTTCGCTCGGCCGTCCCAGCGCCCAATGCACCTCGACCAGGATGCCCAGGCGGCGATGGGTCAGCCCGATATCGTATCCGTTGGGGAGGCCTCGAATTAGCTCGAATTCCATTGCCAACAACGCAGCGATCGCATGCTCAACCTGCGCAGAGGGAACGAGAACGTCCAGATCGCTCATCGGCCGCAGGCTGATATCGCGGTAGACGAGCTCGGCGAGGTGCAGTCCCTTGAGGGCGATGACCGGGATATCCCGTTCGCGCAGCGCCTGCGCGATGCGCTGGAATTGACCCAGGTTGCGCAGATTGTCGAGCGCCGTTGCGCGCCGTTCTTCCTCCAGGCGCGCACGCACCTGGTTGGGAAGCCGCGCAAGCGCGCCGCCGGACTGCAGCGCGCGATGCAATAGCGGAGCGACGCCGTGTCGCAGCGCAAGCGCCAGCGTCTCCCCCCATGCGTCTGTCGGCAGCGCCAGCACTCGGGCGGCAGCCGCGTTTCCGCCACCCGGATGAAGAAACCCGAGCAGCGCTTCGGCGCCCGGACTCAAGCGCTCGTAGCCATTCGCTTTGCCTGACGCATCCATTGATCGTCTCTCTGTGTCGGCTTGCTGCCGCGCTGGTAGTAGAATCCCTGTTTCAATCGATTCAATCGATATAGCAGGATCCGGGCCGCACCATTATCGCAGACAACGATTCACGCGAGCTGCCGCGGCCGGAAACCAGCGCCTCGGTTCCCGCGCGCGCCGATGCGCCGCGTGGGCAGCAGCGTGGATTGATTGCCTCCGTTGCTACGCTAGCCTTCGCTCACAGACCATGGACATAGACAAAAAATCCCGCTCCGATCTCAAATGCCAGAAGGCCCGAATCCTTTGGTTTACAGGTTTGTCCGCAGCAGGAAAGTCGACTATCGCCAACCTCGTCGACGCTCGGCTGCATGCCCTAGGCAGACACACTTACCTGCTCGATGGCGACAACGTTCGGCTCGGCCTGAACAGGGATCTCGGCTTCAGCGATGTCGACCGCGTGGAAAACATCCGCCGGATCGCCGAAGTCGCAGGATTGATGGTCGACGCGGGACTGATTGCCCTTGTGGCCTTCATCTCGCCTTTCCGGCGTGAGCGCGCCATGGCGCGCAAGATCGTGGGTGCAGGCGAGTTCATCGAAATCTTTGTCGATACGCCTATCGCGGTGGCCGAAGCGCGCGACCCGAAAGGACTGTACAAGAAAGCGCGGCGCGGCGAACTCAAGGATTTCACCGGAATCGACTCCGCCTATGAACCGCCGGAAAATCCGGAAATCCGCATCGATACCACGGTCATGTCGGCAGAAGAGGCAGCCGAGCAGATCGTCGCATTCCTGAAAATTCCCAACTGAGCCTCTGGAGTTTTTCTTGGTTCGGGGTGATTTCGGTCATTCCGGTGTGGGCCGTTGGCCGCAAAGCCGCAATCAGCATCCAGCCGACCTCCGTCGATATCGCGACAGGATTGTAGCGTCACTCGACACCAATCCGGTTGTCAGGCCACATTTTCCGATCGCATACTGCGGCAAGCTACTGATAATGTGAACAAACGCTGGCCGGCAAGACATTGGGGCCCAAAATGAACAGGGCGATTCCAGAAACAAACAGAGGCGCCGGGCGCCAGCCATCCACGACCGCCACCCGCGCAATTGCAAACTATTGTCAAAAAGGGCAATTTGGCGCGACTTAAGGTTTGGATGCCGATGATTTTCTTGAGATAATACGAAACTCATTGCAGGACTCGCCCAAACCTTCGCAAGGAGGGAAAAAAGAGCGTCAGGCTGCGTATTGCCATCCGGCATGAGTTTCGCATGAGTGGTTAAGGACGCAGACGAAATGCATGAACATGGGCACCGATAAATTAATCACCCTGGATGATCTGGACCGCGATCGGGGCAACGGTCGGGAAGGCGGTCGCGATGATCCGCCATCGATTGTCGATCAGCCGGGAAATTTTGATCGACCAGGGAATGTTGATCGTCCGGCGATTTTCGATCAGCCGGCGATTTTCGACCAGCCGGGGATCTCCGATCGCCCGGCAGTCTTCGATCAGCCCGCAAATTCAGGTGCTGCTGCTCACGATCCGGGACTCATCATTGTCGGCGCCATCGGCGAGGGCGCATCAACCGGCCGATCGGACGACGAATACGATGATGGTCATGACGACGAACACGATGACCGACCGACCATTGTCGGCACCAAAGGCGACGACACCCTGACCGGCACCTCGGGCCCGGATACGATCAAAGGTCTGGACGGCAACGACACGATCCGCGGCAATGGCGGCGATGACAATATCGACGGCGGCAAGGGCAGTGACCTTATCGACGGCGGCGCAGGCGATGATCGCCTGAGCGGCGGCAAAGGCGACGACACCCTGATCGGCGGCTTCGGTAACGACTACATCGACGGCGGTCCGCAAGGCCATGACACGGCGGTCTATAGCGGGAATTACCTGGACTACAGCATCACCTTCAGCGGCGGCCCCGTAAACAGCGAGGGCTACAAGGTCACGGTCGTCGACAACCGCGAAGGCTCACCCGACGGGACCGATACACTGCGCCGCATCGAGGTAATCAAGTTCGCCGACGGCGAATATGTGGACGGCAGCTTCACTCCCAACCAAGGCAATACTCCGGCGACGATCGGAGATCCGATACCCGCGAATGTCACCGAAGATGCGAACGTTACTGGAGGCAACCTGGTAGCGAGCGGGACTATTTCGATCTCGGATCCGGATCTGGCTCAGGACTTCTTCCTGACGTCAGTTTTCTCCACGCCGGGCAACCTGGGCACGCTGGTGCTGCAGTCCAACGGCAACTACAGCTACGCGGTTGCCAACAGCGCAGTGCAGTACCTGGGGGCCGGGGTGACGGCGACGGACTCTTTCCGCATCACCAGTGCCGACGGCACGACCAAGGGTGTGAGCTTCACCATCCACGGCGCCAACGATGCCGCCGCGATCGGCGTGCCGACGGTGTCCTCGGTGACCGAGGATGTCGCGGTGAGCGGCGACAACTTGACGGCGACGGGCACCATTTCGATCTCTGATGTCGACTCGGGCCAGAACGCCTTCCGCTTAGCCGTAACAGGCGCGTCGGGCAATCTGGGCACACTGGTTCTTGCCGCCAACGGCAGCTATCTCTACACCGTAGCCAACAGCGCGGTGCAATACCTGGGCGCAAGCGATAGCAAGGTCGATAGCTTCACGATCACTTCTGCCGACAGCACGGCCAAGGTAGTCAGCTTCACCATCCTCGGCACCAACGATGCAGCGCTGATCGCGGGCACGACCGCGGCGACGGCGCAAGAGGACCTGACGACCAGCGCATCGGGAGCGCTGACGGTGAATGATGTCGACGCGGACCAATCGGTCTTTCAGGCGCAGGCGACGACGCAAGGGGTCTACGGCAGCTTCACGATTGATACCGACGGTCAATGGAGCTACGCGCTCGACAATGGCGCGACCAATGTGCAGGCACTCAAGGCGGGTGAGAACGTCACCGACACCTTCGCGGTGACTAGCGCCGATGGCACGACGCAAGCATTCGTGGTGACGGTACTAGGCACGAACGATGCGCCGGCGTTGACCGGGACGGTGGCGACGCTGGGCGATGGCCAGGAGGATGAAGGATACACGGTCAGCACAGCCAGTCTGCTAGCCGGCTACACGGACGTGGACAGCGACACGCTGTCGGTTACGGGCCTGGTGGCCGATCACGGCTCCGTGACCGGCATTGGAAACGGCGGGTATACGATTACGCCAGCCGCGAACTACAACGGCGCGGTAATTCTAAGCTACACGGTAAGCGACGGGCAGGGCGGAAACACCGGCGCCACGCAGAACTTCAACCTTGCTGCGGTGGACGACGCGCCGGTAGCGGTGGCCGACTTTCTGACCGCAGCCCAAAGCAGTTCGACAACGTACACCGCAGCGCAATTGCTCGCCAATGACAGCGACGGCGATCCAGAGTTGACGCAAACGCTGACGATCGCCTCCGTGAGCAGTGGCGTTGGCGGAATTGCGACACTGAATGATGACGGCTCCGTTACCTTCGCGCCTGGTGCCGGATTCAGCGGGCCGGCAAGCTTCACCTACACCGTGCGCGATGATACCGGGCTGGTCAGCACGCCGGCCACCGTGACCGTGGACGTTGTGCCCGGCGAGAATCAAGCGCCGGCGCTGACCGGCACGGCGGCCGATCTGGGCGATGGCACCGAAGATACGACCTATCCAATCACTGCGGCGGTTCTACTGACGGGCTATACGGATGCTGACGGCGACACGCTGTCCGTAAGGAGCCTGGTTGCCGATTATGGGACGGTCACCGATAACGGCGGCGGCAACTACACGATCACGCCGCCAGCGAACTATTACGGCGTGATGACGCTCAACTACACCGTGAGCGACGGGCATGGCGGCAACACGCCGGCTACGCTGAGCTTCAGCCTCGATCCTGTCAATGATCCGGCGGTGATCAGCGGCGCGACCGCGGGCACGGTGGTCGAAGCCGGCGTAGTGCCGGGCACGCCGACGGTGAGCGGGCAGCTGAGCGCGACTGACGTGGACAGCCCGCCGGGGTTCACGGTGGTGGGTGCGCCTGCGGCGGCGAGCCACGGCACCTATACGATCGACAACACGGCGCTCTGGACCTATACGCTCAATAACGCAGACACGGTGGTGCAGGCGCTCAATGCGACGCAGACGCTGACGGATACCTTCACCGTGACGACCGCCGACGGCACCGCACAGGTAGTGACGATCACCATCAACGGCGCCAACGATGCGCCGGTGCTGGCCGCACCGGCCGCAATAAGC
>JACZJU010000194.1 GCA_014860395.1 Burkholderiales bacterium | reverse complement strand
CTAGCGTTCCGCCGGCACGACTTCCAGCGACTGCGCCAGTTTCAGATTCACCGGTGGACCGGAATCCAGCGTCGACTCGATCCCCGCCGCCGTCGCCGGCGCATTCTCCCAGGGAGCTGCCACTGCAGCGGCCGATGCCCGAGCCGGAGACCGAGACGGAGCCGGCAGGGCGCTTGAAGCCATGGAAATCTGCGGCACTACCGCCGAATACTCGGTGTACCAGGTCAAGCTCAGCCAGGCACTCGTGCATAGCACGGCGCCGCCGAGCACCAGACGCTTCAGCCGCAGCGCGCGCCGTGCGCGCACGATGATCGCCCGCGCCGCACGCATAAGTGCATCGGTGTCCTTGCGCGCGTGCAACGCCGCTTCGGCGTCGGCGCGGGACCGGGCCTCTGCCGCCGCCCTTGCTTCTGCCTCAGCCTCGATGCGCGCCTCTGCCTCGCGCAGCGCCTCCTCTTCGGCGAGTTGCCGCGCTTGCGCGGCAGCGGCCAGCTTGCGCTCGCTTTCGGCGCGCTCGCTCGCGGCAATTGCAGCCCTTTCCTCGTCCTGCATTCTTTCCTTCTCCGCTGCGCACAGGCGCGCTTCTCTTGCGGCGCGCTCCTCGCTCGCCGCACTGGCCCATGCCTGCGCCGCAACATGCTCCTCGGTCAGCTTTGCTGCCGATTGCTCCGCCGCCTGTCTGCGCCGTGTTTCCTGGAGTAATGCGATATCTGCCGCCGATTTCATCTGCGCCGCAGCGGCGCACTCGTCGGCAGCGTGCCCACGCGCGATCGCCGCAGCCTTGGCGCGGTTCTCATGCTTGAGTCGCATTTGTTCCTTTTCCAGCAGCAACTGCTCGGCCTCGGCGCGGGCGCGCGCTTCGGCGACAGCCTCTTGCTCGGCGCGCAGGCGCTCGTCGGCGGCTGCCGCGGCTTCCTGCGCCAGTTGCAGGCGCTCTTGCTCGGCCTTCAGCCGTTCCAGCGCCTTCGTATTGGCTTCGGCCTGAAGTTCGGCGCGGGTGCGCGCGATCTCCGTGGCGCGCTGCTCCGCCTGGGCGTTTGCCTCCGCCGCGGCCGCTGCCTCGCGCTCGGCATCCGCTTTGGCCAGCGCGGCTGCGGTCGCTTCGCGATCGGCCTGGGCGCGCGCGGCGCTGGCGGAAACGGCCTGTTCCGCGGCGGCAATGCGCGCCTGCAGCCCTGCAATCGCTTCCGCTTCGCTCGCGGCCTTGATCTGCGACAGGCGTTCGAGTTCAGCTTCGGCATGCGCGCGCTCGTCGGCATTGGTGCTGGCGGCGAGTTCGGCTTCCAGGCGGCCCTGTATCGCGGCTAGTTCCCGAGCTTGCGCGCGTGCGCGTGCCGCAGCGGCGGCTTCCGCCTGCGCTTCGGCCTTCGCCTTGGTTTCCGCCAGCGCGCCCAGTTCGCGCTCCATGCGCAGGCGCGCCTGCCGTGTCTCTTCCATTTGCGCGGCAACGTCCTGCCTGACCTTCGCCTGCGCGAGCAGGCGTTCCTCTTCGCGGATCTTCGCTTCAGTCTGTTCGGCAACGCTGCCTTCGACTTCGATGCGCGCGATTGCAACGATGGCGCGCTCGTCTTCGACGCGCGCTTTGTGCAACGCCGCTTCGCGTGCCTGCTCCTGCGAACTGGCGCGTCCCAGGACCGTTTGCTCTGCCTGGATTTCGGCCCGTTCGCGCCGGCGGCTGGCCTGAAGTGACTCGGCTTCCGCGGCCGCGCGCGCGCGGCTGAGTTCCTTCTCCTGCAGTTCCTGGCGCGCCCGCGCCTGCGCTGCGTTCTCCATTTCCTGCAGCAGCCGCTGCAATTCGTGCGCCTCGGCCTGCATGCGCTCGGCCTGGCTGAGTTCGATTGCGGTCTTCGCCTGGCTGCGTGCCTGCAGTTCACGCTCGGCCGACAGCCGCGCCAGCGCGGCCTCGGTCGCCTGCTTGTCGCTCAGCGCGCGCGCTTCGGCCTCCGCCGCAGCCAGGTTTTCCGCCTGCCTGCGTTCGGCGGCTGCTGTTTGTGCGCGGTTTTCCGCCTCGATGCGGATACGCGCGCAGGCGGCGGCCTCTTCCTCGGCGCGGATGCGTGCTTCGGCCGCGCTCATGGCCTGGGTTTCGGCGATTGATTTGGCCTCGGCCGTCTCGCGCGCCCTCACCTCCGCGCGTGCGCGTATTTGCGCCGCAGCCGTCGCCTTGGCTTCGGCCTCCATGCGCGCAACCGCCTGCTTGATCGCGCCGAGTTCGGCGTGTTCCCGCTCATTGGAGCCGGAATCGGATGGCTCGCCGCCGCCAGCATCGAATGCCAGAACAAGTCGGGAAGCGTCTGAGCTGGATTTCATGTGCACCGTCCGTTGGTAAGTGCGTGACAGGCACACGCCTGCACACAAAGCGGGGGTTACCGCCTTGTGCACATTATTCACCGTGAAGGCAAAGTCGATGCACGGAATAAGCGGCGTTTTCCGCGCTTTTTCCGCTTCCGGCCGCAGGCGGCACCCGCGCACCCCGGCCCGGGCTCAGAGGTGATTGATCGAATTTCGGACGCGCCCCGCTATTGCAACGAACTTCTCCTGCGACAGACCGAGTTCAGCCAGCGCCCAATCACCGGCAAGCGCCCACTCGTGGCATACGGCGCTGATGGCGGCACAGTAGAGCTGCTCGGCAGCGAGGCCGGTGGCGATCAGCGTGCGCGCGTCGGCGTCGGCCTGCGCCAACTCTTCATCCGGGGAGCGCAGGTCGTGATGGTGCAAAATGGCGTAGCACAGGGACTCGGACAATTGCCAGCTGCGCGCCAGCTCGGCGCCGACTTGGGCGTGATTGGTGGCGTAGCGCTCGTTCTCGATCTCCAGCGCCGGCTCGCCCGGGGTGAGCGCCGAGCCGTCGAAAATATCCGTGTAGATGGTGAATTTCTGCATCATCACCGGCATGCCGCAATCACGGAACAGGCCGTAGGTCCCGGCGATGCCGCCGTCGCCTTGGCCGGTTTCGCGGCACAGCAGGGAAGATATCAGCGAGGTTGCCATCGATATCTTCCAATAGTGCTCCATGCCGGGGCCGGCGGTACCGGAGAACGCCTGGCGCAGCAACAGCCCGGTCACCAGCTGCGTCACCGCGTTCAGGCCGAGCAGCACCAGCGCCTGCTGCACCGAGGCCGCCTTGGTGGGCAAAGCGTAGAACGGCGAATTCGCGACTTTCAATACCGCCGAGGCGAGCGCGACGTCGCTGGTCACAAGCTGGCCGACGCGGCGAAAGTCTGGCTCGTCGGAGCGCGCCTCGCGCAGCAGTTTGGTGAGGATCGCTGGACAAGGTGGAATCCCGATTTCCTTGACGATCCGGTCCGCATTGCGATCCTGGCTGTCGTTGTCCGTGTCCGTGTTCATGCTCTGCTCCTCGTCCATGGCCTCGTCTATCCCAGCGGCTTCGGCACTCTTATGCCGAAGCCCTGGCCGTAATTGACGCCCAGTTCACGCAGTTGCGCCTTGGTCTGGTCGCTCTCCACGTGTTCGGCAATAGTCTTGATTCCGAGCGCCTGGCATTCACGGTTTACCGCATCGACCTGATTCAGGCCGGCACTGCCTTGATTCAGGACGCGCACCAGCGAGGGGCTGAGCTTGACGAATTCCGGCGCCAGCCGGCGCAGCAGTTCGAATGCCTCTTTGCCGCCATCGAAACGCGCCAGGACGAAGCCGCAACCGACCGGCTTGAGCTCGGCCATCAGGCCGAGCAGGGCGTCGACATGCGGGAGCGCGCTATCGCAGGTAATCTCGAAGGACACGGTCCCCTCGGGCAGGGCCGCGGCCTGCAGTTGCCTGCGCGTATATTCGGCAAATTTCCGGTCGGAAAGCGTGGCGGTGGACAAATTGATGCTGTTTCGCGGCACCTTCCAGTCCGGCTTGATCACCAGTGCATAGCGCACCCATTTGGCGATGCGGTTCACCACCCAGCGATCGACGTAATGCATCAGGCCGTATTCTTCCAAAATCGGGAAGAAGCTGCCGGGAGGAAGCAGCTTGGCCTCTTCCTCCTGGAAACGGATCAGTATTTCCTGAAACGGCCGCTGGGTCTGGTTAGGCGCCAGCGGCACGATCGCCTGCCCGTACAAGACGAATTCATCCTGCCGCAGCGCCGCCACCAGCCGGTCGCTGAGATCCTGGTTTGGTGCAACTACCTGATCCATACTGACTCTTGGTGGGAGGGGAGCGGAAAAGGACGCGCGCAGCCGACCGGGCCAAATCTCCCGGCACAGCGCACGTCTTGTACTACGGCAGCGAACGCTGATTGCTTTAGCAAGGCGTCATAAGCGATGACCGGGACGGGAAAGGCAAGGTTCCATCCCTTGCTTCGGGCGCCTTTGGTGTCCCTCAAGTACAAGCCCTACACCACGCTTTCGACGACTTCCTGTCGATAGAATTCCACGCTGTCGCGCCCGCCCTTCTTCGCCCGATACATGGCAATGTCGGCATTCCTGAGCAGTTGCTTCTCGTCGTCCCCATGCCCGGGATGAACGGCAACACCGACGCTGCAGGTAACGCGCAGGCTGCGGCCGGCCAGCTCGAACGGCCGCAAGAGCGCATGGCGCATCTTCTGCGCCACCGCCATGGCGTTTTCCGCGGTCTCGATCGTGGGCAGGAGCACCACGAACTCGTCGCCGCCTATGCGCGCCACCGTGTCCGATGCGCGCAGGCAATCCTGCATGCGCGCCGCTGCCGCCTTCAGCAGCAGGTCGCCGACGGCATGGCCGAGAGTGTCGTTGACCTCCTTGAACCTGTCCAGGTCGAGGAACATTACCGCGAGTTCCGTCTTGTCCCGCTTGGCCATGGCCAGCGCCTGGCGCGCACGGTCCGCGAACAATGCCCTGTTGGGCAGTCCGGTGAGCAGATCGTAATGCGCAAGGCGCCGGATGCGATCGGTTTCGACCCTGTGCTCGGTGACGTCGGAGAACACTGCCACGTGATGCGTGACATTGCCTTCTTTGTCGTGCAGCCGCTTGATCGACAGCCATTCGACAAAGAGTTCGCCGTTCTTGCGCCGGTTGCAGATCTCTCCCTGCCACCTGCCGTTTGTGGTCAGCGCACCCCACAATTCCCGGTAGAACCCGGGCGGGTGCACGCCGCCCGCCA
>JACZJU010000193.1 GCA_014860395.1 Burkholderiales bacterium | reverse complement strand
GCGCGAGCGCGCGCGAGAACACCGCCGGGCGCAGCGCCGAGCTCGCGGTGGCGTAGACGATTGCGCCGGGCGCAAGCGTGCCGCTGCGCAGGTCGCAGTTCACCGGCCGGCCGTTGCGAAGCAGCGGTCCCGCGCCTTCGGCCCAAGCGTAGGTCTCGCGCCCGCGGTCGGGCGAAGCAGGCGCATGCACCACGCCCAGCACCGGCACTCCGCCCCGCACCAGTCCCACCGAGATGGAAGAGCCGCGTATGCCCTTGAGGAAGTCGCTGGTGCCATCGTGCGGATCCACGATCCAGCACCAGCCGTCGATGTCGCCACGGCTTTCGTCGGTCTCTTCGCCGATGAAGGTGCAGGGCAGCGCGCGCTGCAGCGCCGCGCGCAGGCGCAGTTCGATTTCGGTGTCGATGGGCGCTTTCGAGCCCGCGCCGCGCGGACCGCCGGGCAAGTGGAACTCCGCCAGCAGCAGCGCACCTTCGGCTTCGACCGCGGCGATCGTCGCGGCGAACACTTCTGCCAGCGGAGGAAGCGTGGGCGAGGCCATCGGGCGGCGGCCGGCCTCCTAGCTTTGGTGCGCTTCGCGGCTATCGGCCGGCGCTTGTTCGCGCTCGCTCATGCCGTAGTCGCGCAGGACGCTGGCCACGCGCAGGCGGTAGTCGGCAAACACCCCGTCGCGGCCGCGCGCCTGCGCCAGGCGGTGGGCTTCGAAGCTGCGCCAGCGCTTCACCGCTTCCTCGTCGCGCCAATAGGAGAGCGACAGCACCTTGCCTTCATGCGTGAGACTGGCAAAGCGTTCGATCGAAATAAAACCGTCCTGTTTCTCCAGTTCCGGCCGCAGCGCCGCGGCCAGTTCCAGGTATTCCTGCTTGCGCCCGGGTGCCGGAATCACTTCGAAGATGACCGCGATCATGGAAGATTGCCTGCGCGCGCTTTGCGCACGACGCTAGGGCCGCAGCTTCGCGTCGATGCTGGCGCGGTAATGCCGGTTCGCATCCTCGGGCTTGCCGATGCGGTCGTACAGCTGCGCCAGCGCGACATGCGCGCTGCGGCTGGGCTCCTCGGACATGCTCGCCTCGAGGTAGCTCTGCGCCTTGCCCCACAGCTCCTGCGCAAGGCACAGGCGCCCGAGCGTCAGCAGCAGTGCTCGCTCGCGCGGCCGCGACTTGAGCCACTTCTCCGCGCGCTCGATCTGCGCGAGCACGTCTGTCCCCAGGCACTCGGCGTAGAGCAGGACCAGATCTTCGTTCCACTCCGCCTCCAGCGCCGCCGCGACGATGTCGTGCGCGCGACGGCAGTCGCCGGCGGTGATGAACAGCCGCGCCGCGGCACGCGCGACGCGCGCATCGCGCTTGTCCTGCGTATGCTGCCAGCACTCCGCCAGCCCCGCCGCATCTTCCGAGCGCTGGCGCAGCGCCTCGATCTGGGCGGTGATGCGCAGCTGCGTCGCCGCCACTTCGGTCAACGCGCCGCGTTTGCCCAGGGCCGCGGCCAGACGCCTCACCTCGTCCCAATGGCCCAGGCGCTGGTGCGCTTTCATCAGCATGCGCTGGGTGGCGATGCGCTTGGGCTCGCTCGCGGAGAGTTCGCGCAACACGGTGAGCGCATCATCGTCGCGGCGTTCATCGAGCAGCAGGCCCGCCTGCACCGCAAGCCGGGCCTCGCGCGCCTTCGCATCGTCGGCCCGCGCGAGCCACTGATCGCGCCGCTCGATCTCGCCCATTTCGCCCGCGGCGCGCGCCGCGATCAGGGCGTTCAGGGCCGGCGCATGCCCGAGCTTGTGCGCCTTGCCCGCCGACTTCTCGGCACGGGCGTAGCGCCCCTCGAACAAGGCCTGCAGCGCGGCGATCATTGCCACCTGGCCTTTTTCACTGCGGCGGCGCGCGCGAAAAGCGCGCACATACAGCGGCAGCCGCAGCGTGTGCGCGACCAGGCGCAGCAGCACGTAGCACAGGATAAAACCGGCGAGCCCGAGCAGAATCGCGAGATTGAGAGAAAGTTCGACGCGGTAAGGCGGAAAGACGAGAATGGCATAGCCGTCGTTCAGATGCGCGGCGAGCGACAAACCCACCGCCAGGGCAAACACCGCCAGCACCCACATCAAGCCGCGCATCGCTAGTGTCCCGAGTCGCTAATTCGCTGAAGAAAAGACGCCGAGAATCGACGCCATACGGCGTTGCAAATGCTCGCAAGGTGTCCAACCTTGCTGCGCTTTGCGCCTTGTCTGGCGCCGATTTCGCCGCTTTTCTGTTTCA
>JACZJU010000192.1 GCA_014860395.1 Burkholderiales bacterium | reverse complement strand
CTGGGGCGGTGATGTTGCACCAGTTGCTGCTGCAGGTGGGCGAATTCCTCGCTAAAAGCCTCCGTCCATTTTTCCCGCACCATGCCCTGATGCAGGGGCGGCATGCCGTTGGCGCTGCCGTCGAGCATGTCCAGCTTGTGGGCAAATTCGTGCACCACCACATTGTGGCCGGGGTGGGATGCAGCTATGTCGGCAGCAACCTCCTCCCAGGAGAGAATCACCGGCCCTCGCAACCAGGATTCGCCGAGCAATTGCTGGTCCTGGTGCGAGATCAGCCCTATTTCATCGGCACTATCCCTCGTCACGCGGAAAGCACCGGGATAAATCACCACCTCAACCCAGCCGTCGTAGCTGTCTAGCCCAAGCTTCAAGATAAGCAGGCAAGCCTGTGCTGCCACGGCCACGGCCATTTCAGGTGACACGGTCAAGCCCTGAACTCCGCTGAAATCCTTGCGGTGGAGGAACAAGGTCGTGAGCTCCCGCAGATGGGCTCTCTCAACAGCGCTCAGGCCCGTGAAGATATTCCCCTCGCGCATCAACGTTTCCCACGCCTCGTGGGGAACGGGATGATGGCTAAGCGTATAGCGAATGCGCTGATGTTCGAACCACTTCATGGCCATAGGCGTACCGACCTAACGGTTTCCAACGCAAACAAATAAAAGGTTCGCCGCGGAATGTTCGCAAGACTTCTGTTTGCAGCCGCTCAATTGTGGAGAGCCAAAGGCAGCACCCGACCTGGAGCCGTCACTGATGTTTGCGGCGGGTGAAGACAGCAAACTGATGACTAACCGGCCCGACCGCGCCCTCAGGAGCGTGCGGCAGGGGGTGCCATTGTCATTATGCGCCTTGTGCGCGGTTCCGCGCGATTTCAATCGTCGGTTTGCTGCGCGCTGCCTGGCTGTTCCGACTTTGCGCGCGAATTGATTCGCCTATCCTTCTTTTATATGCAGCGTGCGTGTCGGGAACGCGATTTCCGCTCCATGTCTTTCGATGATCTCCGCCACCTGGAGCAGCACGTCCTGCTTGATCTCGTGGTAGCGCACCCATGCCTTCGTCTTGGTGAAGGTGTAGATGAAAAAGTTGAGCGAGGAGTCGGCGAACTCGTTGAAGTTCACGATCAGCGTCTGTTGGGTGTCGATCTCGGGGTGTGTCTCCAGCATCGCCTTCACGTCGGCGACGATGCGCGCCATCTTCGGCAGATCCTCGTAGCGTATGCCTATCGTTTCCTTGATGCGGCGATTGGTCATGCGCGAGGGATTTTCCACCACGATGGTGGTGAATAGCGCGTTCGGCACGTAGATCGGATTCTTGTTGAAGGCCCGGACGCGGGTGTGGCGCCAGCTGATGTATTCGACCGTGCCCTCGATCGCCTTGTCGGGCGAGCGGATCCAGTCGCCGACGCTGAAGGGTCGGTCGAGATAGATCGTCAGCCCGCCGAAGAAGTTGGCGAGCAGGTCCTTGGCCGCGAAACCCACGGCGATGCCGCCGATGCCGCCCATGGTCAGCACGCCGGTGATGCTGAAGCCCAGCGTCTGCATGGCCATGAGCACTGCGGTGACGAGCACCGTCAGGCGCGCCAGCTTGCTCATGGCGTCTATGGTGGTCTGGTCGACCTCTTCACCCTTCGCCTTGCGCGCGGCGACGATGTTGCGGCTGACGTTGCCGATGAAGCGCAGGAGGAACCACGCCAGGCAGGTCATCACCCCGATGTCGCGGGTCGGCGCCACGAAGTCGAAGATCGGCGCCTCCGTGTGCTTGCGCACGATGGTCGCCGCGAACGCCAGCCCCACCAGCCAGATGGCTACCAGCATGGGCTTGCTGGCCGAACGCACTAGGGCTTCGTCCCAGGGTGTGGCCGTCTTGGCCGTCGCCCGGGCGGCGTGGCGCAGGAGGAATTCGGCCACGAGGTTGATCGCCACCGTCGCAACGATGGCGATGAGCATTTGCGGCAGCCAGGGTTCGGCGAGAAACGAGAAGCCAAGTTTGTCTGCGAGTTCTGTCATGGGAATGCCTTGCGAGTGAATCCAGGGCGCAAACGTAGCACATGCATGGTCGGGGTTCAAAGGGCGCGTCGGGCAGCGGCTGTCCAAAGCCGTCGTTTGGGCGCAAAGTCGCAATGGCCAAGGTCCCAGCGCCAACAGCGATGAATGTCTCCTTTGGCAGGAAATACCGGCCGCTCAACGGCACGAAATTTGCATTTTCCCAGTGGCGCTTCGCGGCCGGTGACTGCCCCCTAGACTCGACGGCCCAATGGCTGCTCCACTCCCTGGCAGCGGCCATCCAGACCTTGAAGGTCGGGAAACTGAGTGGAGCGGCCGCTGACGACTGCGTCCACTGAACGAGTACAAATGACCCTGCGTCTCCCCATGACGGGTGAAAGTACTTTGGCCGCTTGCTGCACGGAAAGCCGCCTTTCGGGAATTCTAGGTGTGTGGCTCTCGATCAGCCAAACCAGCCGGTCAATACTTTCCACTATAAGGCTCTCATTCACCCAGTAATCACGTCAGCCCCAACGCACAGGCAGCGTAAAATCCCTGACAAATGATTTCCGTAACGGCGCTGATGCCTTAGAACTGGAAGCGCGACGGTCAAATCATTG
The DNA here is from genome assembly GCA_014860395.1 of Burkholderiales bacterium. Taxonomy (GTDB): domain Bacteria; phylum Pseudomonadota; class Gammaproteobacteria; order Burkholderiales; family SG8-39; genus 2-12-FULL-64-23. Next base: position 6,286 of record JACZJU010000192.1, on the reverse strand, counting down.
GCGCATTAGTGAATCAGCATCTGGTTTATCTCGACAATCACGGAGCAACTCATGAATTTTCTCGGCCCGACTGCCCTCGTGCAAACGATGAGCATCAATTCCAGCCTGTCCGGAAAAGATTTATTGGATGAACTCTCCATCTACGTTACGACGCTATTGAGACAATGGATGGGGCAGCTCTTTGGCGTTGACGTGAGCACCCCGGTCGTTGGGTCCGTCACTTGGGTCGATCTTGGACTGATGCTCTGCCTTATGCTGGTGGTGCTGTTCTTGAACTTGGTGGCCTTTGCCTTTGTGCGGCACAAGCTGAAGCGCTTCACCGGCAAGCCGGAAGACAAGAAGCTGCAACATCACGTCTTCGGCGCGATCGACAAGCCGTTGTACGTAGTGATTTGGATTTACGGCATTTATTTCGCAGCAACACCTCTGCTGATGAAGCTGGGTCCAAGTGAAGGCCTGCACATCGTCCGTGAGGTGTTCAGCAAGGTGTTCGATCTTGGAGTGTTCGCGGTTTTGTTCTGGCTGTTCTTCAGATTCACGCATGTGCTGGATGCGCAATTGGCGGTCTGGACCACAAACTCCAGCAGCAAATTGGACGGTTTGTTCGTCCCGCTACTGGGTAAAAGTCTGCGCACATTCGTGCCAGTCATCGGCGTCATCTTTGCTCTGCCTATCCTGGGCCTGCCGACGGAGTATGCGAGCGTGCTCAGCAAAGGGACCAGCATCCTGCTGATCATAGCGGTGGCGATCATTCTGTTTCAGGCCGTGATCGTGATGGAAAAGGCCGTGCTTGAGAAATATGATATCAATGCCGTAGATAATTTGCAGGCACGCAAGATCTATACGCAAATCCATGTCATCAGCAAACTGCTTTACGCGGTCATCACCATCTTCACCGTCGCTTCGATCCTGATGCTCTTCCAGGAAGTGCGGCAGTTCGGCACCAGCATCTTGGCGTCGGCGGGCGTCGTCGGAATCGTCGTCGGCTTCGCCGCGCAGAAGACCATTTCCAATCTGTTCGCCGGCTTCCAACTCGCCATGACCCAGCCCATCCGGCTGGACGACGTCGTTATCGTCGAGGGCGAATGGGGCCGCGTTGAAGAAATCACATTGACGTACGTCGTCATTCACATCTGGGACGACCGCCGGCTGGTGGTGCCGTTGAGCTACTTCATCGAGAAACCATTCCAGAACTGGACGCGGGTCTCGGCGCAATTGCTCGGCTCGGTGGTTGTATGGGTGGATTACACGACGCCGCTGGACGAACTGCGCACGGCGCTGAAGACAATTATTGAGTCCAATCCACTTTGGGATAAGCGCTTCTGGAACCTGCAAGTGACCGACACCACGGAAAAATCCATGAAAATTCGCGTGCTCGCCACTTCGGCAGATTCTTCCACAGGCTGGGATCTGCGCTGCGACATCCGCGAAAAGCTTATCGCCTACATCCAGAAACATCATCCGCTAAGCCTGCCGACGTTCCGCACGCAAATCGGCGGCGAACGACCGGAATTGTTGTCAAACACTTGACTAATACGCACCACATCTACCTTGATTTCGATAGTCACCCCCTAGGGTGGCGACACGAATGACCGATAAGGATTTGTAGACGGAACGATTATGAAGAGTTGCAATGGCGAACTATCTTGGAAGCTAACACTTCACCGAAGCATTGGGTTGCAGGAAGTCCACATAATTGTGCGGTCTACATAATCGGCCTTATGTGGAGCGCTACATAAGGCCGAATGGCGGACCTAATCGGCACAGAATTTCACCGCAGGGAAAGGCCGACAAGCATGCCGACTGCCAGCAGAGTCGCGCGGCCGGATACTGATCGGTTACCTGCCGTCCAACTTCGCCATTTTTCGAGCCATTGGATGACCGGAGCTGACCGATCTCGGTCTTAAAAGCTCGGCACATAGCTGCCGCTCCCATGGCCCTGGCAACTTAACCGTAACCTTAGCCGCCAGTGGTGCCCAGTGTTCCCTGTTCGGGGAGGCGCTCGCCTTCCCGGGACGGCGCAATGCGGGTGCGACCTGTGCTCAAGGCTCACCGCAACCAGCGCTTCGGCGCCTATTTGACGGGCCCGTTGGAACTGGCAACAATGGCTCCAACGTCGACCGCTCTTCCCGGCACGCAGGAGCAATGATGTACTACGGAGAACGACTCAACAGCCTCACCCATCTCGCCGGCGCCATCCTTGGCGCCATAGGTACTGTCGTGCTCCTCGTTCTCGCCGCGCGCACCGGAGACGCGTGGAAAATCGTAGCGTGCAGCATTTATGGAGCGGCGCTGTGCATACTCTATGGCGCCTCCACGCTGTACCACAGCATTCGCGGGCGCTGGAAATCGGTCCTGCGCAAGCTCGACCACTGCGCCATCTACATCCTCATTGCCGGCACCTATACGCCGTTTGCGCTGGTAACCTTGCGCGGGCCCTGGGGCTGGACGCTGTTCGGCCTCGCCTGGGGACTAGCCGCTATCGGCATTGCGCAGGAATTCGTATTCGGCAAGGGCGCGCGCCGATTGTCCGTTCTGATCTACGTCGTCATGGGCTGGATGGGCGCGGCGGCCTTGAGTCCGCTTATCGAACAACTGGGCATCGGCGGCCTTGCCTGGCTGCTGGGCGGTGGATTGCTCTACACCGTCGGAATAGTGTTCTATGTGCTGGACGAGCGTTTCCGCCACTTCCACGGCATATGGCATCTATTCGTGCTTGGCGGCAGCACGGCGCATTTCATCGCAATCGCGTTTTACGTGACCTGACAAAGACCGTGAAAATCGGTCAAGCTAAATGCAGGTTCAACTCAAACGCTTGACGAACCCCAGCCGCTGGCCCGGCCCGAATCCGGCGCGATAGAAGAATTCGAGGAGGCCGAAGTTGTCGCGCTCGACCACGGTCGCGACGCGTTCCACCCGCAACGCCTCGAGGTTGACGAACAACTGCGACAGCAGCGCCGTGCCAATGCCCGCCCCGGCGAAACCGGGATCGACACCGATGGTGTCGAGGACAGCCACAGGTTCGGTGCGCCCGAAATCGCCGAAGTCGACGCTGGCCATTACAAAGCCGCAGACCGATCCGTCCTGGCGAGCGGCGAGCGAAACCCTTATCGCCGAATCGTGCATTGCCTCGTCCACGAGGTGGCCGATGTGGGCGCTGCGATCCCGATTCATGATGCGCCGGTCGATGCGCACGATCTCCTCGAGGTCGGCACGCTCCAGGGAGCGCACCTCTGCGCGATCGCGCGCGAGTGCCTCGAAATCGTTGGCCCGAGGCGCGCTGTGGTCGATTTCGGCGCTCAAGCGATGCGGTTCCGGAGCCAAGACTTTTTCCGCGTCGCCACTGCCAATACGCCCGGCATGGACTTCGCAATCCAGCATCTGCGCGCTCGCCAGTTCGAAACCGGCATGGTCGAGGAAACCCAGCATGGCGTGGTCCTTCCAGCCTGCTTGGGTGCGCACATCAGGTATCCCGTGCTTGCGCGCATACGCCTCAAGTGCGCCGAGCAGTGCGTCGCCATAGCCATGCCCCTGCTCGCCCGGACGCACGCCGATCACCTCCAGGCGCAAGGCCGGCTCTACGCGACCGAATTCGCCCTCAAGCCTGCGCGCGAGCACATAGCCGTTGACGGCGCCGTTTTCTTCCGCGGCAAACTGGGTGTGCAAGTCCGGGGCGCGCAATGCTGCCTGCAATCTGCGCTCAAAATAACCGTGGCGCGAACGGCCGGTAATCTGCGCATCGATGTCGACCAAGGCGTCGAGGTCCTGCGCGGCTAATCGCCGCAGCTTCACGCCGGAAAGGGGGCCCGCCTGTGCACGCTCCGCCATCTTAGTCTCCTGTTTAAGCCGCCGCGTAGGCGCTGAACAACTCGCGATCCGTATCCTCGTCCAGCAGATTATCGAGCACGGGCAGCAGCGCGCCATCTTCTTTCTGCGCATGCGAACCCAGGCGCTCACTGAATTCCAGCCCCAGGGTTTTCAGCGTCTGCCACTGTTGCGGCTGCAATCCGCCGGCGAGCGCCTGTCTCAGCAACTCCGCGAGCGGCTGCGCCACGGCGCGGATGGTGACATGTTCCTCGTCAAGCAGCGCCGCCAGATCCCCGTCCCCGGCCTCTTCCAGCCGCGGGAACAACTCCCTCTCCTCGAATTCAAAATGGCGGGCGACCTCGACCTCGATCGCCGAGACCATTGCGCGCGCGAACGCGGCCCAATCGGCATCGTCCGCCGTCGGAGGATAGGCGCCGCCACGGCCGGTGAACACCCGCTCGACCCGTGCGAGTAGCTGCAAGGTCGCGGCGTGTTCTTCGTACAGCCGCTTGCTCGTCTGGCGCTGGAAATCCATGCCCGATGCGCTCCTAAGTAGGCGTTATCTGGTATTTTAGTACCACAATACTGATTTATCCGCCCTACGTCAACTTCGGCCGCAGGTCGCGCACCCGCACCGCCTTGCCCATCGAGCGCGGAATCTCGCCCGGTTCCTTTACCAGCACGTCGGTGGTGACGCCGATGATCGACTTAATGTGGTGCCGCACCGACTCGCCCACGACCCGGCGCAACTCCGCCGTGGGCACGATGTTCGGCATAAGCTCTGTCTCCACGGTGAGGTGATCCATGATGCCTTTGCGCTCCACCACCAGCTGGTAATGCGGCGCCACGTCCGGCAGGCCAACCAGCACTGCCTCGATCTGCGACGGATAGACGTTCACGCCGCGGATAATCAGCATATCGTCGTTGCGGCCGGTGATGCGCTTGATGCGCACGTGCGTGCGGCCGCAGACGCAGCGCTCGGTGCTCAAGCGGGTGATGTCGCGTGTGCGGTAACGGATCATCGGCAGCGCTTCCTTGGTGAGCGTGGTAATCACCAGTTCGCCCGCCTCGCCTTCTTTCACCGCCTTGCCGGTATCCGTATCGATCACCTCGAAAAGGAAGTGATCCTCCCAGCCATGCAAACCTGCTTGCCCCTCGGCGCACTCGCAGGCCACGCCCGGACCCATGATCTCGGACAAGCCGTAGATGTCGACCGCTTTCAGACCCAGGCGCGCTTCCACCTCGTGCCGCATCGCTTCGCTCCAGGGCTCGGCGCCGAACAGACCGATCTCGAGTTTGGATTTGCGCAGATCCACGCCCTCCTTCTCCGCCACCTCGGCGATCGCAAGCGCGTAGGAAGGCGTCGCGCACAGCATGCGTGCGCCAAAATCGGCGATCAGCACGATCTGGCGCTCGGTGCTACCGCCCGACATCGGCACCACGGTTGCGCCCAGGCGCTCCGCGCCATAGTGAGCGCCGAGGCCGCCGGTAAACAACCCGTAGCCGTAGGCGTTGTGGATGACGTCGCCCGGCCGCCCGCCGGCGCAGGCCATGGAGCGCGCCATCAAATCCGCCCAGGTAGCGATGTCCTTCGCGGTATAGCCGACCACCGTGGGCTTGCCGGTGGTCCCGGAGGAAGCATGCAGCCTCACCACCTCGGTACGCGGACGCGCGAACAGGCCGAAGGGATAGTTATCGCGCAAATCGGTTTTCAGCGTGAATGGCAAGCCGGCGAGATCTTCCAGGCGCTTCAGGTCGCCGGGTTCGAATCCAAGTCCCTTCATACGCCGACGGTGGAACGGCACGTTGTCGTAAGCGTTCTTGAGGCTCGCCTTGAGCCGGCGCAGTTGCAGTCGCGCGATCTCGGCGCGCGGCATGGTTTCCGCCGCCGCGTCGAACCTATAGGCTTTCGCCGTGCGTTTTGGCGCAGACTTGCGCGCCACACCCGGCTTCTTCGCCGCCGCGCCGCTACTTCGCTTGGTCTGAATTCCCATCCCCTATCCTCCTTGCATCAATTGTATTCCAGCCGGCGCTATCGTGGCGCAATGCGTATGTCTATGCGGGCCTTGTTTTGCGCGGACGAAAAACCGTCCGCGCGGATCGGCGCTTGTGCGCGGAGGTGAAGCAAATCCGCGCACAAACGCCGATCTCGTATAAAACCTCACGCCGCCCGGGTGTTGGCCATAACCGTGATTTTCGCGCGGACACGCTTCACCTCCGCGCGAAAATCACGGTTGGCGCGCGCAGCGCGCAGGTTTTCCCCTCCCCATTCGGCGCAAACCAAAGCGCTTCGCTAATGCCGCTGGACCGCCATTTTCACCATCAACTCTTGCCGCCTGCCGCCGACTGCGCCTTCGCCAGTTTCGCCTTGAGCCTTTGCGCCGTCTTCTCTATGCCGACGATGAACCGGTTGTGCTTGCCGCGCGCGACTTCCTCCACCGCGTCGCGCGCGGTAAAGTCGAAGCTGACTGCGCCGCCG
>JACZJU010000191.1 GCA_014860395.1 Burkholderiales bacterium | reverse complement strand
TGAAGCTGCACCGCTTTTGCCCCGCCTATGCGGGAACGGCACTTTGGCCGTATACTTCGAACTTCAACAATCAAGCCTATCGGCTGGAAGGGTGGGAAATTGGCAAAGCCTAACTACCAATATGAAAAGCGCCAGAAGGACTTAGCGAAAAAGAAAAAGCAGGAAGAAAAACGACTGCGCAAGCTGGAAAAAGCTGCTGCGCCGGCTGAGGACAATCCGGATCAGGTCTCCGCACCGGTTCCAACTCCCGACCAAGGGGAAACTGCTTAGGTAGGTGGCGCGGCTGGACCGACTTCCTGAGCGGAGGTTCGTTGGCGAAGAATTTTTCGCGAGCCCCCGCAAGAAATACGCCCGAAATTGCATTCCGTACCATTTCCTCGCCGCCGCAAAGGCCCTATAATCGCGGCCTGCGCCTGTCGCCGGGTCGTCGCGACCCTTCTGTCGGACGGATATTCGTCGTAGACCGGCAACTCTGCCGGCGTCACGCTCCACTTCAGCCGATACGCGGCGCGGCCCGAGATGCGCCGGAGGTCGATGTTCCCGGTTGGAAGGGTAGCGAGTTGGGCGATGCGGCTAGTGTAAGCCGTTTGATGCAGCGCAATATCGGTGCAGGGGCACCCAGGTACACTGGCTTGCCTCAACGAGTTTTATTGTGGATGGACCTATTGAAAAGGCACTGCGGCGATGCTTGAAGCGCGACAACTCGAGTGCACGCGAGGCGATCGCTGTCTATTCACCGACCTGAGCTTCAAGCTGGGTCGCGGACAGATGCTGCGCGTGGCAGGCGCGAACGGCAGCGGCAAGACCAGCCTGCTGCGCATCATGTGCGGTCTGGTTTCGCCCAGCGCGGGCGAACTGCGCTGGCAGGGGCGGCCGATCCGCGACGAGCGCGAGGAGTATTCCAGGAATCTGGTGTTTATCGGGCATCTCAACGCCCTGAAGGACGATCTGACGGCGCTGGAAAATCTGCAGTGCGCGGCGGCTCTGAGCGGGAAGCCCGCCGATGTCGGGCGCATGCTTGCTGCGCTGGAACGCTTTGGCGTCGCCCATTGCGCGGAATTGCCGGCGAAAGTGCTCTCCCAGGGTCAGCGCCGCCGTGTGGCCCTGGCCCGGCTGGCGCTCGCTCCGGCCGCGCCGCTGTGGATTCTTGATGAACCATTTTCCGCGCTGGATGTCGGAGCAGTGGTGGAACTGGAGCTCCTGCTTGCCGCGCATCTTGCTTCCGACGGCATGGTGGTATTGACCACGCACCAGGAAGTGCAGGTGGTGGCACATGCGATATTGCGCGTCGATCTGGATCTGCATACTGCGGCGTTGCGGGCCGCATGATCAGGGCACTGGGCTGGGTACTCCGGCGCGACCTGCTGCTTGCTTTTCGGCGCCGGGGCGACGTGGTCAATGCACTCGTATTTTTTGTCATCGTGGTCAGCCTGTTTCCCCTCGGTGTCGGTCCCGAGGCCAGCCAGCTGCGCAATATGGCGCCTGGCGTGCTGTGGGTGGCGGCGCTGCTCGCGTGCATGCTGTCGCTGGCGCGGCTGTACGCGCCCGACCACCAGGACGGGACGCTGGAACAGATGCTGCTCGCGGGCGAGCCGCTGGTGGTGCTGGTGATGGGAAAGGTGATATCGCACTGGCTGATGTCGGGATTGCCGCTGGTGCTGATCGCACCGCTGCTGGGTCTGCAGTTCGACCTTCCCGGCGATGCGCTCGCGGTGCTGTGCGTTTCGCTTTTGATCGGCACGCCGGTGCTGAGCCTGATCGGCGCGGTCGGCGCGGCGCTTACTTTGGGCGTGCGCGGCAGCGGTGTGCTGGTGGCCTTGCTGGTGCTGCCGCTGTATGTGCCGGTGCTGATTTTCGGCGCCGGCTCGGTCGGCGCGGTCGCGAGCGGCACCGGTGCCGAGGCGCATCTGATGCTGCTTGGGGGGTTTTTGGCGCTATCGCTGGTGCTTGCGCCCTGGGCAAGCGCCGCAGCTTTGCGCATCGCGATGGAATGAGGGAGCAGAGGGGGCAATGAGCAAATCGGGAAGATTCAGCTGGTTTTATTTTTCGTCGCCGCAGAGCTTTTATCCACTGGCGGGCACGCTGCAGCCGTGGTTCGCCGCTCTGGCGGTAATTCTTTGCGCCGTGGGCCTGTATATCAGCTTTTTCGTCGCGCCCACCGACGCGCAGCAGGGCGAGTCCTATCGGATAATTTTCATCCACGTCCCGGCAGCCTGGATGTCGATGTTCCTCTATCTGGTGATGGGGTTCTGGTCCGGGGTGGGATTGGTGTTCAATACGCGGCTGTCGTCGATGGTGGCGACCGCGCTGGCTCCGACGGGCGCGCTGTTCACTTTCATCGCGCTGTGGACCGGCGCGTTGTGGGGGAAGCCGACCTGGGGCACCTGGTGGGTTTGGGACGCGCGCCTGACCTCCGAACTGATCCTGCTGTTCCTGTACATAGGTTTCATGGCGCTGCAGGCCGCGATCGATGATCAGCGCCGCGCCGACAAGGCGGGCGCCGTGCTGGCTCTGGTCGGCGTGATCAACGTCCCGATTATCTATTTTTCGGTTAAATGGTGGAGCACTCTGCACCAGGGGGCGTCGGTGAGCATGACCGGCGCACCGACGATGGCCAAGACGATGCTGCTCGGCATGCTGATCATGGCGCTCGGTTTTTGGATGTATAGTATTGCCGCCACGCTGGCGCGGGTGCGCTGCGTGATTCTCGAACGCGAACGCCATACCGACTGGGTGGCGGCCGAAATAGGCGCGCAAACATGAACTGGGGAAGCTGGCAGAATTTTCTTGCTATGGGCGGCTACGGGCTGTACGTGTGGGGCTCTTACGCCGTCACCTTGATAGTGCTCGTTGCCGAGATCGTGGCGCTGATCACGCGCCGGCGCGGCGTAATCGAGCATCTCGCCAAATATTATGCGGCACGCAGGAGGAATCATGAAACCGAGGCATAAACGTTTTATTCTGGTCGGGGCCGGTATCGCCGGGCTGGCGCTTTCAGCCGGGCTGGTGCTTTCCGCTTTTCAGAAGAACCTGGTGTTCTTTTACACGCCGACCCAGGTCGCCGCCAATGAAGCGCCGGTGGGAAAAAGCTTTCGCATCGGCGGCCTGGTGGAAAAAGGCAGCGTCAAACGCGAGGCCGACGGCGTCAGCGTGCAGTTCGTCGTGACCGATACCGCCAAGAGCATACCGGTGGTCTACCGCGGCATCCTGCCTGACCTATTCAAGGAGGGCAAAGGCGTGGTTACCCAGGGCAAGATCGGCCCTGACGGCACCTTCCGCGCCGAGGAGGTGCTGGCCAAGCATGATGAGAATTACATGCCGCCCGCGGCACAGGACGCAGTCAACCAGGCTACCGCCAAGAAAGCCGCGCAGTCGATGGTGGCTTCGGAGAAAGGAAAATAATGGCACCCGAACTCGGCAACTTCGCGGTAATCCTGGCGCTTTGCATCGCGCTGATACAAAGCACCCTGCCGCTGATCGGCGCGGCGCGCGGCAACGTTGCCTGGATGGCGCTCGCACGGCCGGCGGCGCAGGGACAATTTCTGTTCATTGCGTTCGCCTTCGCTTGCCTCACTTACGCATTTGTGACCAACGACTTCTCGGTGACCTACGTGGCGCAGCACTCCAACTCGCGGCTGCCGCTGGAATATCGCGTCGCCGGGGTATGGGGCGGGCACGAGGGTTCGCTGCTGCTGTGGACCCTGATGCTGGGTTTGTGGATGTGCGCCGTGAGCATTTTCAGCCGCACCCTGCCCGATGAAATGGTGGCGCGCGTGCTCGGCGTCATGGGATTGATCAGCGTCGGCTTCCTCGTGTTCATGCTGTTTGCTTCCAATCCGTTTGATCGCCTGCTGCCGGCGGCTGCCGATGGGCGCGACCTCAACCCGCTGCTGCAGGACCCGGGCATGGTGTTTCATCCGCCCATGCTCTACATGGGCTACGTCGGTTTCTCGGTAGCGTTTGCATTCTCCATGGCGGCGCTGATCGACGGCCGTCTGGACGCGGCCTGGGCACGCTGGTCGCGCCCCTGGACCACGGTGGCGTGGATGTTTCTCACGCTTGGCATCGCGCTGGGCAGCTACTGGGCCTACTACGAATTGGGTTGGGGCGGCTGGTGGTTCTGGGATCCGGTGGAGAACGCCTCGTTCATGCCCTGGCTGGTGGGCACGGCGCTGATACACTCGCTGGCAGTCACCGAGAAGCGCGGGGCGTTCAGGATCTGGACCGTATTTCTGGCGATCCTGGCATTTTCGCTGAGCTTGCTGGGGACGTTCCTGGTGCGTTCCGGCGTGCTAACTTCGGTGCATGCGTTCGCCACCGACCCAAAGCGCGGCATTTTCATCCTTATCTTCCTGGCCGCAGTCGTGGGCTCTTCGCTCACGCTGTTCGCGTGGCGCGCGTCCAGGGTCGGGC
>JACZJU010000190.1 GCA_014860395.1 Burkholderiales bacterium | reverse complement strand
GTGTGTCGGTGGTTCAATTCCACCCTTGGCCACCATTCCTCTCTGGTGTATTCCGGTCAGAGTATCATTCTCCGCTCGGATTCGATTGCCCGGCCTATGCCGGGCAATGTGTCCACCAGATCGGATGAAGACAATATGCCGCAAGCAAACGCCAAGCCTCTAGCCGGAAAAATCGCGCTCATCACCGGCGCGAACACGGGTATCGGGCGGGTCACTGCCGTGGAGCTGGCGAAGCAGGGCGCTCACGTGTTCGTCGCCTGCCGCTCCGCCGAACGCGCGCAGGCCGTGCTCGACGAGATCCGCGCCCTGCCCGAAGGCAAGGCCGAGTTGCTGCCGCTCGAGCTGGGCGACTTCGCCTCCGTACGCGAATGCGCGAAGACATTTCTCGCGCGCGGCCTGCCGCTGCACCTGTTGATCAACAATGCGGGCCTGGCGGGCGGGCGCGGACTCACCAAGGAGGGTTTCGAGCTCGCCTTCGGCGTCAATCACCTGGGGCATTTCCTGCTCACGCAGCTGCTGCTCGATCGCATCAAGGCTTCCGCGCCCGCGCGCATCGTCACCGTGGCGAGCAAGGCGCACTACCGCGCGAAAGGCATAGACTGGCAGGCGGTGCGCGAACGCACGCGCACGGTGACAGGCATGCAGGAGTACGGCGTCGCCAAGCTGGCCAATGTGCTATTCAGTGCCGAACTCGGCCGCAGGCTCGCGGGCAGCGGCGTTACCACCTATTCCCTGCATCCGGGCGTGGTGGCGACCGAGGTTTGGCGCTCCGTGCCCTGGCCGCTGGGCTGGCTGATGAAGCTGGCACTGATTTCGCCGGAAGAGGGCGCGCGCACGACTTTGCACTGCGCGACTTCCGCGAGCGTGGCGGCGGAAACAGGCCTTTACTACGACGAATGCCGCCCGAAAACGCCCAGCCGGGTCGCGCGCGATCCGGCGCTTGCCCAGACCTTGTGGGAACGTAGCGAAGAGTGGGTGGGTTGAACACGCTGCGGGTGCGCTGCTTCCTGACCCGCTCCCAGGACACAAGGCGCGAGCGCCGATACCTTTGACCAAAACCATGCCTGAGGCCAGTTAATGCCGGACACCGCGAGCTATCCCGATATTCTTGTCAGCACCGAATGGCTGGCGCGCCACCTCGACGATCCGGCCGTGCGCGTGCTCGATCCTTCCACGCTGCTGCTTCCCAGGCCGGACTTCTCGATGTACGACGCGGTCCCGGCGCGCGATGATTTCGAAAAGGGCCATGTTCCGGGCGCCGCGTTCGTGGACCTCCAAAAGGAATTGTCTACGCCGGACCCGCGTTTGCGTTTCATGCTCCCGGATGCGCAGACGTTTGCCAGTGCGATGGCCGGCTATGGCGTTTCGGATGCCAGCTTCGTCGTCGCCTATTCCACGGCCAATCACTGGTGGGCCACGCGGCTTTGGTGGATGCTGAAGGTATTCGGGCACGAGCGGGTGGCCGTGCTCGACGGCGGCTTTCAGAAATGGCAGGCGGAGAGCCGGCCCGTAGCGACCGGTGCCGCCGGCGCGCGCGCGCGCGGCAGGTTCACGCCGCGGGAGCCGAACAGGGCGATGGTGGCGACCCGGGAAGATGTGCTGGCCGCGATCGGCGCCGACGATATCTGCAACATCAACGCCCTGCACCCCAAGCAGCATGCCGGCACCGGCGGCGTGACTTACGGCCGCCGCGGACATATTACGGGCAGCGTCAATATCCCCGCCGCGGCGCATGTCAATGCCGACAACACCTTCAAGAACATGGCCGAGCTGCGCGCAATGTACGCGCAGACCATGCAAAAACCGAAAGTAATAAGCTACTGCGGCGGCGGCATTGCAGCCACCAGCGTCGCGCTGGCCCTGGAAATGCTGGGGCACAAAAGCGTCAAAGTGTACGACGCGTCGCTAACCGAATGGGCGGCTGATGCCGAATTGCCGATGGAGATGTAAACTCACCGCTGCTCTGCAATCGATGGCGTATTCGCCAAGCACTCGTTCAGGGGATGAATCATGTCCGGCTCCTGGGGTTGTCCGCACGAATTGAAAGGCTTGTGTTCCAAGGTCAATAACCTGCCTTGTGATCCGGGCATGAAGGGCTGCGTGCTTTATGGGCGTTTCGTCTTCGCCAACGAAGAGAAAAACGTACGCCTGCGGCAGAAGCAGGCACGCAGCGACGGCAATGGCGCAAGCCGCGATGCCGGCGCGGGCGATGACACCGAGGAATGACGGTCGGCCAGGGCGCGAGGGCCTGAAGAAACTGCAATCTTGTAGGGGAAACAACAAGTGAAGACGACCGGGGTTCAGTTGCTGCAACGGCTCGCGCTGGCGGTGCTCGTGGCGGTCATGGTCGCGTGTTCCTGGCTGGCGCCGCTGGACGCGACCGCCGATCGCCAGGTCGACGCAGGCCTGAAGCGGGCGCTGCTCACCTTCGCCACCGCAAGGGCGCTTAACGCGGTCATCTCGGTGGTGCAGGGGACGGAAGTCGCGATCGAGCCTGCCGGCGTCGGCGTGGTCCTTACGCCGGGACAGGTGCTCGACCCCGTCAACGACCTGGTCGAGCAGTTCTCCAATCTGATGCTGATGGCGAGCGTTTCCTTCGGCGTGCAGAAGGTGCTGATCAGCATCGGCGCACATTGGGTAGCTTCGCTGTTGTTGTCGATCGCGGCGCTGGGCTGGGCGCTGTTCCTTTTCCGGCGCGAGGCGGCGCCGGCCTGGCTGACGCGAATATTGGTGATCCTGTTGATGACCCGCTTCGCCGTGCCGGTTGTGACGATAGGCGCCGATGGCTTGTTCCGCACGTTCATGGCGGCGGACTATCAATCGAGCCAGCAGGTTATCGACACCGCTTCGGGCAATCTTGCCAGCCTCAACCCGCCCGCCGCCGTGCCCAGCGAAAGCCAGGGGATGCTGGAAAAATTCAAAGGCTGGTTGCCGCAGAGCGGCGACGTGAAAGCGCGCTTCGAACAACTGAAGCAAGTCGCGGAGCGGGCGATAGAGCACATCATCAAGCTCATGGTGATTTTCCTGCTGCAGACGCTGCTGCTGCCGCTATTGCTGCTCTGGGTTTTGTACGGCGTGGCGCGGCGAACATTCGAGTGGCCTGCGCGGGTCCCGCGCGCGTAATCG
>JACZJU010000189.1 GCA_014860395.1 Burkholderiales bacterium | reverse complement strand
CCCCGCGCGCAAAGATCGAGCAGCGGCGCGGGATCGGCGTTCGGTCGGCCGCGGCGGTAGCATTCGGCGTATTCGACCACGGCGCCGCGCGCATCCAGCGTGTCGCCAAGCAGCTCACGCCCGCCTTCGCCGCGGAAAATCACCACCCGCTTGCCTGCCATCTGCTTCAGCTCGGGCAGATCGAGCAGGCCCTCGCTGTCGAACCGTTCGGCGGGCGCGATCACCGCAGTGTAGCCGTGGCGCTCGAGTTCGCGCTCACTGCCGCGGCCCACCGTGGCGACGCGCAAGGCCGGCGGCCAGGCGCGCCGCTCGCGCACCATGGCCAGCGCCTTGTCCACCGCATTCGCGCTGATGAAAATGGCCAGATCGAAGCTATCCAGTCGTTCGATCAGCGCGCGCACCGGCTGCAGGTCAGCCGCATCGAAGATCTCCAGCGCCGGGAACAGCAGGGGTTCGCCGCCCGCAGCGCGGATAAGAGCAGCCAGGTGCGCCGTCTGCCCGGCGGGCCGCGTCACCACGACGCGGCGCCCGGCCAGCGGCGTCGAATTCATAGCAGCGCGGCGAGAATGCGGTCGGCACCCTGTGCGCGCAACTCGCTCGCCAGGCGCGTGCCCAGTTCCTCGGGCGATCCGGATGGTCCGGAAACCTCCGCCTTTACCATGCTCTTGCCGTCCGGATTCGCCACCAGTCCGCGCAGGTTCAGGGTCGTCCCGCTTACGCTGGCGTAGGCGGCGAGCGGCAGCTGGCAACTGCCGCCGAGTGCGCGGCTCACCGCGCGCTCGGCGCGCACTGCGAGCTCGGTGCCGCGGTGATTCAGTGGAGCGAGACTGGCTGCGATGTCGCCGCGTTCGGCGCGGTATTCGATCGCCAGCGCGCCCTGCCCTGCCGCAGGCAGGCTTTGCTCTACCGTCAGTACCGAGCGGATGCGCGCACCCAGTCCCAGCCGCTTCAAGCCGGCGGCGGCGAGAATGATTACGTCGTGATCGCCGCGATCGAGTTTGGCCAGACGTGTGTCGAGGTTGCCGCGCAGGCTCGTCACCTGCAGCTGCGGATAGCGGCTGCGCAGCTGCGCCTCGCGCCGCAGGCTCGAGGTGCCGACCACGGCGCCCGCGGGCAAGGCATCGAGGTTGTCAAATTTGTTGGAGACGAAGGCGTCGCGCGGGTCTTCGCGCTCCATGATGGCGCCCAGGGCAAAGCCGGCGGGCAATTCCATCGGCACGTCTTTGGCCGAATGCACGGCCAGGTCGGCGCGGCCTTCGGCCAGCGCCAGTTCCAGCTCTTTCACGAACAGGCCTTTGCCGCCGATCTTGGCCAGCGAAGTATCGAGGATTTCGTCGCCGCGCGTGGACAGCGCGAGCAGTTCCACCTGGCAATCCGGATATAATCCGCGCAGCCGGTCGCGCACATGTTCGGCCTGCCACAGCGCGAGGCGGCTTTGGCGCGTGGCGATAACGATACGATCGGGATGATTCAAGACGGGATGTTTGCCATGAGCGCACGCTTGGTGCTGACACGTTGGATTCTAGCATGCCTCGCCGCACTGTTCGTTGCGGCGAGCGCGCACGCGCAAATGGTCGCAGCGCGCGATCTCGCGGCAGATGCACGCCTCGCGTCGCAGCGCAAAATCGCGCTGCTGGTGCTGTTCTCCGAGGCGGGCTGCCCCTGGTGCGAACGCACGCGGCAGGAGTTCCTGCTGCCGATGCAGCGCAATCCGGAATACGGGGAAAAGGTGATGATGCGCGAGGTCGATATCGACAGCAGCGCCGCGCTCGTCGATTTCGCCGGCATCAAAACGACCCAGGCGGAATTCGCGCGCCGCCTGCGCGTGAACATGATGCCGACGGTGATGCTGTTCGGCCCGCGCGGCGAGGCGCTGGCCGAGCCGCTGGTGGGTTTTCGCGGCGCCGATTACCACGGTTATTTCCTCGACGAACGCATAGACGGCGCGCTGGCGCGGCTGCGCGGCGCCCGATGACCGACTAAGAGCCCGTAACAAAAGTCTTTTTGTTACGGGCCGACTTAGGGGAGCACGAGAGGACGTGTCCCCTCGTTTTGTTACAGACTCTGAAGCGCGCAAGACGCCGACAAAAATCAGCCCGCGGCCAGCTCTTTCACTACGGGCCACTGGCGCCGGCTCACGGCAAGCTTTTCCGCGCAACCATCGAGCAGCACCAGCCAGCCTTGTTCGCCTTCCTGCACCTCGCCTTTCTCGAAGCCGCGGATGCGCGCCTTCGCCGCGAGGCAGTTGCGGTGTATGCGCACAAAAGTCTCGGCGAACTCCTGCTCCAGGTGGGCGAGCGATTCCTCCAGCAGGTATTCGCGCTCCGCCGTGCGGATGGTGACGTACTTCAACTCCGCCTTGAGATAAAGAATGTCGACCACCGGCACCAGGGTGATGCGCCCGCGCTCGGACACCGACAGATGCCGGCGCGGCGCCTGCTCCAGTGCGCGCAGCGCGTCGCCCGCCGGGGCGTGCAAGCCACGCGCGCGCTCGAGCGCCGCCATCAGGCGCGCGCGGCGCACCGGCTTCAGCAGATAGTCCAGCGCGCGCAGCTCAAACGCCTCGATTGCGTACTGGTCGTAGGCGGTGACAAAAATGATCGCCGGCGGCGACTCCAGCGCCAGCGCATGGCGCGCGAACTCGATACCGCTCATCTGCGGCATGCGGATATCCACCAGCGCCAGGTCCGCCGCGACCGATGCGAGCAGCTCAAGCGCCTCGCGGCCGTTGGCAGCCTCGCCCACGACCTGCGCCTGCACTGTCGGCGCGCAATCGGTGATCAGTTCCTTCAGTCGCGTGCGCGCCGGCGCCTCGTCGTCGACCAGCACGACTCGCAGCGCGTCACTCATCCTGCCTCCGGTAAGGCAGCACGATGCGAATTTCGAACTTGTCCCCCACCACTTCGGTATCGAGACTCGCCTCGACGTCGAACTGCAGGGCCAGGCGCTCGCGGATGTTGGCGAGCGCCATGCGGTTGCCGACGCGGTGCTGGTAATCCGGGTGATAGGGATTGGTCAGCAGCAGATGCACCTGGTTCTTGTCGCGCGCGATGTGTATGCGCACCGTGCCCGGTTCCAGGCCCGGTTCGATGCCATGAAAGATCGCATTTTCCACCAGGGGCTGCAGCAGCAGCTGCGGCACCAGCGCATCCGCCGGCATGGCGTCGATTTCCCAGTCGACGCGCAGCCGCTCGCCCAGGCGCAGCTGCTCCAGGCCGAGATACTGGCGGCACAGCGTCACCTCTTCGGCGAGGGTGCGCAGGCGCCGGGCGTCCTGCATCAACGCACGGTACAGTTCGGCCAGATCCTCCAGCGCCTCTTCCGCGCGCTTGGGGTCGCTGCGGATCAGCGACAGCACCGCGTTAATGCTGTTGAACAGAAAATGCGGCCGGATGCGCGCCTGCAGGGCCTGCAGCCGCGCCTCGGTCAGCGCCGGCGAGTACGCCCGATTGCGCCAGAAGAAATAGGCGATGAGGAAAGCGCTGAGCAATGCGCACAGTACCCATGCGCGCACCAGGCCGAAGGGCGTAACCGGCCCCTCCATGATCACGCCTGTGTTAATGAGCACCAGCGTCGTCCAGGCCGCGGCCAGCAGCATGACGCTGGCGACGCCCCAGGCGTAGGGCAGGCGCGAAAGCCGTTTCGACAAGGCGTACAGCGATACCAGAGACAGCAGCAGCGAGGTCTCGAGCACAATGGCCAGCTCCGCGAACTGCTGCACCAGCTGCGCCGCGTCCCGGGCCTGGATCAGCGCCGCAGCGAAGCCGGCGAGATTGCCGAGCAGCACGATGCGCGCTGCCACACCCAGATTGCGGAAATCCGGGAGGGAGTCGGCGTGCTCGTTTTGCTCTATACTTGCCACGGATAATATGTTGAATATTTATATCAAATAGCGCGCAAGCGCCGGGCTTTTTTCGATTCTGACTGCAATCAGCGCAATGAGCAAGAACACGCACAAGAAAGCGCGGCCCCGCGCCGCCTGGTCGGGACGCTTCGCCGAGCCGGTTGCCGAGCGGGTGCAGCGCTATACCGCTTCGATTTCCTTCGATAAGCGCCTGGCCGAATACGACATACGCGGCTCGCTCGCGCACGCGCGCATGCTCGCCGCGCGCGCTGTAATTACGAAGCGCGATCTCGCCGCGATCGAATCGGGCATGCGCACCATCCTCATGGAAGTGCGCAGCGGCAAGTTCAAATGGTCGCTGGCGAGCGAAGACGTGCACCTCAACATCGAGCGCCGCCTGACCGCACTTGCGGGCGACGCCGGCAAACGCCTGCATACCGCGCGCTCGCGCAACGACCAGGTGGCAACCGACGTGCGCCTGTGGCTGCGCGACGCGATCGACGCGATCGGCACCCAGCTCGCCGCGCTGCAGGTGAGCCTGCTCGATCTGGCCGGGCGCCACGCCGGCACGGTGATGCCCGGCTTCACCCATCTGCAGGTGGCGCAACCGGTGACCTTCGGCCACCACCTGATGGCCTATTTCGAGATGTTCGCGCGCGACCGCGAACGCCTTGCCGACTGCCGCAAGCGCGTGAACCGGCTGCCGCTGGGCGCGGCCGCCCTCGCCGGTACTTCCTATGCGATCGATCGCGAGATGGTGGCGAAGGACCTGGGTTTCGACGGCATCTGTGCGAATTCGCTGGACGCGGTGTCCGATCGCGACTTCGCCATCGAGTTCTGCGCTTGCGCCGCGCTCGTCATGACCCACATCTCGAGGCTGTCGGAGGAACTGGTGCTGTGGATGAGTCCGCGCTACGGCTTCATCCGCCTGCCCGACCGCTTCTGCACCGGCTCCTCGATCATGCCGCAGAAGAAAAACCCTGACGTGCCCGAACTCGCGCGCGGCAAGACCGGCCGCGTCGCCGGCCATCTGATGGCGCTGCTGATGCTGATGAAGGCGCAGCCGCTCGCCTACAACAAGGACAATCAGGAGGACAAGGAGCCGTTGTTCGACAGCGTCGACACGCTCGCCGACACGCTGGCGATATTCACCGAAATGGTGGCCGGCATCGAGGTCGACGCCGCCGCGATGCGCGCGGCGGCGCTAGAAGGCCATGCGACCGCGACCGACCTTGCCGACTATCTGGTGAAAAAAGGCCTGCCGTTTCGCGACGCGCACGAAGCGGTGGCGCGCGCGGTGCGCGCCGCCGATGCGCGCGGCTGCGATCTCGCCGCGCTCAGTCTTGCCGAATTGCGCCGGTTCTCGCCGCTCGTCGGCGCCGACGTGTTCAAGGTCCTGACCCTGGAAGGCTCGCTCGCCAGCCGCGATCACGCCGGCGGCACCGCGCCCAGGCGCGTGCGCGCCGCGGTGAAGCAGGCGCGCAGGACGCTCAAGAACTAGGCTGCATGGAGAAAATCGGCAAGTACCAGGTTACGCGGAAACTGGGGGAAGGCGCCTCCAGTGAAGTGTATCTGTGCCACGATCCATTCACCGACCGCGAGGTCGCAATCAAGGTGGTGTTCCCGGACTCGCTCGCCGACGTCGACAACCGTAACCTGTTCAAAAAGCTGTTCATCACCGAAGCTTCGCTCGCCGGCAAGCTCACGCATCCGCATATCGTGCAGATCCACGATGCGGTCCTGGACGAGGGCATCAGCTACGTGGTGATGGACTACGTCGACGGCGGCACGCTCGAGCCGCACTGCAGAGCGGACGCGCTGCTGCCGGTGGACCGGGTCGTCGAGATCATCTTCAAGTGCAC
>JACZJU010000002.1 GCA_014860395.1 Burkholderiales bacterium | reverse complement strand
GAAAGCCGCTGATTTTCGTCTTTGACGACAACGAAGCCATACGTACGCTGGTGCGCATTCACTTGCAGCAGGCCGGCTACGAGGTTCGCGTCTTCGAGGACGCCGTCGAAGGCGGGCGGGCGATGCTGGAGTCGCCTCCGGATCTGCTCATCAGCGATGTCAACATGCCCTTCATGGACGGGCTGGAGTTCCTTGGCGCGATGAAGACGGATCCGCGCGTCGCACGCGTCCCGACCATCCTGCTTACTTCGAGAGCCGATGCCGATACGGAATTGGCGGCGGCCAACGCGGGCGCCGCGTGTTTCTTGACCAAACCGCTGCGCCGCGACGATCTAATTCAGGCCGTCGAGCAGGTGTTGTCCAAGGCGCGCGTGGGCGGACTGCCATTCGGCAAAGCTTGATGTGCGTGGCCGAGGGAACGGTCCTCGGCAGGAAGGGGCAGCAAGCTCGGCGCGGCTCTGGCAGAGCTCTAGCGAGCTTTGGCGGGCGCGGTTCGGGTAGAGCCCGGCGTGGATAACGCCGGCGGCTTGTCGGGCAGAATCCCGATCAGGGCCATGGCGTCGCGACCTTCCAGACCGTATTTGTCGATCGCCCTGACTTTCAACACGTAACTTCCCGCTGCCAGACCGGAGAAACTGATTTCCGGTTGCGAGAGCAGGGTTTCGCCAACCATGCGCTCGAAATCCGCATCCGCGGCAAGCCGGGCACGATAACTGATGGCGCCCTCCAGCGGCGGGAAGTTAAGCCGGAATGTGGGCGCTTGCTGAAACACCGGTTCCTGCGGCAAGGCAGGCGCTGCGAGCAGACGCACCGGCGGTATCGGTTTCCGGCTCTCGTCGACGATCGAGCCGAACCCTTCCGGGATTGGCACGGAGTCGGACGGCGCGCTCGCGCCGGCGTTCGGCGGCAAGCCGGCAAAGGCAATCGTGCCCTCGGTCACCTCGGTCCGCGTCCCGCGCTCGCCGGCGCCGACCCTGAATTGCGTGCCGCGAACGGCGGCGGAGGCAAAACCGGTGCGGATTTCGAAGCGCGATGCTTTGGGAGCGGCGGGCTTGAATTGAACTTCCGCCTCACCGGCCGGCAGCTTGAATCGCGTTTCCGTGGCGTCCGATCCCGGCAGGCGCCGTGCTCGCTCCAGCGTCAGGTCGCTGCGCGACTGCAGGCGCAGCGTCGATCCATCTACCAACTCGATGGTCACATACCCGTCCTCCGCAGTCTTGATCGTCCCGCCTTCACGCAATTGGTCGCCGGCGGCGACCGGTGTGCCGTCTGTTCTGTGCGCGCGTCCGCTGACGCTGCGGACCGTCGCTACCAGCGGCTTGTCGCGCAGTAGCGACACCGGAATCGCGACCACGCTGCCCGGTATCAGGAGGTGAGGGTTTCTGATCTTGTTGTGCCGCTGCAGTTCCGGCCAGCGCATCGGATCCTCCAGCCAGCGCTGGCCCAGGCCGATAAGCGTGTCGCCCGGCTGTATCGTCACGACGAAATCGGGGCCGGCAGAATCAGGCGCGGCCCAAGTGAAGGGCGCAGGCCCGAATAGCGCCGCGAGGAGCACCCAGCGCAGCGCAATTTTGAGCAAAGCGGTGTACGACATTGTGCTTGATCTCCACAGCATGAGTTAGCCAGTGCCCGCAGCTGCCGCCATCGGCAAGACAAAACCGAATTCCGATCCGGCGCCGGGTTTGCTCGTCACGCTCATGCGCCCCTCGTGGCGCTCGATCACTGTCTTCACGAACGCGAGTCCTAGTCCGATGCCTTTTTCCCGTGGCTGGCCGGTGTTGGAGAAGCGCGCGAATCGTTCGAACAGGCGCTTTTGGTCTTTTTCGCTGATGCCGTATCCCTGGTCGCGCACGGCGCAGCGCGCCAGATTGTTTTCAGCGGATACCGTAACCGTGACCGTCGTGTCCGGCGGGCTGTACTTTACTGCATTGTTGGCGAGATTCACAATTGCGCGCAGCAGCAGCCCCCGGTCGGCGTACAAGGGCAACGCGCCGCCGCCCGCGAATTCGACGCGGATGGACTTTGCCGCGGCCAGCGCCTGCACCGCCTCGACCGCCTCGCGCGCGATCTCGCCCAGGTCGCAAGCGGCCAACTGGTACGCCTGCGTTTCGACGTGCGACAGCTGCACGAACTGCTCCGCGAGTTCGATGGTCGCGTGAGCGAAACCTTCGATTTTCGCTAGCGTCGTCGCAGCCGGATAGGTCTGCGGATCGAGGTCATGCAGCTCGACTACAGCGAGGATAGACGCCTGCGGTGAACGAATATCGTGGCTTAGAAAGGCGAGCGCTTCGTCGCGCCTGCGCTGCGCCTCGCGTATCCCTGAGAGGTCCACCAGTGTCACCAGCAGACCGACGGGTTCGCCGTGGCTGTTGACCGACGGTGCGCCGTCCAGCAGCAGACTGCGGCCCCCGGCATCCTTGAACTCGATTTCAGCATGATTGCCTTCGCGCAGCGAGCGCCGTGCATCTTCCCACAGCGATAGCCGGTCTGGCGCAAGCTGCCGGAACATGTCGGCCAATGCCTGGCCACGCAATTCGTCATGGTTATTCGCGCCGAACATGCGCCCGGCGCGCCGGTTCGCGATGAGCACGTGTTCGTCGGGCCCCGCCACCAGGGTCGCGACCGGCAGGCTGTCAAGGCTGTCGGCGACGAATCGACGCGTTTCGCGCAGGCGATCGGCGGCGCTGCGGACAGCCGAGATTTTGCGGCCGAGCACGTCGGAGAAGCCCGCACTCGGCGGCTCGGGTGCACTCGGGACGACTGCCGGTTCGCGCTCCAGTTGCTCGAACTGGTTGCCGAGAAAGCGCACCACGGCTTCGAGTCTGCGCCAGCTCCACAACGGGTAGGCGACGATGAGAATCAGCGCGGCGGCGGCAGGCGGGTACCAGACCTGCGCATACGTGAGCAGGAGCGCCGACGCGGCGAGTGTCGCGGCGATGAGCCCGGCGACCAGAAGCAGGACCAGGCGGGGGGCGAGAATTACGAAACCGGTCAGCGCGGCAGCCACGGGAATGAAAGTGAACAGCGCGTTCGCGGTCGGCGAGGCGAACACCGTGGTGCGCCCGCGCAACAATGCGTTCAACGCCTGTGCCTGTACTTCCACACCCGGCATCAGCTCGGCGTGACCGGTCATCGGCGTGGGATAGGCATCGCCCAGTCCGGTGGCGGTGGCGCCGACGAGGACGAATTTGCCCGCCAGGCCGTCGCCATTCTGCGCGCCGGTGAGCAGCGCGAGCGCCGGCACCCGCTCGATCGTGCCGGGCGGCCCGGCAAAATCGATGTGCACACGGTAGTCGCGCCGCCAGCTGTCCGGCTGTACATGTTCCGGCAGCCTGCGATCACCGGGCAGTGCGCCTTGGTCGAGCGCTCCTGCGCCCAGCGCGAGGCTGAATGCAGGCCATTGCTTGCCCGGGTATCCCTCGCGCAAATAAAGGCTTCGAACCGCGCCGTCCATGTCAGGCTCGACGTGCACATGCCCCAGGCGCACGCCCGCATCCAGGAACGGCTGGGCGGGGAGAAGTACCTGCGGCACGGGGCCGCCGCCTGCCTGCGTCGCCACCGGCAACAGCACCCCCGGGGTCGACCTCAAAACCGCGGCAAGCGCTGCGTCCCCCTTTGGATCGCGGTCGTCGGGCTCGGACAGAATCACGTCGATTCCGATCGCGCGCGGGTGCGTCGCCGCGATGCGATCCAGTAGCGTCGCCAAAATGGCCCTGCGCCAGGGCCAGCGCCCGACCGCGGTGACACTCTCGTCGTCGATCGCGACGATCACGATGTCTTCAGGCACGGGCCGGTGGCGCAGGGATTGAACCGCGTCGTACAGGACGAGGTCGGCGCGCCCGAGTCCGACCAGCGTGCCCAGGAAGATTGCCAGCGTCGATAGCAGCATCGACAGCACCGCCCATTCGAGAAACGCCCTGCGCGGCAGCCAGCTTCGCTTGCGCATTTTTTTTGCGCTCATGCTCGTGCTCTGCCGTGGTACAGCGATATCCACGCGAACGCAAGCAGCAGCATGAACGTCAGCGCGTTCGCCGGTATTTGAAGATTGAAGTCCACGAAGCTGTGAATCATTAGGGCGAGTATGCCCATCATAGATGCGAAGGACAGCCCTCGCATCAGCGGATCCACTCGGAGGTACTGTGCGCGCAGTGCAGCCGCGAACGACATCAGCACCATCAGCCCGAGCAGCAATAGTCCGACCACACCGGTTTCGGCGCCGATCTCCAGGTAGTCATTGTGCGCATGCGTATAGGACACCAGGGTTCCTTCCGCGCTGTAGCGCGGAAATACCACCGGAAATGAACCCAGGCCCGACCCAAACACCGGGTAGTCCTTCCACATGTTCAAGGCGTAGGATGCGACCTCGTCGCGATCCTCGGTTTGCGCGGTGGTCTGCGTAATCCTCTCGACCACGCGCCGCGTGCCGAAGTAGGTGCCGACGATAAATACATCAATCGCGATCAGGCTCACGAGCAGGATGACCATGGATTTAGTCGCCCGCTTGGCGAGCAGCAGGCCGATCACCCCGGTGATCAGCAGGCTGAAGAAAAACGAGCTGTTGCCCATCCTGGAGCGCGTGAGCACTAGGGCGACGACCATGATCACCAGGCCGAGCCGCAAGCCCATCTTCGGGGTGATGACCCATTGCATCAGATTTCGAACAAATCCTTTCCACGACTCGTTGGTCGCGCCGGAGAGGCTCGCAATGAGCACGCCAATCCCGGCTGACAGGCACATGGTGAGATAGGCGGCGTAGTGGTTGCGATTGGCAAAGGTGCCTGTTGCCACATCGCCGAGGCTTTGCAGGCTGATCAGGGCGCCATTCAGCGCCTGCAGCACCCCCGATGCGATCAGCACGTAGGCGGCGAGGCGAATGCGGTCGCGGTCCCGCAGCAGAATCAGGCTCAATGCGAAAAATACAAGATAGGCCGTGCTCTTGCACGCTGCTTCCAGCGTGGCGTGTGGGTCGAGCGTCAGCGGCGCCGCAGCCAGCGCGGCGGGTGCGGCTGCCGCAGCGTGCCACCGGGCGGCCTGTGGCGAGAGCAGTTTCAGGAACTCAAGGGGCAGAGGGAGCAGTTGCAGCCAGACGTAACTCAGCCATAACAGCGCGCACAAAAGCACTGGCCATGCTTCGCGCAGGACTGCGGGGTAAGAATATTTCCCGCGGATGGCACCGCCCAGCCACCATAGTGCAAGCGCCAGTACCCACAGTGCTAGCAAGGCCCAGGCCCAGGGACGGTTGCTGCCCAATGGGATCGGCGCCCAGAGGAGCAATGCCAGATAGAAGGCAAAGATCCAAGGCGCGCTGCCGAATCTTTGGCGCACGGCCACCCCTTAAATGAACAGGCCCGGACACTTGCGCCGTCCGGGCCTGACGCGGCTACGCGTTGTGATCAGCACACGCTGCCCGTACACCTGCCTCCTGCGCCAGGCGTTACCGGTGGGACAATTTGCGCTATCGGCCGCGCGGGCTGTGCTGGAGCCTGCGCCAACTCCACGCCCGCGGCTGCGGGCGGCAAGGTCTCCAGCGTGGATGCGACACTTTCCGCCACCAGGGCTGCGTCAGCGTCCGCCGCTGCCTCGTCCGCCAACTCCGCCAGTTCTGTGGCCGCGTCCGCTTCGGCCTGCAACTGCGCATTCTGGGGATCGGCATTCGCAGCGGCCAGCGCGCTATCGGCCGCGGTCGCGGCCGCTGTTGCTGCGGCAGCGGAGGCAACATTCACCGGTGTATTCGCCGGCAGTCCCGACAGCTGCAACGCCACCGCTGCTTGCACTACGGCGAGCGATGTCGCCAGCGGAGCGGGAGAGGTGGGCGTTTTACCCGGCCCCCATAGGCTCGATTCGTTTGCGCCGATCTTCTCGATGGGGCCATAGGGCGTATGCACGGAAATTTCGCCAACCGTAACCCGTGCTACGCCGACTTCCTGGTTTTTGGTGTCGACCACCACGGTGAAGTCCGCCGGCCCGACGGAATTGAGCACGTCGATTATCGATGCTCCCGCGGAAATGCTCATCCCCTCGATGTTCTGCTGGTGAATTTCCCCGGTGACGATACGCATTGCCCCGTTCAAGAGTTCAACGGCCAGCCTGCCGGCCTTGGCGTCCTTCGGATCGAATTGATACTGCCCGATGGAGAGAACCGAACCCGGGCCCACGATCGCCAGCTGTCCGTCCGCGAACTTCACCGCTATGCGTCCGTCGGCGCCGGTGCTGATGGTGGTGCCTGCTTCAAACGTGGTTCCTGGCTTTGCCGTAAGCGTGTCACCCGAGGCGCCCCGGATGGAAACGGTATTCGAAGTTGCCTCCACCACATATCCGGCCAGCCTCGATGCGGCGTTCGCGTCCGCACGTAAGTTTGCGGCGGCCAGCGCGCCCGCAGCTTGCGCCGCAGAGGCAACCGCGATGGGCTTGTTGTCCGGCAATACGGCTGTCCAAAAAGCGGCAGCGTCCGCCTGGACGACCGCAGGCGCTGCAGCCAATGGTATCGGCAGCTGCAGAGTTCGCCCAGGCTGCCATGGAGCGTACTGGCCTGCCGCCACCTTGCTGATCTCGCCGTACGGTGTCGCAACAGAAATTTCGCCGCGCGCAACTATGGTATGCCCGACCTCCTCTGCACCCGGGTCGACTGCCACGGTAAAGTCGGCGCCTACGGGGCTTAAGACGCTGAGCACCGAATTTCCAGCAATGATACGCACGCCTTCGCGATTGGCTGAGCCTATCGCGCCGGTCACGATGCGCGCCTCGCCCTTGATCAACTCCAGGGTCGAACTGCTTTGCCTGGGGCTGCCCGGAACGTAGCTGTATCGACCGACGCGCAAGGCCGAATTCTTGCCCAGCGCCACAACCTCGCCGTCCGCGAGCTTCAGTGTCACTTTTGCATCCGGGCCGGTACGCAAGACTGTGTCGGCCTCGAATATATCGCCAACCTTGGCAGCCACCGGTCTAGCGGCTACTTGCTTGATTGAAACCAGGCCGGAAACCTCGTGCACGTAACCGATTTGCGCACCTGCGGCCGAGGAAGATGCGCCAAAGGCGAACAGCACGCAGAACACACCGAAAGCGCGGGCCGCGCTATTTACGATCGTTGCGGGAATCATCGACGACATCCTTGTATTATCGGCTCGCCTGGCCTGGCGCTTGAGCGGCAGTTCCGCAATCCGGGCCGGCAATTAGCCGATATTTCTCTATAGCACAGACGAGGTCAAACCGCGTGTAACTTTTTGCGATTTGGTACATCTTTTGCGCGTCGTGCAATGCGCCGCGCTCGATGGTCTGCGCCAGCGCTTGTCGCAGGCCGGGATCGAGGTCTGGCCAAGCGGCAAGCCCGACGAACAAGACCGTCTGTTGCACGGTTGGCTCCCAGGGGCCCAGTTCGTCGGCATGCCGCAGCGCCGTCAGCAGCTCTTCGTCGATCTCGTTGAGGTAGAGCTTGGTCAAGGCGAGGTTCGCCCATAGGAAGGGAGAGGTCGGCCGTTGCAGCAGGGCCTGGCGAAATCGCACGCTGGCGCTCCGTGTGACAGCCAGCGCCTCGCGCGGGTTCGTGGACACCCGCATCCTTGCCAGGTTCATTGCACCCAGGCCTTCAAGCGCCCAGGGATTGTCGGACACGTAGCCAAGGCTGTTCGAAAAATATTTCGCCACGTGGCGGATTTCGGCTTTGCCCATTTTCTGCGACTCCGAAGTCCAGCGGTCGAGTTCAGCCTGCGCGGTTTGCACAAATAGCCCCGACACGCCCAGTCTGGCGCATTGCACGGCGGTCAGGGCGAGGACGATGAAAAGCGCCGCGTAGCCGGCCTTGCCCCACCGACCGGCCAGCCTTTGATTACCTGTGCGCGCTGCCCTCGTTGAAACGGGCGGCGGTGATCGTTCCGGCGACATTGGAAGCGTGTGCAGCCTCGTGATTTAGAAGGATTGGCAGGTTCACACCTGGACTCGAACCAGAGACCAAAGGTTGTGCCTTGAGAATGGTACTCCTGGTTGTTGTTTCATATGTCCGCCCTCGCCGCCTGGAGCGGTTAAATTCTGTTAAATCCCCGGGTCTTCTTCGCGTTCAGGTCGTGTGCTGAGTTGTGCGCAAGAGTACCTCGGAAGCGTGGGGAATTTTGCACGTCTTCCCCACGGTCGAGGGCAGGCGGCGCTGCGGATTGTGCGCAAACTGCTGAATTGGTGGGCCCACCTGGACTCGAACCAGGGACCAAAGGATTATGAGTCCTCTGCTCTAACCAACTGAGCTATAGGCCCTACGGGAAATGATACAGGGTTTGGGAAGGCCCCTCACCCCGGCCCTCTCCCCTGGAGGGGAGAGGGGGGTCTTTTTCTGTCTTCTTCTTTATGCCTCGTTGTGGCTTCGGCCGCGCTGTGCGCTTAACTTGCGCGTCGCGCATGTTAGCCTACGCCGCAATGAAGCCTAAACGCACCGCGTTTAGGCTTCATTGTCCAGGAAACTGCGCAACTGCTCCGAGCGCGAGGGGTGGCGTAGCTTGCGCAGCGCTTTCGCCTCTATCTGGCGGATGCGCTCGCGCGTGACGTCGAACTGCTTGCCGACCTCCTCGAGGGTGTGGTCGGTGTTCATTTCGATGCCGAAGCGCATGCGCAGCACCTTGGCTTCGCGCGGCGTGAGCGAGTCCAGCACGTCCTTGGTCGCGTCGCGCAAGGAGCCGTAGACCGCCGCATCCACCGGCGCCATGGTGGCCGCATCCTCGATGAAGTCGCCCAGGTGCGAATCGTCGTCGTCGCCGATCGGCGTTTCCATCGAAATCGGCTCCTTCGAAATCTTGAGGATCTTGCGGATCTTGTCTTCGGGCATTTCCATTTTCAGCGCGAGCGTCGCCGGATCGGGCTCCTGTCCGGTTTCCTGCAGGATCTGGCGCGAGATCCGGTTCATCTTGTTGATGGTCTCGATCATGTGCACCGGGATGCGGATGGTGCGCGCCTGGTCGGCGATCGAGCGCGTGATCGCCTGGCGGATCCACCAGGTGGCGTAGGTCGAGAATTTGTAGCCGCGGCGGTATTCGAACTTGTCCACCGCCTTCATCAGGCCGATGTTGCCCTCCTGGATCAGGTCGAGGAACTGCAGCCCGCGGTTGGTGTATTTCTTGGCGATCGAAATGACCAGGCGCAGGTTGGCTTCGGTCATTTCGCGCTTGGCGCGGCGCGCCTTGGCCTCGCCGGTGGACATCTGCTTGTTGATGTCCTTGAGTTCCTTTAGCGGAATGCCGATCCGCCCCTGCAGGTCGAGCAGTTTCTGCTGGCTTTCCATGATCGCCGGCTGATGGCGCGAAAGGAGCGTGCTGTAGGAATGGCGTGCGCTGATTTCGTTGCCGACCCAACGCAGATTGGTTTCGTTGCCAGGGAACACCTTGATGAAATGCGGCCGTGGCATGCTGCTCTTGGTCACGCACAGCTGCTGGATGTGGCGCTCGTGCCGGCGCGTCTCTTCCACCAGCCCGCGCAAGGCGTCGCACAGGCGCTCGACGATGCGCGCGGAGAAGCGGATATTCATCAGCTCGCCCCAGATCTTGTCGCGGATCTTCAGGTATTCCTTGCTGCGAGATCCGTGCTTGACCAGCGCCGACTTCTTTTTGTCGAACAGGCGATGAATGACGGCGAAGCGCGCGAGCGAATCTTCCTTGAGCTGCTGCAGGCTGGCGGAAATCGCGGCGTTTTGCGCCTCTTCGTCGAGCTCTTCCTCTTCCTCCTCTTCTTCCTCCTCTGCCGCGGCTTCGGCGAGCTCGGCCTCGGGCTCGTTCTTGGCGTTCGGGTCAATCAGCCCGTCGACCAGCTCGTCGATGCGCATCTCGTCGCGCGATACCTTGTC
The DNA here is from genome assembly GCA_014860395.1 of Burkholderiales bacterium. Taxonomy (GTDB): domain Bacteria; phylum Pseudomonadota; class Gammaproteobacteria; order Burkholderiales; family SG8-39; genus 2-12-FULL-64-23. The sequence goes on along the minus strand of JACZJU010000002.1, from coordinate 3,747 downwards.
GGCGAGCGCGAGGATTTCGGCGATGGTAGTCGGGCAGGCGGAAATCGCCTGGATCATGTGCTTCAGACCGTCTTCGATGCGCTTGGCGATCTCGATCTCGCCTTCGCGCGTCAGCAACTCGACCGAGCCCATCTCGCGCATGTACATGCGCACCGGGTCGGTGGTGCGGCCGAACTCGGGGTCGACCGTGGACAGCGCAGCCTCAGCCTCTTCCTCGGCGTCTTCGTCGGGGACGACCGCCGGCGCGTTCTCCGAGATCAGCAGCGTTTCCGCATCCGGCGCCGCGTCGTAGACCTGGATGCCCATGTCGCTGAAGGTCGTGATGATGGACTCGATCTGCTCCGCATCCACCAAGTCATCGGGCAGATGATCGTTGATTTCGGAGTAGGTGAGAAAGCCGCGTTCCTTGCCCAGCTTGATCAGATTCTTCAGCCGCGTGCGCCGCGCTTCCACGTCCTCAGGTTTTTGCTCGCCCTTGCGCAGATCCGCCTTCTGTTTGGCGGTGAGCTTCGCCGCCTGCTGCTTGGCGATCTGCCTGGCGATCTGCTTGGCCGACTGCACCGGCTTCGCTACGGCGGCTTCCTGTGGCGCGGCCTTGCCCTTGTCCGGCACCTGAGCCTTGCCCGCCTGGGGCTTGGCCTTGGCCGCTGGCTTGGGCGTGGGTTTCACCACCGTCTTGGCCGAGGGCTTGGCATTTTTCGCCAGAGGTTTCGACTTCGCCGCAGGCTTCGCCTTCGCCAGAGGCCTCGTCTTGGCGAGAGGTTTTGTCCCCGCCGCGGGCTTTTTCTTCGGTGGCGAGGCCAACTTACGGGGCGCCTTCGGCTTCGTGGCCTTCGCTTTTGCCGCTGCGGTGGGTTTCTTGGCTTGATGTGCTGCCATGAGCTTGTCCTAAGTCGGTGAAGTAATGCGAAAAAAAGTCGTCAATTATACCACAGGCCGGTTTGCGCCTGGTCGCTGATCCAGCGTCGCGAGGCGCTTGGTCAGCGCGTTCATCAGCTCTATATCCGCCGCGCTGAGCGCTCCCGCTTTGTTCTTACGCTGCAATTCATTCAACTGCTCGTGGATGCGCTGGCGCTCCAGTCGCGGCAACGCGTCGCGAAATTCGCCCTCCGCGTCCTCCGGAGAAAGGGCCAGCGATATGAGCTCCGAACGAACTTGCCTGAGCAGCATCTCGTAGGGGCTGCCGCGGAAATGGTCGATCAACATCACTTCCGAACTGACCTCGGGATTGGCGCGCACGTAATCGCCCAGCGCGAGCAAGGCGTTCACCTCGATGCTCTCGCCGCGGATGATTTCACTCGACAGTTCACCCGCGAGCGCCGGCTTAATTAAGACACATTTCAGCAGGCTCAGTTCAAAACTCTTGACCGCCGCGCGAGCGATCTTGGGCGGCGCGGGGCGCTGCCACCCGCCAGGCGCCGGCGTGCTGCGGCGCAATTCGCACAAGCGCTCGACTTCCTGCTGGGTCATGCCGCTGATGTCCGCTACCTGCTTGAGCAACTGCAGCTGCAGTCCCGGCGCAGCCACGCTCTTGAGTAGGGGCTTGGCCTCGTGCACCAGGCGCGAACGGCCTTCCGCGGTGTTGGTGTCCACGCGAGCGCGCAATTGCCCGAGCAGATAGGCCGAGAGCGGCTCGGCGCGCCCCGCCAGTTCCTCGAACGCTTCCTTGCCCTTGCTGCGCACGTAGCTGTCCGGGTCATCGCCTTCGGGCAGAAACAGGAAACGAATCGTCTTTTGATCGAGCGTAGCTGGCAGGCTCACTTCCAGGGCGTGCCAGGCAGCTTTCCTGCCCGCCGCATCGCCGTCGAAGCTGAACACGATTTCATCGGCCTGGCGCAGGAGCTTCTGCACGTGGACGGGCGTAGTCGCCGTGCCCAGCGTCGCCACCGCGTAGCCGACACCATGCTGCGCCAGCGCCACCACGTCCATATAGCCTTCGACCACCAGCACGCGCCCGGCATCGCGTATCGATTGGCGCGCCTGCGGCAGCCCGTAGAGCTCGCGTCCTTTTTCGAACAGCGGCGTCTCCGGCGAGTTGAGGTATTTCGGTTCGCCCGCGCCGATGACGCGCCCGCCGAAGCCGACGACGAAGCCGCGCTGGTTGATGATCGGAAACATAATGCGATCGCGGAAACGGTCGTAGCGCTTGCCGGCATCGTTTTCGATCACCAAGCCTGCTTCCTTGAGGCTCTTGTCGCTGTAATCGGGAAACACGGCTTGCAGGTTTTGCCAGCCGTCGGGTGCATAGCCAATGCCGAAATGCGCCGCGATCTGGCCCGACAAGCCGCGGCGCTTGAGGTACTCGATCGCCTGCGGTGTAGCCTTCAGCTGCTCGCGGTAGTACTGCGTGGCGCGCTGCATCAGGTCGTACAAATCGGGTCCGGTTTCTTCCTTCTTCTTGCCGAAGCGCGGCTCGAATTCGGGCATGGTCATGCCGGCACCCGCCGCCAGTTCCTTGATCGCCTCGATATAGCCCAGGCCGGAATACTCCATCAGGAAGCCGATCGCGTCGCCGTGCGCGCCGCAACCGAAGCAGTGATAGAACTGCTTGGTCGGGCTGACGGTGAAGGAAGGCGACTTCTCGGTGTGGAAGGGGCAGCAGGCGCTGTAGTTGGCACCGGCTTTTTTGAGCGTCAGATGGCGCTGGATGATATCGACGATGTCGACGCGATTGAGCAAGTCGCGTTTGAAGGAATCAGGTATCACGCGCGGCAGGGCCTGAAAAAAATTTTCCCCGGCATCCGCGCCTGGGGAACATGTACTCTTTATAGGCCAATTCGGCCGGAACGCAAGCGGAAAGCGGGAATTCCGGCTGAATGGCCCTGGCCGGTGCCAGTCGCGACGCCCCGGGGGGTTAACCGGCGAGTTTCGCCTTCACCTGCGCCGACACTTTCGCCATATCGGCGCGGCCGGCGAGCTTGGGTTTGAGCAGCGCCATGACCTTGCCCATGTCCTGCATCGCCTTGGCGCCGGCCGTTGCGACTGCTGCGGCCACTTCGGCGGCGATTTCAGCCTCGGTGAGTTGCTGCGGCATGTAGCCCGAAAGCACTCCGATTTCGAATTTTTCCACGTCGGCCAGATCCTGGCGGCCGCCGGCCTCGAATTGGGTCACCGAGTCGCGCCGCTGCTTCAGCATTTTTTCGATGATGGCGAGGATGTCCGCATCCGACAGTTCGATGCGCTCGTCCACTTCGCGCTGCTTCATCGCCGCTAGCAGCAGGCGGATCGCCGACAGGCGCGCCGCATCCTTGGCGCGCATGGCGGCCTTCATGTCTTCGGTGATTTGTGCCTTGAGCGACATCCGGAGGGCGGCGCTGCGTGAGCGGCCAGGCCGGAACGGACCTGACCGTCAGCTATCGTCGGTTGGGGCTTAGAACAGCTTGGGCGGCAGTTGCTGGCTGCGGATGCGCTTGTAGTGGCGCTTGACCGCTGCGGCAAGCTTGCGTTTGCGCTCGGCGGTGGGCTTTTCGTAGAACTCGCGTGCGCGCAGTTCGGTCAGCAGCCCGGTTTTTTCGATCGTGCGTTTGAACCGGCGCAGCGCCACTTCAAACGGCTCGTTTTCCTTGACTCGTACGGTAGGCATTAATACTCCGGCTTTTTACTTGGGCGGAAAACCGCGAATTATATCAGCACTCTCCGGGGGCGGACAAGGGCTGATTCATCCCGCGCGGAAGAGGGGCCGGCGGGATCGCCACGACAAGGAGCGGAGCTACCGCCCCCTCTCTGAGCGGAGCGAGCCCCCTCTCC
>JACZJU010000188.1 GCA_014860395.1 Burkholderiales bacterium | reverse complement strand
GCGTCCCTTCGGACATTCCGCCAATGCCGCCGAGTCGGGAACCGCCCGATATCATCCTGCCTCCACAGTTTCCGCCATCCGAGCCGCCGGAAAAGCTGCCGCCACCGGCGCCGCCACCGCCACGGCCGGAACCTCCGCGGGTCCCGCCGCGTGTTGCCCGGAGTTACCAGATGCTCTGATTTCTTTTGCCCCCTTCTCCCGCCGATTGCGCAGTCCGGTCAAACTACTTCACGCAGGCAAGAGAAATTGCTTCAGTTTTACTAGATGGGAGAGGGAACGAGCCGACAGTTTCATCCGTTTCCCTAATTTGGATCCGTAACAAAGCCGATGTGCGTCATGCCCACCTTGGCGGCATCGGACAGCACTTCGGCCACACGCTGGTAGGCAACAGTCTTATCGGCATGCAGCTGAATCTCCGGCTGCGGTTCTTGCTTCGAACTTTGCGCCAGGCGCGCCTGTAGGGTGGCGCGATCGATCGCCTCGCCGTTCCAGAACAATTGGCCGGAAGCGTCAATTGCTATTTGCAGGTTCTCGCGTTTGACCTGGTTGACGTTGCTCGTTGCAGTCGGCAAATCCAGCTTTACCGCGTTCGTCAGAAGCGGGGCGGTAATGATGAAAATCACCAGCATCACCAGCATCACATCGATCAACGGCACGACATTGATCTCCGCGTTCTGCTGTGTATGCCCGCTGCTGTCGAAACTGCCAAAAGTCACGTTTATACTCCCTCAAGCCTTGCCTGCTAGCAACGCGAATACGTCGTGAGCGTAGCTGTTCAGTTTGGTCAGGATCAGGCGGTTGCGCCGCACGAAGGTGTTATAGGCAAGGGTGGCAGGGATCGCCACGGCGAGACCAACGGCCGTCATCAGCAATGCCTCGCCGACAGGGCCGGCGACTTTGTCCAGCGTGCCCTGACCCGACATGCCGATGTTGACCAGCGCGTGGTACACGCCCCACACCGTTCCGAACAAGCCCACGAAGGGTGCGCTGCTGGCAATGGAAGCGAGCGTGGCGAGGCCGGTTTCCATGGTCGTCGTCTCTTCATTGATGCAGTTGCGCATGGAACGGGTGAGGATCTCGGCATAGGAGAGGCCGGACACATTTGCGGCCGGCGCCGTGACCGCCAGGGCCGTCGCCGTCAGCCGCTGGAACGGATCGCCGCCGTCCGCAGCCTCGGCGAGGACCGGCAAAGCGTTCGCGTGGGTCGTGTTCCTCATGCCGTCGAGCGCACGCCGCATGGCGATGCGCAGGCCGCGCCCCGCCACGACGCGATTCAGGATGATGGTCCAGGTGAGCACCGACATCACGAGCAGGGTCAACAGCAATAATTTCGATACGGTGTCGCTTTGCCCGATAAAGTGGGCAAAGCCGAGCGAAGCAGTCGCAGAGTTCGGCATATGAAGTGTTATTCGCTTTCAGTTTTGAACGTAATCGGCACCAGTACTTGTGCGGCGACGGCCTCATCACCGCGCCTGGCGGGTATGAACTTCCATTTCTTTACCGCTTTTACAGCCGCTTGGTCCAAGCGCTCAGAGCCGCTTGAGGTATGCACGTTCACTTGTTCAGCAGCGCCGGTGGCGGAGACTAGCACGTTCAATACAACGCGGCCTGTCTCGCCCAAGCGTAGCGAGACAGCGGGGTACTCCGGTTTCGGGTTGTTGAGATAGGCGGCATCCGCGCGGGGCGGTGTCCACGTCGCCTGAGCGGCAGATTGGGATGTTGCCGAAGATGGTGCGGGCGCCGCAGCTGTCGGTGCGCTGTTTTCCGGAGGCGCTGGTGCGGCAACCATTGCCGCTGTCATTGCGGGCGGGGATTCGGCAGCAATTATTGGCGTAGTTTTTGGAGCAGCTGGCCTTTGTTTGTGCGCTGGTGCTTGCCGCGCCTTCGGCGCCACTTTATGCACTGATGCTGGGGGTGAAGTCGTTTCAGCGCGTTCCGACGGGACGATGCTCGCAACCACAGGAATGATCTGCAGCATGGCCTGCCTCGCTGGCCGGTAGGCGAGCAACGCCGACAGCAGCACCAGGTGCGCCGCCACGACCACGGCAATCTGCGCAACGTGCTTCGAGGCGCTCATGCTGCACGCATAGTGCGAAGGCAGGCCTAGAACCGCGTACCCAGAGTCAGAAACCAGCGCGGTGTCAACCACCGCTCGGAATGCTCGGTGGTGACCGTCCCGGTCAGCGTGTCGGTAACGACGCGCGTGCGGTCGCTGCGAAAGTCGGTGATGTTGTACACGTTCAGGCGCCAAAATCCGAGTGTCGGCACCACGCTGCCTATGTACATATCGAGCTGCGCATGCGCGCGCTCGCCGCCCGTCGTCAAGACATTCGGAGTGCTCGCGAAATTGGAATCCGATGATCCGGTCAGCGCAAGCGTACCGCCCCCATACCAGCCGCCCGAGACGCGCAGTGGTTTTGCGATATTGAGGTTCGCCAGATAGCGCGCCTGGCCCGGAATGCGTTCCCCGCCCAGCGTGTCTCCGTTGAGCCGCGAATTGAGCAGATTCACGTTTGCAGACAATGTCCAGTCGCGCCCCAGTCCCGCCCACTTCAAGTTGGTGCGTATGTCCGTTTCAACGCCCCACACCAACGCCGAACCGATGTTGTCCGGTTGCTCGGTCCAGCGCGTGCCGACGAGAAACAGGCGGCGTCGGATGACATCGCTTTGTTGGCGCACGAACAGATTGATTCCGGCTTGACCGCCGATCGCCAGCCGGCGCTCGATGCCGGTGTCCAGGGTGATGGTGGATTCAGGCCGCAAGTCGGGATTGCCGCGAAAGTCGGGCGCCGTGGGGCTGTTGCTGGTGAAGCTGGGCTCCGTCAGCGGCGCAAGCTCCCAAACCCTGGGATTACGACTGATACGCGCAATATTGAAGCGGTACTGGGTATCTTCGGACAATGCCGTGCGCGTATTGATCGAAGGCTGCCAGCTGAGCTTGTCGAATCTGGTCGAGGCGCCCGCGGCCGCCACGTCGGTGCTGAAGTCCTGTGCGCGCAAACCGACGGTTAGAGCCGTCTTGATCGACTCTATGGTCAGTTCGTCCTGGCCCCAAAGCACCGTGCGACGCGTCGAGGCATCGAGGTCCAAGGGCGTGGTGACGCCAGCCTGAGTCGAGGCCGAACCTAGGTCCAGTTTGCGCGACTCAAACTCGCCGCCCATTGTCCAGACCGATTCGCCGGCTGCAATGGCCAGCTTGGTCTTGCCGATCAAACCGCGTTCGGCCCGGTCTTCGTTGTACGCGGAAGTTCGTGTCGTAGCGACGCCTGCGAGGGTCGTTTCCGTGTTGCGATCGAAGCGATAGTCGCTTTGGGGATAATCCAACTGTAGCGTGGTATCCCACTTGGCGTCCTTGAAGCTGTGACTCCAGTCCACCGCGCCTTGGCTGTGCGAACGGTTGTACCGCCAGGGGTTTTGCGTAGCGCTTGCCACGGTGGCGCCATTGGAGAGGCCGTTCAGGTTGGAGAGCACGCTGCCATCCCGATCGCTTGCCGAAAAAACGCCGCGGAACGTGACGCGGTCGCTCGCGCCCAGCCTTCCAGTGACGCGCGGCCTGAGTATCCAGTACGAATTGCGCAGTCGCGATTCGTCCTCAATGTTCGCGGTGGTGGGCGCCGCGGTGTTGACCGAAGACTCGCGCCTGGTGTCGCTGCCGAGGTTGCGCTCGCCCGCGCTTAACGAGAGGAAGTAGGTCCAGCTCGATTCGGAGATGCCGCCGGCCGCGGGTTTAGGCGGCGGCGCGCCTAGCGGACCCGTCTGCGAAACGAACAGCGACGGCCCGTGTTTGCCCCACACGTATTGGTCGGTCAACCACAAGTAGGTCTCCTTCTTTGCCGATGCCTCGCGCAGCACGATGTTTAGGCTGCCGCCGGCAGCACCTTGAAATTCCGCAGTCGGCGCGCGGATCACCTCGATGCGCTCGATCAAATCGGCGGGCAACTCGTCCAAGGGCAATTGCGAGCTGCGGTTGCTGGCGCTCACCGGGACGCCGTCGATCAGGATGCGCGTGTTCTCGGGACCCATGCCGCGCATGCGGATCTCGATGCCGCCGTTGGCCGTGGTGGTGACCTGCAGACCCGGCGTCTGCCGCAATATGTCGCCGATGGAGTTAGCTCCCATCGCTTCGATGTCGCGGCGGCTGATGGTGAGGCGCGTGGCGTTGGACATGAAGCGATCATCGAACGCGCGCTTGCCGACGACGTTGACTTCCTCAAGCTGCGTGGGCTGGTTGTCCTCCTCCGCGCCGGATTGCGCCGCGGCGCCGCTTGCGAGGAACAGGCCGCTGGCAGGCAAAACCACCAAGAGAATCAGCTTACAGTAAGGATGGGTCAACATGGCGGCCCCGATTCCGTGTTGTTCATGTTGTCTACCGGCGTGAGCGACGCAATTTCGATTGGCAACGGCGGTGCAAATATACCGCACCGTCCGCGGCAACACTAGTTCAGGGAGTCGAGATTCGGTTCCTCAGCCGAAATCCGCCGCATTCTCAGTTCACGTTTTCTGTCCATTTGGTCTTGTCGATTAGCGAACGGGGCCATTAATTCCATCTTGTGGCTAAGCGTCAGTATCAAACAGCGCTCCAATTATTCCGGATAATCGCCTTTCGTCGTTATTGACGCGACGGTTCGCTTTGGGGCAAGCCTGCGCGCGCCTCGATGGGCGCCGTCTGGCCGGCTGCCGCCAATTTGGTCGCTGACATCGCACTACCCGCTATGACCGCATCCACGCAACACCAACCGATCGCGTATTAGCGACGCCTAAAGCCGCGCAGTCACCAAGACCCGCCCGGTCGCGCCCAACGCGGTCTTCCCGTCCTCGCCTTTTATGCGTCCGCGAAGCTCGACGACGTCGCCGCCGAGTTTCTCGTTCGGCGTGACTTTCACTACCAGCCACTCGAGCTGTATCGTCTCGTCGGCAAACACGGGCCGCCGATAGCGTACCCAGAACTCGAGGCCGACCACCGACGCTTTGGACGAGAAATGCGAGGCGGTCAGGGCGAAAAGCAGCGCGGCGGTGTGCGCCCCGCTGGCGATGAGCCGACCGTACCGGGTAGTCGCGGCGAATTCGGGGTCATGGTGCACCGGATTGGTGTCGCCGACCGCCAGGGCATAGTCCCGGACGATTTTGGGCGTGAGCTTGATTTCTGAGGAGAAGCGCTCGTGCGGATGGGCCAATATCGTTTTCATACACCTCTCAAGCCAGGATTTGCAGCTGCACGCCCCTGAATCGACATCGGAATCGCCGTAATTTGCCGGTTGAAACGAATAGGCAGGCTTTTCCCCGTCTATTCCTCGAATTGAGAATTTATGAGGTGGCGCAAGATTAGGCCACGTTCAAGGATATCTCCTCCTTACCTTTTTTGAACGACTTTTAGGCCCAGCACCTCGGTGATCTGGGCCTTTTTTCTGCCCGGCGCCGTGCGGACGGACTGATTGCTAGCCGGGAACGCCGCGCGTTGCGCAGCGGGCATCTTTATAGGGTCCGCTGACCTTTTCCCACTCGCCTTGCATGGTTTGAGCGCAGGTTTCCTTTCCGTTCGTTTTGCTGCGCCATTTGTACCAGGGCGCAGGAGCGGCAAAGGCCGCGGCGGCGAACGCAAAGGCGGCCAGTGCCGCCGCCAGCTTCAATCGCAGATGCGCCTGCGGCTTCCCGTGTTCTGTTCGTCCTGACATTTTCTAATACTCGATCACCCGTCCGGCCCCCATGGGCATGACGGCCTTGTCGCCGTATCTTTCCCTGAAGTACTGGATGGTCTTGCCGCCGGTGCAATGTCCGCCATAGAAGGTAAATCCCTCGGCCTTGATGGAATCGGTGTACGCGACCGCTTCCGTCATGACCTTTTCGTCCGCGCTCTTCAGATGCAGGCCGCCGACCACGGACAGCAGTTTGTCTTCGGGAAATGTCTTTCGGACGGCCTTGAGGATATTGATGTAACCGGCATGGCCGCAGCCGAAGATGGCGATCAGTCCGCGCGGCGTCTTCACCACCAGGGTGGCATCGTCCTGGATCGGGCAGGGTCCGGTTCCATCCTCGTTGAAGTACTTTCCCTCGACCGGGGCGTAGCTCCCCGGTTCGCGTGGAATATCGGTGAAGAAGTACAGGCCCTCATCCAGTTTGACGCTGTGGTTGACGGGGTGGAACACGGGATCGGCGTATTTGCGCGCCAAGTCGGGCATCCCGCAGACGCGCACGGGTTCGCCTTTTTCGACCTGGTATTGCTTGTGCCAGATGTAGGGATGGCCGTACACGGGGGGCTTCCCTTTGAGAGGGGGATAGAATGCAAGGCCGCCGGCGTGGTCGTCGTGGCCATGGCTGATCGCGATTCCGCTCAGGTTGTCGAGATCCACCCCCATCCGCCGGGCGTTCCGCAGGAAAACGTCCGTGGTGCCGGTGTCCATCAGCCAGCGGTGGCCGTTGGGCAATTCGACGAGTATCGAGACGCCGTGCTCCGCCAGGTACTCCTCCGATGCGGCCGTGTCGTCGCAGAGGACCGACAATTGCACCGTGCGGGTCGCGGATGCCATCGAGCGGGCGATCAGCAGTTCTTTTCACCCGACATGGTGATCACGTCTTCCTTATTGGGGATGATGCAAAGAAACTCGAAGACGCCCTTGCCGACGTTCTCATACCAGTGCGGCACGCCTTCAGGAATAAACACCACATCCCCCTGTTTGACTTCAAAGACCTTGTCTTCTATGCCAATTTTGGCTTGCCCGTTGAGCACATACTGCTCGTGTTCCACTGTGTTGGTGTGGCGCGGTATGCCGCCGCCGGGCTGCATCGCGAATTTGCGCAAGGCAAAATTCGGACCTTCCTGGGAGGAAATCAACACCTGGATGGAGGTGCCTTTGCCAGCGGTGACTTCGTTCACCTTTACGTCCGCCGTGTGTTTGACCGACATCGTTTTTCTCCTTTGGGAATTTTCAATTGCTTGATCTGACAGATTTTAGCCTGATCGGAAGATTCAAGTGCGGACAAGCGCAAAGCGGTGGTGCTCACGCCGCGGGCGAACTGCTCGCAGCGCAGGTGTCTTGGCCGATCGGTGAATCCCTGGCGGATGGGTGCAGATGCTCTGGGCTAAACCGCGACCGCATCCCTGGCGTCGCGTGGTCGGGGCGTACCCGGTGGCGCAACCAGCGATCCCCAACGCTCGATTCCCAGAACGCTGAAGTACTCGCCGTGCGCGATGGCTTCTTCGATGAACCAACTGCTCAATTCCTGTGCGCTGGGCGCAGCCAGCTCGCGCGCGGCATAGGTTTCGCTGCCTGCCGTTTTCACCTGCATTCCTGCGTTCTTGGCCAACCTGCTCATCGGTGTGTTGTCCGACAGAAACATGACGAACACTTTTCTCATGCCGCAAATCCTGGCGTACAGGAGCGAGCGTTTCATCAGTCGCGTGCCGATGCCCCGGCTACGCAGGTCCGGGCGCACGGAGAATGCGAGTTCGTTCTCCTCGGTGCCGGGGGCGAGTTCGGCCAGTCCGATCAGCTGCGCATGTTCGTTGAATGCACCCAGGATCGTATGGCGCATGAAGTCCACGCCGTCCACGTACTTGGAAATGGCCTCGTCGGAAAGCATGCAGCAGAAGCGCTTGCGGCGGTCGTCGCTGGAAAGATCGAGATAAAAGCGCCTAACGGCGTTCCGCTCGAATGCGGTGATTTTTCTGATGATCATGTGGCAGGCTCCTTACTTCCTTTACGGCCTCCCCCATGGAATGTTTATAGCACATTGCTGCGCTGCGACAATTATATTTTCTGATAGAGGATATATAGAATTAGGGATAATACTTGTGTGGCTGATGGGGACAATCAGAAAAAACTATTGCGCCGCAACATTTTCCATGTACTATTCAGTTGCGGGGTTTCTCCTCCTCCTCCTTTGGAACTCCGACTTTAGGCCGATGGTGCTCACAAAGCGCCATCGGCCTTTTTCTTTCGGCCGCCAGTCTCCCGGGAGATCGATTCTCCTACCCCTTCATGCGCCGCGCCAAGTTCTCCCAGCGTACCTCGCGCAAGCTCTGCGCCAGACCATGCACGCTGCCATCGGCCACGCGCGCCTTGCGCTCGGTCTCGGTCGGCACTTGGTGGTGGCGCAGCATCATCGCCAGGGCCTTGTTCTTGTGGAACGCCACCGGCGTCAACACATCCTTGCGGCGCGTATGAAAAGCGTCTTCCCCCTCCGCGCAGGCACGGTCGAATACATTGAAATGGCGGCAGGCCATGGGACGCAGCGGATGAATCGCGCACGCCTCATCCACCAGGAACGGGCATGATGGATTAGCCTTATGTTCCGCCAGTTGCTGCTGCAGCTTTTGACGCAGCTCGCCACTGATTTTTTCAGAGACGAACCACGCAATGCCCGCCAGTTCCAGGGGATAGACCGGAATGTCGGCATGGCTGCGGCAGCAGGCGGCGCAACCGCGTGCGCAGGCCAAGGTCCGTCCCTGGCGCTCAGCCTGGCGGATGCCTTGCGCCACGCCCTGATCGGTTGCGTTATACATCTCCAGCAGCAAACCTAGCCAGGGCAAACGCGCTTCGTCCTCGGCAAAAGTCAGGCGCGACTGCGCGGAATCGGTATGGCCGCTCATTTCATTGCTACGTCAGGCCATTTCCGGCCGCGTTCCCGGTGCAGGGCGTTTACCTGGGCGGCGTGTAGCTGACGACCTGCTGTTCGATTGCGCCGAACAGGGAATTGCCCTCGGCGTCGAACATCTCGATGCGCACGCGGTCGCCGAATTTGAGAAACGGCGTCGCCGGCTCGCCGCCGGCGATGGTCTCCAGCGCACGCTTTTCCGCGATGCAGGCCGTGCCTGCGGCGGGATCCGCGTTGGATACCGTGCCCGAACCGACGATGGTGCCGGCGGTAAGCGGCCTGGTTCCGGCGGCGTGCGCGATCAGCCTCGGGAACTCTACGCCCATATCCACCCCGGCGTCGGGGCGTCCGAGCAACTCGCCGTTGACGTGTACCAGCAGCGGCAGGCTCAGTTTGCCGCCGTCCCAGGCGGGACCGAGCTCGTCCGGCGTCAGTGCCACCGGGGAAAACGCCGAACTGGGCTTGCTCTGAAAGAAGCCGAAGCCCTTGGCGAGTTCCGCCGGCGCCAGGTTGCGCAGCGACACATCGTTCACCAGCATCAGCAGGCGGATTTGCTCGCCCGCTTTCTTTGCAGGGCTGCCCATGAGCACGTCGCCGGTGATTACCGCGACTTCGGCTTCCAGGTCCAGACCCCATTCTTCGGATTCCAACGGAATGTCGTCGCAAGGACCGAGGAAGGCGTCGGATCCGCCCTGGTACATGAGGGGATCGTTGCGGAAAGCCTTGGGCATTTCCGCGCCGCGCGCCTTGCGCAAGCGCTCGACGTGGGAGATATACGCCGAGCCGTCGGCCCACTGGTAGGCGCGCGGCAGGGGCGAAGCGCATTGCTTCGGATCGAATTCGAAGGCGCGACTGCCCGGCGCGCGGTTGAGCGCGTCGTAGCGGTCGGTGAGCTGCGGCGAGGCATAGTCCCAATCGTCCAGCGCCGCCTGCAGCGTCGGCGCGATGTCGTCGGCCTTGATTGCGTGCTTCAGGTCGCGCGACACCACGATCAGCGTGCCGTCGCGGGTTCCGTCCTTGAGGGTGGCGAGTTTCATGTCCTTGCGGTCTTATTTGTTTCCAGCCGCATTTTAACCGTTTGCGTCGCGCGCAGGCCGCTCACGCAATGATTTGCACGCCGCGCCAGAAGGCGATGTGGCCGGCGATATTCGCTGCCGCCGGCTTGGTTTGCGGGTAATACCAGGCGCCATCCTTGTTGACCTGCCCCTCGACCACGATGTCGTAGTAACTGGCTACGCCCTTCCAGTGGCAGGTCGAATGCGTGTCGCTGGCGCGGAAGTAGCGCATGTCCAGCGATTCAGGCGGAAAGTAGACGTTGCCCTCAACGGTTTCGAAGCGCTCGGTTTGCGCGATCACGACATCGTTCCATACGGCTTTGGGCATGAAGATTTCCTCCTGAGCGACAGTAGAATTATCGATGGTCGGAGGTCACAGACTGAAATGGCCTTGCCAGGCGCCTCTGGCGAAATCGATGCGGACTTTCTTCGGGGCGATCTTTTTGACCGCGTCGCTGTGCAAATCCATTTCCGGTTGGCGGCCCAGGCGTTCGGCGACCTCGAAACTACACGTCGTCGAGGTCACCGGGCGAAAATAGAGTAGCAGCTTGTCGTTCGCAGCGACGGTCTCGCGGTCGCCGGCTTCCTCGTGAAAGTGCACGAATTTCTTCACCAGGCAGGAAAAATACAGCTCCAGTTCGACGATGAGCGGACGCGGACGCCGGGCAAGTTCGCCTGCGGCCGCGCGGGTCCACTCGACAGCAACATTGCGGCCGTTGATGACTACGCTGGCGGTTCGTTGATCCTGCGTCATTTCAGGGCGCATCGTTGAGCTTCCAGTCGTAGTCCAGGAACTCCAGATGATAGTCGCCTTGCCGTACCCGCGCCTGCGCCTCGGGCGTGTCCGCCAGGCGCTCGGCGTATTTGGCGAAAGTTGCCTTGAGCGAGGTGAAACCCGCGTGGCCCTGCTCGAAATCCTTGCCGTACCAATCGAACAGCTTGGATACGCTCAAGGTGCCGCTGACGGCATCGAAGCGGTTGCGCGTCCGGTCCGATAGGAAGCGGCGCATGCCGTCTTCGAGCTGCGCGTCCAGCCGCTCGGCGGTGTAGGCCTCGTTGCGCAGCATCGGGCAGCCGATCGATGCGCACACCAGCGCGACATGGATGCGCGGTTCGTCGAAGGCGCCGGGCGCGCGGACCATGCCATGCTCGATATCGTCGAGACTGCGCTTCTTGCCGAGCAGAGAGAAGAATTCACGCTTCCACGGCGACTGGAACAGGTTGCCGAGGTCCTTGATCGATTCGAGCTGCGGATACTTGCTCAGGATCAGCTCGACCGTGAACGCGTTGTAGGCATTGATCAGGAACGCGAGTTGCTGCGCTTTGGTCCAGCCGCGGTACTCGGCCTCGGTCACCGCGGACAGGCTGTCGATGTAGGACTTGAGCGCCGCGTGCTCGGCCAGCATGCCGGCATAGCGCACGCGCGAGGCATTGCCCGAGGGCGCGATCACCACCTGCTTCTTCAGCAACGCGTCCCAGGCCGCATGACTGTGGTCGAAGGCGAAAGCCGTGGCGGCGGAGAGCATCAGAGCGAGGAAGACGAGCGCGCGCTTCATGTTCCACCCCTTATCCGCGCCGCCAGGCATGGAAACGCGCCACCCATTCGAGCAATTTCTGCGGCGCATGCGCCTTCTTCCACACACCCGCTGCATATTTGTTCGCCTCGGCCAGCGTCGGGTAGATGTGGATGGTGCCGAGGATCTTGTTGAGGCCGATGCCGTGGCGCATCGCCAGCACGTATTCGGCGATCAGGTCGCCGGCGTGCTCGCCGACGATGGTGACGCCCAATATCTTGTCCTTGCCGGGCACGGTGAGCACCTTGACGAAGCCGTGGGCCTCGCCGTCGGCGATGGCGCGGTCCAGGTCATCGATGCCGTACACCGTCACCTCAAAGGGGATGCCGCGTTCCTTCGCCTCGATCTCGTTCAAGCCCACGCGCGCCGCTTCGGGATCGACGAAGGTGGCCCAGGGAATTACCGAGTAGTCGGCGCGGAACTTCTTGAACGGGTCGAACAGCGCATTCACCGCCGCATACCAGGCCTGATGCGCCGCGGTGTGGGTGAATTGATAGGGCCCGGCGACGTCGCCCGCGGCATAGATGTTGGGGAACTTGGTTTGCAGGAACTCGTTGGTCGTCACGGTGCGCTCTGCCGGGATGCCCAGTTCCTCCAGTCCGTAGCCTTTCAGATTGGCGACGCGGCCGACGGCAACCAGCAGGCCGTCGAAAGAAATGCGCACGTCCCGCCCTTCGTGCTCGGCGATGAGGATCTTCTCGCCTCGTTCGATGACGAACTGTTTCGCCTTGTGATTGACGAGCACGGCGATGCCTTCGTCGCGAAAGCGCCGCGTCACGAGCTCGGACACCTCGGGATCTTCGCGGATCAGGATGCGCGGCGCCATTTCCACCTGCGTGACTTCGGCGCCGAGCCGGGCAAAGGTCTGGGTGAGTTCGGAGCCTATCGGGCCGCCGCCCAGCACCACCAGCCGCTGCGGTAATTGGCGCAGGTTCCACACGGTGTCGGAGGTGAGATAGCCGGTGTTCTCGATGCCGGGAATCGGCGGCACGAAGGGGCGGGCGCCGGCGGCGATGACGATGGAGCGCGTCGTCAGGCGCTCGGCGGCGCCGTCGTTGCGCGTGAGCTCCACCTCCCAGGGCGAGACGATCTTCGCCGTGCCCTCGATCACCTCCACCCCGAGTTCGGTGTAGCGCTCGGCGGAGTCGTGAGGCTCGACAGCCTTGATGACGTTTTGCACGCGCTCCATGACCTCGGCGAAATCGAATTCCGCCTTGGTCTCGCGGATTCCGAACTCGGCCGAGCGGCGCATGTGGGAGAGCAGCTTGGCCGAGCGGATCAGCGCTTTCGACGGCACGCAGCCGGTATTGAGGCAGTCGCCGCCGAGCTTGTGTTTCTCGATCAGCGTGACCTTGGCCTTGACCGCTGCGGCGATATAGGCGGTGACCAGGCCGGCCGAGCCGGCGCCGATCACGACCAGATTGCGATCGAAGCGCGGTGGCTTGTTCCAGCCGGCGTAGACCTTTCTTGCACGCAGGCGCTCGAGGATCTTTTTCGCCACCAGCGGAAAGATGCCCAGCAGCGCGAAGGACACGACGATCCCGGGCGAGAGTATGCCGGACAGCGACTCGATTTTCGCGAGTTGGGTGCCCGCGTTGACGTACACGACCGTGCCCAAGAACATGCCGATTTGGCTGACCCAGTAGAAAGTCCGGGTGCGGATGGCCGTGAGCCCCATCGCGAGGTTGATCATGAAAAAGGGGAAGGCCGGGACCAGGCGCAGCGCGAGCAGGTAGAACCCGCCTTCGCGCTCGATGCCGGCGTTGATTGTGCGCAGGCGCTCGCCGAAGCGCTGCTCGACCCAGTCGCGCAAGAGGAACCTCGACACGAGGAAGGCGAGCGTGGCGCCGATCGTCGAAGCGAAGGAGACGAGGAGGGTGCCCCACAGCAGGCCGAAAATCGCGCCGCCGGCGAGCGTCATCACCGCCGCCCCGGGCAGCGACAGGCCGGTGACCGCGACGTAGGCGAGAAAATATATCAGCGCCGCCGTCACTGGCTGCGCCGCGCGCCAGGTTTCGATCGCCGCTTGCTGGCTCTTGAAGAAATCCAGGCTGAGATAACGGCCCAGGTCGAAACTGTAATAGGCGAGCGCGGCGCCGATCAGTACGGCGAGTATCGCGAGGCGTCGAGTGTTCATCTGGTTTCCCGTCTGGTGGTATCGATCAGAGATTACCTGCCTTGGTCGGTCGAAACCTTCAATACCTTACGCCGCAATGTTTGGCTTATGTGATGAATTCCCGCTAATCGCCCCGCAAATCGGCGATCAAACGGGCTATGGCCTTGCGCTCGGTGGCCGGATCGACTTCGCGCCGCCGCGCTCTTACCGCCGCCGCGAGCGCAGCCAGCCAGCGTGGCTCGCCATGCGCGCGCGCCAGCAGCGCTGCCAGCGCGGCCTCATCGCCGAACGGGTAATAGCCGGAATAGTCTTCGCCGAGCAGGCCGATATTGCCGGGGATCGCGGACGCGATGACCGGCACGCCTATGGCTATTGATTCGGATACGACGTGCGCGCCGCCCTCCATGCGGCTCGATATCACCATCGCGTGGCTGCGCGCGAGCCAGCGCATCGCGCTTGCATGATCGAGTTCGCCCAGCCAGCGATAGCGTGGCTCGGCGCGCATCAGCGCGCGCGCCTGCGCGCCCATTTCCGGTGTCATCGCCTGACCCAGCTGCACCACGCGGATCGCGCGCTGCGGCAGGTGCGCGAGCGCCAGGGCGACGCGAAACGGATCCTTCTCCTCGCGCAGGTGGCCGATTACGGTCACAAGGAAATAGCTGCGTGGCGCGGCTTGTCGCCGCACCCGGCGTACAGACTGGTAAATGACCCGGGTCTTCTCGCGCTCGGCCGCGCTGAGCTGGTCCAGGCCCCTGGGTTGGAGCACGACCATGCGATCGGCCAGGCGCAGCGATGCGCGCGCGTCGGCGTCGCTGCGAATGTCGCGGTACAGATCAGTGCCGGTGAGCACCAGCACCAACGGGCGATGCGGATGCTTGGTCTTCCACGCGCGCATCGCGGCATGGCTGCGGCGCGCGTGCAGCGCGATCAGGATGTCGGCTTCGCGCCCGTCCCAGTCGAGCGCAATCTGCGTCCGGTGGCCCAGGGCGCGCAAATGCTGCGCCCAGCGCAGTGCAGTATTGCGGTTGCCGTGGCGCGAACCCGGCGCGGCCGGCGTTACAATGAGTATGCGCAAGCGTTCCGCCGCAGGTGCGGATTTGCGTACGAGCGGAGGGCGATCGGGCTTATGCATGGAGTGGATGGAAGAAGGGCGAGCATGGACAATATAGCAGAGCCGACGGCGCGCGCCGACTGGCCTGATTTTTCGCTGTACCGGCCGCATCCGCCGGCGGCGAGTCTGCGCGAGTGGCTGGCGGATGCGCACGCGCTGACGCGCACGCTGACGCAGCGCATCGACAGCGCAACGGCCGTTCCTATGCTGACTATAGTCAATCCGCCGCTGTGGGAACTGGGCCATATCGCCTGGTTCCAGGAATTCTGGCTGCATCGCGGCGGGGATTTCGCTGCGCCCTCGATGCTGCGCGACGCCGACCGCTGGTACGACTCGGCGCGCGTTGCGCATGATACGCGCTGGTCCCTCGATCTGCCCGATGCGCAGGCGACGCGCGCCTACGTCGAAGCGGTGTACGGACGCACGCAGTCGCTGCTAAATGACGAAGCGCTCAGCGATGCGCGCGCGTATTTCGCGCAGCTCGCGATTTTTCACCAGGACATGCACAACGAGGCGTTTTGCTACATGTGGCAGACGCTGGGCTATCCCATGGACGCGGATTGGCCCGAAATGGACGCATCAGCCGCGCCGGATATCGAGGTCCCTGGGGGGATTGTTTCCTTGGGGGCCAAACCCGGCTGCGGTTTCGTGTTCGACAACGAAAAATGGGCGCATGAGGTGGCGCTGCCTGCTTTTGCGATCGCGTCGCGCGCCGTGAGCAATGGCGAATACTGCGAATTCGTCGAAGATCGCGGCTACAGCCGCCGCGAGTTCTGGAGCGAATCC
>JACZJU010000187.1 GCA_014860395.1 Burkholderiales bacterium | reverse complement strand
GCCGACGTCACGCTGCGCGCATCGCACCAATTCCCCGGTGGTAAGGGCGACGTACGCGACGAGATGGTGCAAATCGTCGCGCGTGAAGCCAAGGCGGCCAACGTCGGTTTGGATATTCAGGTCTATCCCGGCGCATCGCTGTTCAAGCCTAAGGAACAATGGAACGCGCTGGTCAATGGCCAACTCGACATTTCCGCGTTTCCACTCGATTACGCCAGCGGCAAGGTGCGCGCATTCGGCGCTACGTTGATGCCCGGCTTGGTGCGCAGCCACGCGCGCGCTGCACGTCTGAACGACTCGAAGTTCATGAAGGACATCAAGTCGAAAATCGATAAAGCGGGCGTCATGGTGCTTGCGGACGCCTGGCTCGCCGGCGCCGTCGCCTCCAAGAATGGCTGCATCCGCACGCCCGACGACATCAAAGGCCAGAAGACCCGCTCGGCCGGGGCGACTTTCGCCGCGATGTGGCAGGCAGCCGGCGCTTCCATCATTTCGATCCCGAGCAATGAGGTTTATAACGCCTTGCAGACCGGCGTCGCCGAAGCCACCGATACCAGCACCGGCAGCTTCGTCTCCTTCCGCATCTACGAACAGGTGAAATGCGTGACCGCGCCGGGCGAGAACACCTTGTGGTTCATGTACGAGCCGCTGCTCATGTCGAAGAAGGCTTTCAACAAGCTCGACAAGAAACAGCAGGCGGTTTTGATCGCGGCCGGAAAAAAGGCACAAGAGTACTTCGCCAAGGAAGCCGAGGGCCTGGATGACAAGATGGTCAAGACGTTCAAGGAGCACAACGTCGAGGTGGTGACGTTGACGCCGGCCGAGTACGACGCCTGGATCGCGGTCGCCAAGAAGAGCTCCTACGCCACCTTCGCCAAGGAAGTCCCCGATGGCCAGAAGCTGATCGACGAAGCACTCAGCGTCAAGTAAGCCCCGCACCGGCGGCGGGCGGCGGACGCCGTCCGCCGAGTTATCCCCTTTGTTCTGACCGGCCGCCGGCCGGACGCGATGGAGCGTTCATGGGCAGATTTGTCCAAAGCGTCAGATTCATCTCGCAACTGTTGGGCTACTTTGCCGCCGCGCTGATCGCGATCAGCGTTATCGTCGTCTGTCATATGGTGTTCGTGCGCTACGTGCTCAACCAGAACACCATCTGGCAGACCGATTTCGCTACCTACGGCCTGGTCGCTGCGACCTTCATCGGCAGCCCCTACGTCCTGATGCAGCGAGGCCACGTCAACGTCGACATCCTGCCGCTGTTCTCGGGACCGCGGCTGCGCTGGTGGCTGGCGCTGTTCGCTGCCGGGGTGACACTTTTCTTCTGCGTGACCATGACCGCGCTCACGGTCTCTCTCTGGCACGAGTCCTGGGTTAACAGCTGGGTATCCGAATCCATGTGGCGCGTACGCCTGTGGATTCCCTATTCGGCCCTGCCCATCGGACTAGGCGTGCTGACTCTGCAGTGTCTCGCGGACCTGGTCGGCCTCGTCAGCGGCCGCGAACCGCCCTTCGGCATCACCAAGGCGCATCGCACATGAGCCCGACTGGCCGTCCCGCGGGCCGCATTTTCGATATGGCCTTGGCGCGCAGCGACAAGGTGATCCAATGAGCCCCGGCACCCAAGGCGCCCTGGTTCTGCTGCTGACATTGCTGACGCTGCTCTCGGGCGCGCCCGTCGCGTTCAGCCTGGGAACGATAGCGATCGTGTTCATCGCCATATTCCAGGGCTTTGATGCACTGCAGGTGGTGGCCGAGACCTTTTACGCCGGGCTGGAAGACTTCACCCTGGTGTCGATTCCGATGTTTGTCATGATGGGGGCTGCGATAGGCTCTTCGCCGGCAGGCAAGGATCTTTACGAGGCGCTGGACCGATGGTTGTACCGGCTGCCCGGCGGACTGGTGATTTCCAACCTTGGCGCCTGCGCACTGTTTGCCGCCCTTACCGGCTCCTCGCCGGCGACCTGTGCGGCGATCGGCAAAATGGGCATCCCTGAAATGCGCAAGCGCGGCTACCCGGACGACGTCGCCACCGGCTCGATCTGCGCCGGCGGCACACTCGGCATCCTGATTCCGCCGTCGATCACCCTCATACTTTACGGCATCGCCACCGAGACCTCAATCGGACGCCTGTTTCTCGCCGGCGTGTTGCCGGGGCTGCTGCTCACCGGGCTGTTCGTTCTGTGGACGCTGTTCCTCATGTGGAAGCGGGGATTCCGCGCACATGCGTTGGACTTCCGTTACACCTGGAAGCAGAAGTTCCAGTCCCTGCCCAAGGTCGCGCCTTTCCTTGCGATCGTCGTTGGCGTCATGTACGTGCTCTACGGCGGCGTGGCGACGCCGTCGGAAGCGGCCGGCGTGGGCGCGGCGCTGTGCGTGGTGATGGCGGTGGTGATCTACCGCATGTGGAGCCCGAAACAATGGTGGGCGATTCTGCGCGACACCACCAGGGAATCGGTGATGATCCTGATGATCATTGCCGCCTCCGTGGTGTTCGGCTACATGCTCACCTCGATGTACCTGACACAAACGCTGGCGATTGCGATCGCCGAGCTCGACGTAAATCGCTGGGTGCTGATGGGACTGATCAACCTGTTCCTGCTGATTGCGGGCTGCTTCATTCCCCCGGCGGCGATTATCCTGATGACCAGTCCGATTCTGCTGCCTATCATCAAGGCGGCCGGGTTCGATCCGGTGTGGTTCGGCGTGATTCTGACCATCAATATGGAAATCGGGCTGATCAGCCCGCCGGTCGGCCTCAATATCTATGTCATTAACGCGATAGCGCCGGACGTGCCGCTGATGAAAATCATGCACGGTGCCTTCCCATATGTGCTGTGCATGATACTGGCGATCGTAATCCTGAGCGCGTTCCCCGAGATCGCGACCTGGCTGCCCGATCACATGATGGGCGGCCTCGAGTGAAGCGCCTGCCGCACCGCGGCAATATGGCTGCGATCGAATAAAACCATCTCCATTTTGCAAGGAAAGCCTGATCCCATGTCCGGTCCACTGTCCCACATTCGCGTACTCGATCTTTCTCGCGTGCTCGCCGGCCCTTGGGCCGGCCAGAACCTGGCCGACCTGGGCGCCGAGGTGATCAAAGTCGAGCGGCCCAAGCACGGCGACGACTCGCGCACGTACGGCCCACCCTGGGTAAAGGACAGCGAGGGGCGCGACACCAAGGACTCGGCCTATTTCACCTCGGCCAACCGCGGCAAGAAGTCGATCACGCTCAACATCTCCAAGCCCGAGGGGCAGAAACTCGTGCGCGAACTCGCGCGTGTCTCCGACGTTCTGATCGAAAACTACAAGTTCGGCGACCTGGCGCGCTACGGCCTGTCCTACGACGATCTGAAGCAAATCAACCCGCGCCTGATCTACTGCTCTGTCACCGGTTTCGGCCAGACCGGGCCCTACCGCGAGCATCCCGGCTACGACTTCATGATCCAGGGCATGGGCGGGATGATGAGCGTCACCGGCGAACCCGATGGCGCGCCCGGCGGCGGCCCGCAGCGCGCCGGCGTCCCGGTGGCCGACATTATTACCGGCATGTACGCCAGCATCGCCGTATGCGCGGCGATTGCGCATCGCGCCGAGTCCGGCATAGGCCAGCACCTCGACCTGGCGCTGCTCGATTCGCAGATCGCGCTGCTCGCCTACCAGAACACCAACTACTTCGCCACCGGCAAGCCGCCCAAGCGCATCGGCAACCTGCATCCGAACATTGTGCCCTACCAGCCCTTCAAGACCTCAGACGGCGACGTGATCCTCGCCTGCGGCAACGACAACCTGTTCCGCAAGTTCTGCGAAGCGGCCGGGTGCAAGGAACTCGCCAACGACGCGCGTTTCGACGCCAACGGCAAGCGTGTGGAAAACCGCACCGAACTCACGCGACTGCTGCAAGCGGTGTTCGCCAAGCGCAGCACGCACGAATGGGTGGAGCTGCTCGAGAAGGCGGGTATTCCGAACGGTCCGATTAACGATGTAGCACAGGTATTCGAGGAGCCGCAGGTGAAAGCGCGCGGCATCAAGGTCGAACTCGAGCATCCGGTTGCCGGTAAGCTGCCGACGGTGGCAAGCCCGATGCGTTTCTCCGCCACGCCGGTGGAGTACAAGCTCGCCCCGCCGGTGCTGGGCCAGCACACCGAGGAAATCCTGCGCGGCCTGCTCAAGCTCGACGATGCGGCAATCGCCAAGCTGCGCGCGGACGGCATCGTCTAATAGTCCGCAGCAATGTCACCACAGCGTGATCAGCATTTTCGTCGCCATCACGAACAGCAGGCCGGCGAATATGCGCTTTAGCGTTTTGGTCTTCAACCGATGCGCGAACGCGGCGCCCGCCGGGGCGAGCAGCACGCTGGTAAGCGCGACGCCTAAGACCGCCGGTAAATAAACATAGCCGACGCTCCACGCCGGCAGGCCGCCCTGCGCCAGGCCGCTGGCGATGAATCCCGTGGTGCCCGCGAGCGCGATCGGGAATCCGATCGCCGCGGCACAGCCTATCGCCTGCAGCAGCGGCACATTGCAATAGAGCATGAACGGCACGGTCATGAACGCGCCACCGATCGCGGCAAACGCGGAAGTCGCGCTGATGACGAAGCCGGCGAGGAACATGCCCGCGGCGCCTGGCGCGGCGCGCGAGGGTTGGGGCTTGCGATCGAGCAGCATGTTGGCCGAAGCGATATACACCACGATGCAGAACAGCACCGCAAACAGGCGCGTCGGGATTGCACCCGCCACAGCCGATCCGACGAGGCCGCCGACGAGGATGCCCGGCGTCATCGCCTTGACCAGGTCCCAGCGCAGGGCGCCGCGCTGGGCATGCGCGCGCACGCTGGAGATAGAGGTGAGCAGGATGGTCGCCATGCCCGAGCCGACCGCGAGATGCAGGACCTGCTCGCGCGGCAAGCCCTGGGCCTCGAACAGCATCACCAGCAGCGGCACCATGATGGCGCCGCCGCCTATGCCGAGCAGGCCGGC
>JACZJU010000024.1 GCA_014860395.1 Burkholderiales bacterium | reverse complement strand
GTGAGCCCCACATCCTTCGCACTGCTGATCGTCACCGCCCCCAGCGCCGTGCCCGCTCCCACCGTGTTCGAGAAGCTCACATCCCCCGTGCCCGCGGTCAGCCCCAGGGTCTGGGTGTTCGCCGCCGTGCCATCGAGTGTGCTCAAGAACACGATATCGCCCGCCGTCGCCCCGGTGTCAATCGTGATACCCGCACCCAGCAACGCCGCATCCGAGACCGTGATCGTCTTGCCCACACCCTGCGTCGTGCCCGCACCACCCTTGGCCGTCAGGTTGCCGTTCAACGTGATCGTCGCACCACCACCCGTGTTCAGCGTGATCGTCGCCGCATCGGCGCCCACCACCCCATTGGAGTCGCCACCACTCGCGGTAATGTTGTTCACCGCAATCGTGCCGCTCACCGTGTCGATCGTCACGATGCCCGCCGTAGAGCCCGCACCCGCCCCATTGTTCGCACCCGTGCTCACCAGGTCCCCGGCCAGATCCACCGTGCCCGTGCCGCTCACATCGATGTCAATATGCCCAGAGGTCGTGCCCGCGCCCGCCGTAGTCGTAATAACGCCGGCTGCAGTGCTACTGAAACCCTGTCCCGCCGTTGACGTAAAACTGCCGCCAAGCGTGGTAATAGCGGCGTTGACAGCCACCAGACCGGAATTGCCGATGGTGACGTTGCCACCGTTGGTCGAAATCGCCGCAGTGTTGGTGAAATTGACACCACTACTGTCGAAGTTTCCAGTCGTCGTGACCACGTCGTTGACGGCTATGTTCCCAACCGCAATCAATGATGCCGCACCACCCGCGGTAAGCGTGCCGCTCATGGTCAAATCGCCGGGCGAATAGATCCTCAGCGTTCCAGCCGCCGAGGTTACGGCCCCGACAGTGGCGGTCGTTCCCTCGGTAAAACCCGAAACCGGGTTGTAGGTACCTGGGGTGTCCGTTGCCACCCTAATACTGGTAATCGCGCGAGCGCCGGCAGTGGCGCTAAGCGTTACGGCACCGCCCGCGCCAACGCTGATATTGGTGAACGCAGCGCCTGTTCCGTCGAGAATGTCTCCGGCCGTCGTGCTAACGGAAACCGCGTTGAGAGCTGTAACTATCCCGCCCGAGGCTGTGCCAAGCGTGATATCGTCGGTGGTATTCGTGATGGTAATCGAATCGCCCGAAGAAATTGTGCCAAGCGTCACCGCGTTGGATTCCAGAATAGCGATGTTGCCGCCGGCTACGGCATTCAGCGTGTTGACCGACGTTTCGAAAGCGCCCGCCCCGCCCACGCCGATAGTGGTATTCGCCACGAGATTGGCGATCCCCGCGGTGAGAGTCGATGCGGCAGTTCCATTGACAATCGAATCGCCAATGATCGTTGCGTTCCCAGCAGCCGCATTGATCGCCGCGTCGAGCGTCACCATCCCGGAGTGATTAATCGTCACATCGCCGCCGCCGGTGGTAATTGCGCCCGCGGTGGTGTTGTTGAAAATGACGCCTGAACTGGCGAACGAACCGGTCGCAGTGGTGATCGCCGCACCAACGGTTACATTCCCCGTGTGAGTGAGGGTGACGTTTCCGCCGCTCGTCGTGATCGCGCCGCTGGTATTGTTGAAATCGACGCCGCTGCTTTGAAACGTCCCGCCGAGCGTGTCGATCGCGGCACTGACTACTACGTTACCCGAGGCGGTGTCCTGGTCGTTCTGGCCGCCCGTGCCACCCGTATTGTCATTCGCCCGCAAGGTTACGTTAAGCTTATTGAGTGTGGACGAAATCGCCGCGCCGATTGTGATCGTGCCCGCCGCGGTCATCGTGAGACTTGCATCCCCACCGGCTGTTTTCGAAATCGCGGTGGTCTGCGTAATGTCTCCGGCCTCGAGGCCCGCGCCGGCGGCAGCCGTCGTAATCGTGACAGAGGTGCCGCCGTTCAGCTGCGCAATGATATCGGCTGCATCGATGTTTGCACCGGTGGCGTTTGAAGCGAATTCGCTGCCACCGGTTACGGTGACCTGTCCGGTAGCCCCGGCATTGATAGTGACGTTATATGGATCGATCAGCCAGTTGCCGCCTTGACCGCGTAGTGCGCGCAGGTCGAGCTGCATGCCGGTGACGTCGAGCTGATTGTGGCTGGATGTCTCCACAAATCCGCCGTTTCCGCCCTCCGCGCCGCCGCGCGCCGACACCGAGCCATAGACACGCGTGACATCTTCCGACCACAGCGCGATGCTCCCGCCGTTACCGTTTCCCGTCGCATCGGCGTTGATAGACGCACCCGGACCAATGTAGGTGGCGCTTGCGTTCTGCTCCGGGCCGGAACCATGGAAGTTTCCGCCCACCAACACCGTGCCGCCGCCGGTTTGGCCCGAGACGCTTACCACTGCCCTGTTCATCAGGCCGACGCGGGGCGCGAGCAGCAGCACCCGCCCACCTTGACCGTCGCTGCCCCTGCCGTCTATCAAGCCAGAAACGAGCAGCGTGCCTTCGCCCGATTCGATCCGGACTTCGCCGCCGGATCGGCCGCTGGCGAGAATCCGGCTGGCGATGTCGAGCGTGATATCGGAGCGTGCGGCAATCTGTATGCTGCCGCCGGCACCTTCATGGCCCGTTACATCGAGCGTGCCACTTGCTTCCACCGCGCCCTGATCGGCGTGCACGGCCACGCTGCCTCCGGTCGCGCCGCTTGCTTGCGCTACACTGCCTAAATCGAGCGTGACGCCGCCGCTGCCCTTCAAGGAGACCGCACCGCCGCCCTGGCCGCCGTTCGCGCCGAGTTGTCCGGCTGAAGCGAGCACGGCTGTCGTCGAGGCGCTTACCGCGACCTGGCCCGCGCGCCCGACCGTGGCGTTGGCTGTAACCGGCGCCGCAATTGTTACTGGACCGGCGCTCGAGGTGAGCGTGACGCTGCCGCCTTCGATACCGTCGGCGCTCACGCGCGCGGTCGGCGCGACCGTGACGGCGACAGGCGCAGCGACGCTGATGCTGCCGCCTTTGCCCTGCGTGCCGGTCGCCTCTACTGCACCAGCGATGGTTGCGGCACCCGATTCGGACTCAATCCTAATCGACCCGCCCTGCGGCCCCGATGCCTCGGTCTTGCTGCCCGCGGCGAGCGTGATGTCCTTCTTCGCCTTGAGCATGATCTTGCCGTTCTCGCCGACCACCACGCTGTTTGCGGAGATCAAGCCGCTCTGCTTTATCGTACCTGCGAAAATTCCGATGCTGCCGGCCTCGGCGATCATCTTGCCGACGTTGATGGCCGTGTTCTCGGGTGCGGTCAGTTCGACGCGCAGTTCGGGCTTTTGCGAATCGACCAGTTCCACGCTCTTGCCTGCGGCGAGGATGATCTCGCCCTTGGGGCTGGTGATGATGCCGTTGTTCTCGACGTCGGGCGCGACAAGGTAGACGAAGCCGCCGGTGGCGGTGGTGATGGTGCCGTTGTTGATTATCTTGCCCGAGCTGCCGATGTCTTGCAGCTTGAACTTGCCGGCGAGCGCGTCGCTGTCACTGAGGTTGAGGCTGGATGCGACGAAGCCGGCGGTGTCGATGCGCGCGCCAGCGCCGATAGTGATGCCGTTGGGGTTGATGAGATAGACGCGGCCGTTCGACTGCAGCTGCCCCAGGATCGCCGATTGTTCCTGGCTGACGACGCGATTCAGAACCGCACTTTGCGCATTCTGCTGGATGAAGCGGGTGAGTTCGTCCGCCTTGACCGAAAACCCCTGCCAATTGATGACGGAGCCAGGGGTGTTGGTTACCGTGAGCGTCTTGCCGCTGGCGGCGAAGGTCGCCGCCCCGCTGATCACCGTCGGATTGGTCGGGTTGGCCTGGGCATAGCCGGCAAAACACGAGGCCACTGCGACAACCAGTGCCTTGCGCCGGAGTAACGAGCTCACCGCGTGTTTTGCGTTCACAAAATGCCTCTCCGCCTATGCCTGCCAAGCTTATCCCGATTTCCGTGCCAGACAGCTAGCAAATGCAATCCGGATCAAAAACGGCGAACAGAGCCACTTATTGCAGTCGTTGGAATGTTAACACGATCCGGTCTATGTACTTGGCGCAATTGTGGATTTTCGCTGCGAGCCGCACATCGGATCGAACGGAGTCTGTTCCCGTTTTTCCATTCCAGACTAGGGTCTCCGGGCTCGATAAGACAGGAACTATTTCACATTATTTCACTATTTCAAAATACCCGTTGGCAACCGCCCATTGCATAGAACGGGTTTTCGCTACGGCCTAGGGCGTAGGCGCAGCGGGCGAAGGCTAGCTTACCGACTTTTGATAGACGCCTAAAAGATATAGGCCAAGCTCGCATGCACGCGCATGTCACCCCGGCCTTGCACCCCCCCCTTGTCAATCACCCTCGCGGCGTCCAGCCTGAGGCTAAAGTTGGTGCCGCGGGAGAACCGCATCCCTAGACCGGCGCTGCTGATGTGCTGGCCCCACATCTCGAGCGCGGCCGGGTGTATGCGCTTCAACCCACCCCAGTCATAGAACACCAGCGCGCGCATTCTGGCGCCGCTCACTGGGACGATGCCGCCGAAGTCCGGACTGTATAGCTCGAGCGTGCCGCGATAACCGTTGTCGTCGATGATTTCGCGTTCCAGAAACCCGCGTACCGAGTCCGCTCCGCCGATGCCGAATTGCTCGCCCGCAATCAGCATGTCACGCGTCCACTGCCCGCTCATGCCCCAGCGGAACTGCCAATCGCGCGGCAGCGCGCGATTGTGGTTGAAGCCCCAGCGGGCCACGAAATAGCGCGGATTCGCATCCGCACGCGCCGGCGGGCGTACCGGGACGGCTGCGACATCACCCTGAAACGCCCCGGTCCCGGCGTCGTTGCCTCCAGGCAGATTCTGGCTTGCCGAGATATAGAAACTGCTCTCGCTCTCACTCTTTCGGTAGACGCCCGCATAGGTGACAGTCACAGGATGCACGGTCACGTCCGGCACCAAGCCGAAGCCGGCCACGCCGATCTGCCTCACTTGGCTGCGGTAGCCGCGCCAGTCCAGACCATAGCTCAGTTTCTGCTCCAGGTCTCCGATCCTCTGCAAATTCTGGTTGTAGCGCGCACCAAGAACGGTGCCGCTGCCGCTTATGGTGAACAGGTTCGCCACCACGCCGGAATCAACGTTGGAGTAGCCGGCCGAAAATTCCAGTGTATCGCCCTCCCGGTACAGCGGTATGAGGTATTGCAGGCCGACGACCATTACGTTCTTGCTCGGATATAAACCGAGCCGGTTGGTCCTGTCGTCGTCGTTGGGCGCAGTCACATATTGCGCGTTGAGGACATGATCGCGATTGAACATATTGGCGTTCTGGTAACCGATGCCCAGGCGGAACAGGCCGGTCTGCTCTGTGCCCGTATTGTCCAGCGTCACACTGATCTTGTTGGGGCGCTCGTCAGCGACGCGCGCTACGGCATCGATCACGCCTTCTTCGGCGCCGCTACGCAACAATACGGTAGTCTGCTTGGCAGGGTTTTCATTGGCCAGACGCAGGTTGTCGGAAATATCGAAGATGTTCGGCGGCATCCCCGGCACCAGCAGCGGCAGGCTGGCGCGGATGTTGGCATCGTCGAAATACTTGTTGCCCTCGACGACTATCTTGCCGATCTTGGCTTCGATGATGTCGAATTCGATTTCGCCGTCGTCGATTTGCTGCTCCGGCAGAATGACCTGCACCGCGCTATAGCCTTTGCTGGTATAGGATCTTTCCAGGGCTTCCAGCGCTTTTTGCACATCGCCGAAGTTCTTGCTCTTGCCGATGTAGGGCGCAAGCAAGAGCTTCAGCCCGTCGGGGGTGATCAGCGTTGCGCCGTGAACGGTGAATTTGTCGATATCGAAGCGCGGCTCGGCCACGGGCGCCGCTACTGTCGGCGCGGTCGCGGCAGATGACGGTGGCTGCGACTGCGCATGAACGCGTTGCGCGCCGAAGAATAATGCAAGCGCGAATGCAGCCGCAGTTACAAAAGGTTTCATCAACCTGCCGGCGCCTTTTCTGTCTTCTGTTTGTATTCTACGGACCCCGCCCTGACAACGTTCACAGCAATCCGCGATTCAAGGAAGCAAAGTGCCCGATAACTCTCCAGATAAGCCAGCAATCTTGTCCCAAGTGCGGCCATGCTGAAGCGGTATAATTTGACTAATTCGACTAATCGGCCATTCGCCGATTTACTCCCCTAATTTTTTTATTATATCCAACTTCAAGAAGATCAACATGGCCAAGCACTCTCGCCTGCTAATCCTTGGTGCCGGTCCCGCCGGCTATACGGCGGCTGTGTATGCCGCGCGCGCCAATCTGAAACCGGTGCTGCTCACCGGCCTCGCCCCGGGCGGCCAGCTCATGACCACCACGGATGTGGACAATTGGCCCGCGGATTTCGCCGGGGTACAAGGTCCCGCCCTGATGGAGCGCTTTCAGAAGCACGCCGAGCGTTTCGATACTGAAATCGTGTTCGACCAGATCCACACCGCGGAGCTAAAGAAAAAACCGATCACACTCTCGGGCGACAGCGCCACCTACACCTGCGACGCATTGATCATTGCCACCGGCGCTTCGGCACGCTATCTTGGCATGGAATCGGAAACGAGATTCATGGGTAAGGGCGTGTCCGCCTGCGCGACCTGCGACGGCTTCTTCTACAAGAACCAGAACGTCGCCGTGGTCGGCGGAGGCAACACCGCAGTCGAGGAGGCGCTTTACCTCGCCAACATCGCGCGGCATGTCACCTTGATCCATCGCCGCGACAAGCTCCGCGCCGAGAAGATCATGATTGACAAGCTTCTAGCCAAAACCAAGGGCGGGAACGTCAGCGTCAAGTGGAACAACGTGCTCGACGAGGTGCTCGGCGATAAGACCGGGGTGACGGGCATACGCATCAAGGATGTCAAGAGCGGTAGCACCGAAGAACTCAAGATTCATGGCCTGTTCATCGCCATCGGCCACTCGCCCAACACGCAGATCTTCGACGGCCAGCTCGATATGAAGGGTGGTTACATACGCACACATGGGGGCAACGACGGCAATGCTACCGCCACCAGCGTCCCCGGCGTATTCGCAGCAGGTGACGTGCAGGACCATGTCTATCGCCAGGCCGTGACCAGCGCCGGCTCCGGCTGCATGGCGGCGCTGGATGCGGAAAAATACCTCGATGATCTGGGATGAAGGATGACGCAATGCGCGGCCGATTCGGAATTTGCACAATTGCCTGCGCTTTAGCGGAGCGGGCGGGCAGGCGCCCAGAGGGTTCGATCTCCCTCGAGGGGGAAAGTCCCATCGGGGGATATCCCCGCATTTGAGAATGCGGCATAAGACATAGGCCGGGTCGGCCCGCGCTTGCGCGCTACCCGAGTCAGGTGCCGGGGGATCCATGAAAAAAACCGCCAAGAACTCGATTGAAAAAACTGACCAGGACCTGTTCAGGCAAGCGGTGGCCGACGCCCGGCCCCTGCCGCACCATGGCAGGGTGCTGCGCAGTCCCGAACCGCCTCCGCCCTACCCGGTGCAATCGCACTTGGACGAACATGCCGCGCTGGAGGAAAGCCTGGCTGCCGGATGGACGGCACAGGACTGGCTCGACACCGGCGACGAGCCGAATTTCCTTCGTCCTGGTCTGTCGCGCCAGGTACTGCGCAAGCTGCGCAGCGGCGCCTGGGTGATCCAGGACCAACTCGATCTGCACGGCCTCGATCGCCACCAGGCACGCGAAGCGCTGGCCGGCTTTCTTGCAAGCTGCGCAAAGCGCGGCGTGCGCTGCGTGCGCGTGATCCACGGCAAGGGACTGGGATCGAAGAACCGTGAACCGGTGCTGAAGACCAAGGTGAAACTCTGGCTTGCCCGGCGCGAGGAGGTGCTAGCCTACTGCCAGGCACGACCGGTGGATGGGGGCAGCGGGGCGCTGGTGGTGCTGCTGACGGCGTAACCCGAGAGGGGCGCGGTGAGGCGAAAGTGCAGGATCCCTCCGTTCCTACCGGGATCCCCTCACCATATTGAGCGCTCTTAAATCGCCGACTCGTTGGTCTCGCCTGTGCGGATGCGCACCACCTGCTCGACCGAGGTGACGAATATCTTGCCGTCGCCGATCTTGCCGGTGCGCGCGGCTTTGATGATCGCTTCTAGCGCCTGCTCCACGATATTGTCGGCCACGACGATCTCGATCTTCACCTTGGGCAGGAAATCCACCACGTACTCGGCGCCGCGATAGAGCTCGGTATGGCCTTTCTGGCGGCCGAACCCCTTGACCTCGGTCACGGTAAGTCCGCTCACCCCTATTTCCGATAAGGCTTCACGCACCTCGTCGAGTTTGAACGGCTTTATTACAGCGTCTATTTTTTTCATGACGGACTCTCTCGTGTCGCAATCGCACCAAGAACCCGTAACAAAAGTCACCTCTTGTTACGGGCTAATTTAGGGGAGCACGAGGGGACGTATCCCCTCGTCTCGTCACAAACCCAAGTATATCAACAAATCACCGGAACAGAACGGGAACAACCGTGCTTGCGTGCCCCGCCCGCGTCCTCGCTATTCCTTAAACTTCTCGCGGTACCTGGATGTGATCGGGTAGCGCCAATCCTTGCCGAAACCGCGCTGGGTAATGCGTATACCGACCGGCGCCTGGCGGCGTTTGTATTCATTTCTCTTGATCAGCCCCACGACGCGCGCGACGTCCTCCTCGCGCTGGCCGCCGGCCACGATCTCGGCGGAACTCAGGTTCTGTTCCATGTAGGCCGACATGATCGCATCGAGCACCGCGTAGGGCGGCAGACTGTCCTGATCGGTTTGGTCCGGGCGCAACTCGGCCGAGGGCGCTCGCTCGATGATACGCCGCGGAATCACCTCGCCCAGGGTGTTGCGGTATTCGGCAAGGCGATACACCAGGGTCTTGGCCACGTCCTTGATCGCCGCGAAGCCGCCGGCCATGTCACCGTACAGCGTGGAATAGCCCACTGCCATTTCCGACTTGTTGCCCGTGGTGAGCACGATGGAGCCGAACTTGTTGGACAAGGCCATCAGCAGCGTGCCGCGGATGCGCGCCTGCAGGTTTTCCTCGGTCGCATCCGCCGGCAGCCCTTTGAACTCGCCGGCAAGCGCGGCGAGGAAGGCGTCGAACATCGGCTTGATGGCGATCTCGTCGTAGCGCACGCCGAGGCGCTCGACCATGTCGCGCGAATCGATCCAGCTAATGTCGGCGGTGTACTGCGAGGGCATCATCAGCGCGCGCACCTTGTCCGCCCCGAGCGCGTCGCAGGCGATCGCCAATGTCAGGGCCGAATCGATGCCACCCGACATCCCCAGGATCGCGCCGGGGAATCCGTTCTTGCCGAGGTAATCGCGCACGCCGAGGCATAGCGCGCCGTAGACGGAAGCCTCGAACGACAAGGCCGGCGCGCGCGCGCCCGGCTGCGGCACGCCGTCGACGATGTCGACGTAGTCCAGCGCCTCCTCGAAGAACGGCAGCTGATGCGTCGGCTCTCCGCGCCCATCGAGCGCGAAGGACGCGCCGTCGAACACCAGCTCGTCCTGGCCGCCGACCAGGTTTGCATAGATGATCGCGAGCCCGTTTTCGGTGGCGCGGTTACGCGCCACCGTCAGGCGCGAGGCATGCTGGTGCGTGTGATAGGGCGAGGCGTTGAGCACCAGCAGCACCTGGGCGCCGGCGGCGCGCGCGAGGCGCGGCGCATCCGCGC
>JACZJU010000186.1 GCA_014860395.1 Burkholderiales bacterium | reverse complement strand
GAGTCGCTAATTCGCTGAAGAAAAGACGCCGAGAATCGACGCCATACGGCGTTGCAAATGCTCGCAAGGTGTCCAACCTTGCTGCGCTTTGCGCCTTGTCTGGCGCCGATTTCGCCGCTTTTCTGTTTCAGCCATTGTTTCATCGCCAAGCAATTGTTCAACGAACTAACGACTCGGGACGCTAGGAGGTCACTTCGGAATTGCCGAAATGGCCCCCGACTTAGGGGAGCGCGAGGGGAGGTATCCCCTCGTCTCGTTGCAGGCTCTGAGCGGTCGACCGCTTGACGCCGCTACGCATGCATCCGTAGGAGGCCGGGAATGGGCAAAGTGCTGGTATGGGACCTGCCATTGCGGCTGTTTCACTGGGTGCTGGTGTTGCTGGTGGCCACGTCCGTCGTCAGCGCCGAGATCGGCGGCAATGCCATGCAGATCCACATGTTGAGCGGCTACACCATACTAACGCTGGTGCTGTTTCGCATTCTGTGGGGATTCCTTGGCGGCACCCACGCCCGGTTCGCTTCTTTCGTTCGTGGCCCCGCCGCAGTGATCGCCTACCTTGGCGCGCTGCGCCGCAAAGACGCCAGCGGCCACTTGGGCCACAATCCCGCCGGCGCATGGTCGGTGGTCCTGATGCTCGCAGTATTGCTGGTGCAGGCCGGCACCGGCCTGTTCTCCAACGACGACATCGCCACCGAAGGTCCGTTGGCGAAGCTGGTGAGCAAGGACCTGAGCGATCGCATCACTAGCGTCCATCACTTCAATTCCACTCTGCTGTTTGTGCTGATCGGCTTGCATCTGTCGGCCGTGGCCTACTATTTCTTCTACAAGCGCGAAAACTTGGTCAAGCCCATGTTCACCGGCTTCAAGGAAAGCCGCACCGGAGAATCCGCACGGCATCGGGGAAGTACCTGGTTGGCGGCGCTGTTGCTGGCCGCCTGCGCCGGCGGCGTCTACGTGCTGGTCACGCGTCTCGGCGCGTAAAAAAAGCCGGGCACGCCCGGCTTTTTCCCTGACCGGGAATTTATTTCTCCTTGAAATCGTCGTGACAGGCTTTGCAGGCCTTGCCAGTCGCGCCGAACTGCGCCTTGATGGCGTTCAGGTCGCCGCCTTTAGCGACCTCGGCCAGCTTGCCTATTTCCTGCTCCATTTTCTCCGACGCGGATTTGAACTTCGCCGCATCGGTCCAGATCTCGGGTTTGGCGTGGGTTTCGCCCTTGTCCGTGCCGGCGACAAACCCCTCCCAAGGCAATTTCGACATTTCCGCGGCAACGGCAGCATACTTCGCCACCTCGTCCTTGTTGTAGGGGCGCTCGCCTTTGACCACCGCTCCGATGCGGCCAAAATTCTGGCCCATGATGAACATTGCGGATTGGCGGTACTTGATCGCGTACTCCGGCTTCGCGAACGGCGCTTGTGCATGCGCAGCGCCGGCGATGCCAGCGACGAGGACCACACCCAGGAATGGCTTCAACAGTGACTTCATGACATCTCCTTCTGTAGTTGGTTTCTTGATGCCGGAACGGCCTTATTCGGTGGCCGGATTCTACCCGACTGGCGCCAGCCCGACACGCGCTAGGCGCGTAACCTTCCGGACCTGCACCGGCAAACAGCGCGCGGGCGGCGTTTATTCCCGGACCGCCGCCGGTATTTGAAATCTGCGACGCGACATGCCGGGAAAGTGGCGCCGCCTGTTCTGACCATTCTCAGATGCGTTTGGCCAGTTCCGCCGCCTTGCCGATGTAGGTCCAGGGCGCGAGTGCGAGCAGGCGCGCTCGCTCCGCCTCGGGGATGGCGAGCTGACCGATGAATTGCTGCAAGGACTCGCGCGTGATGCCCTTGCCGCGGGTGAGCGCCTTC
>JACZJU010000185.1 GCA_014860395.1 Burkholderiales bacterium | reverse complement strand
ACCTTAAGGATATCGCTGGCGCGGGCGGGACAGGATAGGGCTCGCGCCGAGTTTTCCGTCGAACCTGCTGTTGACCGTCTGATCAGCGCAATTCAGGACGCCACGGCTTCAAATCGCCCCATCATCAACAAGCGGAAGTTCAAATGAACATCGATCACCTGAAGCTGCTGGTCTGCCCCGTTTCGCAACGCCCCTTGAGAATATCGGATGCGTCCGAGGTGGAAAGCGGAGTCGTCATGAGCGGGAGCCTCATTTGCGATCAAAATGGCAAGGAGTATCCAATCATTGGCGGCATTCCACGATTCGTCGAAAGAGAAAACTACGCGTCGGGTTTTGGCCTTGAGTGGGTCAATCACGCCAAGACCCAGTACGATAGTTATTCGGGCATCAATGCGAGCGAAAAGCGCTTCTACGAGCAGACGCATTGGGGTCGCGATCTGAAAGGTCAACTGGTTCTCGAGGTTGGCAGCGGTTCAGGCAGGTTCACGGAGCAAGCCGCGCTGACCGGGGCAACGGTCGTCTCTCTGGACTATAGCTATGCAGTGGAGGCAAATTTCAAATCAAACGGCCATCGCAGCAACGTGCTGATCGTACAGGCGGATATCTTCGCCATGCCGTTTCCGCGCGGCTGCTTTGACAAAGTGTTTTGTTTTGGAATGCTACAACACACACCGGACCCGAAGGCCGCTTTCAATGCGCTTCCCGCGTTTCTGAAGCCGGGCGGGATGCTGTGCGCAGACATCTACAAGGCGACGCTGTTGAGGACGCTTCTAAATACCAAGCATTACGTCCGTCCGTTTACGCGCAACATCGAACCGGAAAAGCTCTACGCCGCCGTCGTGAAATACATCGATTTCATGTGGCCACTCGCGTCGCTCATCCGCAAGCTGCCAAAAGGACACGGGATCAATTGGCGGCTCCTGATTGCGGATTACAGCTCTTTAGGCTTGAAAGGCGAAATATTGAAAGAATGGGCCTACCTGGATACCTTCGACATGCTGTCGCCGAAGTACGACCTGCATGTGAGCGAGCAGACTTTCAGAAGCTGGGTTGTGGAATCGGGCTTATCGGATATCGAAACGGAGTTGACCGGCCATGGCGTTGTAGCGCGCGCCCGCAAGGCGGCATAGTATGGAAAACGGGCCGATGAGCTCCGCTCCGCCTCCGCTACTCGCTTTGAAGGATGAACGCCGCACCTGGCTCATCACGGGCGTGGCCGGCTTCATCGGCTGCAACTTACTTGCAGCCATCCTCAAGCTCGATCAACGCGTTGTTGGCCTGGATAATTTCTCGACTGGTCACCGCCGCAACCTTGACCAGATCGAGGTCGCGGTAACGCCGGAGCAGTGGCGCAACTTCAGCTTTATAGAAGGCGATATTCGCGATCCGACTGCTTGCCGCAGCGCCTGTGGGGACGCCGACTACGTGCTGCATCAGGCCGCGCTGGGCAGCGTGCCGCGCTCGATTGCGGACCCGATCACGACCAACCAGAACAATATCGACGGCTTCCTGAACATGCTGGTCGCCGCCCGCGACGCGCGCGGGGGGCGGGGCGTCGAGCGCTTTGTCTATGCCGCTTCCAGTTCCACCTATGGCGACCACCCGGATCTGCCCAAGGTGGAGGTGAAAATAGGCAAGCCACTGTCGCCCTATGCGGTAACCAAGTATGTAAACGAGCTCTATGCCGAGGTCTTCGCCCGCACCTACGGGCTTGACAGCGTGGGCCTGCGCTACTTCAACGTCTTCGGCCCACACCAGGATCCCGACGGCGCCTACGCCGCAGTCATTCCAAAATGGATCGCCGCGCTGATGCGCGATGAGACGGTGTGGATAAATGGAGACGGCGAAACCAGCCGCGACTTTTTCTACATCGACAACGCCGTGCAAGCCAACCTGCTCGCTGCGACCACCCGGGTTCCGGAGGCGCTGAATCAAGTCTACAACGTTGCCGTCGGTGAGCGCACCAGCCTCAACGACCTGCACCGGCTGATTCAACACGAACTGCGCGTGCGCCGACCCGAGTTGAAACTTCAGCCCGCCGAATACCGTGAGTTTCGCGCGGGCGACGTGCGCCACTCGTTGGCCGACATCAGCAAGGCCCGGCGCCTGCTTGGCTACCAGCCCAGCCACACCCTGGCGCAGGGTCTCAAGACCGCGATGGATTGGTACGTGAAAGATTTGACAACACTAAGACAGCAGGATTGATTCCATGACAAAGATTAACTTGGCTATCATCGGCCTGGGCTACGTTGGATTGCCGCTGGCAGTGGAGTTCGGCAAGAAGCGGCCTGTCGCCGGGTTTGACATCAATGCGAAACGCATTGCCGAACTGCGCGCCGGTCATGACCATACCCTGGAAACCGAGCCGGATGAACTCAAGGCCGCCAGACACCTCAGCTTCACCACCAACCTGGACGACCTGCGCGCCTGCAACTGCTTCATCGTCACGGTGCCCACGCCGGTTGATGATCACAAGCGACCGGATCTGCGGCCGCTGATCGGCGCATCGGAGACCGTTGGCAAAGTGCTCAAGGCCGGCGATATCGTGATCTACGAATCTACGGTGTATCCCGGATGCACGGAAGAAGACTGCGTACCTGTGCTGGAGCGAGTGTCCGGACTTAAGTATAAGCAGGATTTCTTTTGCGGCTACTCGCCTGAGCGCATCAATCCCGGGGACAAGGAACATCGCGTCACGAACATCAGGAAAGTCACCTCCGGTTCAACCCCGGAAATCGCCGACCGGGTCGACGCGCTATACAATGAAATCGTCACCGCAGGCACTCACAAGGCCGGCAGCATCCGCGTTGCCGAGGCGGCCAAGGTGATCGAAAACACCCAGCGCGATCTCAACATTGCGCTGATCAACGAACTCGCGGTCATTTTCAACAAGCTGGGTATAGACACCGAGGCCGTGCTGCAAGCCGCCGGCAGCAAGTGGAACTTTCTGCCGTTCCGACCGGGTCTGGTCGGCGGACACTGCATCGGCGTCGATCCCTACTACCTGACCCACAAAGCCGAAGCTATCGGCTACCACCCGCAGATCATCCTTGCCGGCAGGCGCCTGAACGACGGCATGGGCGCCTATGTGGTGGGACAACTGGTAAAAGCCATGACCAAAAAGCGCATTCAGGTGGGCGGTGCGCGTATCCTCGTGATGGGCTTGACCTTCAAGGAGAACTGCCCGGACCTGCGCAATACACGCGTGGTCGACATTGTCGCCGAATTGAAGGAGTATCACTGCCAGGTGGATGTGTACGACCCCTGGGTTGCGCCGGAGGAGGCGCAGCGCGAATACGGCATCACCCCGATCGCCCAACCTTCGCCTGGGACCTACGACGGCATCATCCTCGCCGTGGCGCACCAGAAGTTCCGCGACATGGGTGCCGCCGCAATTGCCGGGTTGGCCAAGGTCAGCCATGTGCTTTACGACATAAAGAGCATATTGCCCGTTGAAGCGGGGGCGATTCGGCTATGAGCCTGCCCTTGGCGGCGTAAGCAATCATGTGCGGCATTCTTGGTTTTTCCGGCTCCTTCGACCCGGCCACACTTCGCGCCGGGCTCGATCGCATCTCGCATCGCGGTCCGGACGATTCGGGTATCTTCGCTGACCGGTCAATGGGTCTCGGCCTTGGGCATGTGCGGCTTTCCATTCTCGATCTCTCGCCTTTAGGCCATCAGCCCATGGCGAGCGAGGATGGTGCCGTGGTGCTGGTCTTCAACGGTGAGATCTATAATTTTCGCGAGCTGCGCGCAGGGCTTGAGGTCAAGGGCCATCGTTTTCTGGGCCATTCGGATACCGAGGTGTTGCTGCGGCTTTATTTGGACGAGGGTGTGGCGATGTTGCCGCACCTGAATGGCATTTTTGCTTTTGCGTTGTGGGACAAGAGAGAACAGTCGCTTTTCCTGGCTCGCGATCCATTGGGCGTAAAGCCGCTCTACTACACCGCGACTGAACAGGGCTTCGCTTTCGCCAGTGAGATAAAGGGATTGCTCGCATTGGTACCGTCTCTGGCTTGCGCGCGTGAGCTGGATGCCATGGCCCTGCATCGCTACCTGAGTTTTCTTTGGTGTCCGGGCGAAGGCACGCCGCTAAAAACCGTTCGCAAAGTGCTTCCCGGCGAGGCCCTGCTGGTGCGCGATGGGCGGATCCAGCGGCGCTGGACCTGGTATCAGTTACCCGTCTTTCGCAAACTTGACATCGATCTTGACCGTCACACTGCAGTTTCCGGCACAACGGACCACCTGCGTCAGGCAGTGAGGCGCCAGTTGGTGGCAGATGTGCCCGTGGGGGCTTTTTTATCCGGGGGGCTGGATTCGAGTGCCGTGGTGGCTTTCGCGCGCGAGCAAGACCCCGATATTCAATGCTTCACGATAGAGACGCCCGGGGGGCAGGAAGAGGGCGCAACCGACGATTTGCCCTATGCCAGGCGCGTCGCCAAACACTTGGGCGTGACGCTGAACGTGGTGCAGATCGATGCCAACCGCATGGCGGGCGATCTTCAACGCATGGTGGCGCAACTCGACGAACCGCTGGCCGATCCGGCACCGCTCAATGTGCTCTACATCAGCCAACTGGCGCGCGAGCAGGGGATGAAGGTGCTGCTCTCTGGCGCCGGCGGCGATGATCTGTTTACGGGATATCGGCGGCATGTGGCGGTGAATTACGAGCCCTTGTGGCGTTGGCTGCCCGCCGGTGTCAGGCGCGGTTTGGAGCACTCGACCTCCGGGCTGGATCAACGCAACGGGTTTAATCGTCGCGTGAGCAAATTATTCCGCGGCGCAGGGCTCGATGGCGATGAGCATCTGGCGCATTACTTCGATTGGGCGCGCGAAGCAGATCTGCTCAAACTCTACACCCCGGCTTTTCGTGCCGAACTGGCTGATGGCCATGCAACAGATCCGCTGGTGGATTACATTCAGCCACTGGCCAAGTCCGTCGGGCGGATCGACCGAATGCTGGCGTTAGAGCAGCGCTTTTTCCTGGCGGACCACAATCTCGTATACACCGACAAGATGTCGATGGCCGTCGGCGTCGAGGTTCGTGTGCCGTTTCTCGATCTTGATCTGGTCGATTTCGCAGCACGCATTCCGCCGGCAATGAAGCAGCGGGGTCGGGTCGGCAAATGGGTGCTAAAGAAGGCGATGGAGCCGTACTTGCCGCGCGAGGCAATCTACCGGCCCAAATCCGGATTTGGCGCCCCCTTGCGGCACTGGCTGCGCGACGAATTGAGGGAGTGGGTGGGCGATATATTGTCCGCAGAGACGCTGCGCCGGCGCGGCCTTTTCGACCCTGCGGCGGT
Source organism: Burkholderiales bacterium (assembly GCA_014860395.1). Taxonomy (GTDB): domain Bacteria; phylum Pseudomonadota; class Gammaproteobacteria; order Burkholderiales; family SG8-39; genus 2-12-FULL-64-23. The sequence goes on along the minus strand of JACZJU010000185.1, from coordinate 23,424 downwards.
GGCAGCGTTGGTGGCGGACAATCAGGCCGGTCGTGTGGACGCGGCGTATACGATCTTGGGGCTGGTATGCATCGAAGTCTGGTGCCGTGAATTCATAGACAACGGGTCGGCGAAGGGCGCATCGAGTGGATGATTTGAAAAGTGAAGTTGGCGATTTCTGGAACGAGGCCTCGTGTGGGGAACGGCTGCTTCTCGAAGCTTCGGACACGTCCGGCTATCTGGAGCAACTGGATAAGCGGTATTCGCTGGAACCGTTCATAGAAAACTTCGCCCGCTTCGATGCCTCACGCGATCTGGATGTGCTGGAAATCGGTGTCGGGCTGGGCGCGGACCACCAGCGCTTTGCGCAAGCCGGTGCAAGACTTACGGGAATCGATTTGACCGAGCGTGCCGTGGAGCATACCCGGCGCCGTTTCGAGTTGTTCGGGCCGAAGTCCGATAATCATGTGGCCGATGCCGAGTCCTTGCCCTTTGCCGATTAGTCCTTCGATCGGGTCTATTCATGGGGCGTATTGCACCACAGCCCGGATACGCCGCACGCCATCGACGAGGTCTGGCGGGTACTCCGGCGCGGAGGCGAGGCGAGGGTCATGATCTACCACAAGCATTCGCTGGTCGGCTACATGCTCTGGTTGCGCTACGCCTTGCTCACCGGAAAGCCGTGGCGCAGCCTTAGCGACATCTATGCCAGTCATCTCGAAAGTCCGGGCACGAAGGCGTACACCATGGAAGCGCGAGCGCTCTGCCTGCGATTTCCCAGGGTCAGGATATCGACCGTGCTTACGCATGGCGATTTGCTCGAATCCGATGCGGGGCAGCGCCACCGCGGTTGGATGTTGTCCTTGGCGAAGCGACTTTGGCCGCGCCGCATGTTGCGCTGGGCGCTTCCGGGGCACGGTCTGTTCATGCTGATCGAGGCAACAAAGTGAAATGCATCGACCTCATAGCCGGCGCGCGCCCCAACTTCATGAAGATTGCGCCGATCATCGATGCGCTGAAAGCCGCGAAGGCCCGCGGCAGTTCGCTGCGCTATCGCTTGGTCCATACCGGGCAGCATTACGATCGAGCCATGTCCGGCGACTTCTTCGAGCAACTCGGCATTCCAGAGCCGGACATCAACTTGGAGGTCGGGTCAGGTACGCAGGCGGAGCAGACCGCGGCCATCATGGTGCGCTATGAAAAGGTGTTGCTTGAGCAGCTTAGCGATCTGTGCCTTGTGGTAGGGGATGTGACCTCGACCATGGCTTGTTCAATCGTCGCTCGCAAGCTGGGGGTGCCGGTGGCCCACGTGGAGGGCGGCATCCGCTCGGGGGACTGGACCATGCCGGAGGAGATCAACCGTGTTGTGACCGATTCGATTGCCAATTGGTTCTTTACCACCAGCGAAACGGCCAACCAGAACTTGCGCCGGTCTGGGGTGACCGATGATCGCTTGTTCTTCGTCGGCAACACCATGATCGATACCCTGCTGAAGCAGATGCCGCGCTTGCGCCCGCCCGCACTCTGGGACGAGCTAGGTTTGCAGTCGGGGCGCTATTTGGTGGTGACGCTCCACCGGCCAGCGAATGTGGATGGCGAACAGCAGTTGTCGCGCTTACTGCATGCGATTGCCAAGGGAGCAGGCGGGTTGCCGGTGGTGTTCCCGGTACATCCGCGCACGGCAAAGAATCTGCGGGACCTGGAGGGGCAGATTCCAGGCATGCACTATGTCGATCCGCAGGGCTATCTGGAATTCAACTGGTTGGTGAAGCATGCCAAGGGGGTCATTACCGATTCCGGCGGTATTACCGAGGAAACTACGGTGATGGGTGTGCCTTGCCTGACTTTACGCGACAACACCGAGCGGCCGGAGACGGTAACGATGGGTACTAATGAGTTGATCGGAATGGACCCGGCGAAGCTGGCACCGGCACTGGCGCACCTGATGGCAGGGCAGTGGAAGCGAGGGACGATTCCGGAAAAGTGGGATGGAAAGGCCGCGGAGAGGATTGTGGCGGTACTGGAACGGTTGCTGTCGGAGTCGCGATTGAGTAGTGAATAGAGTTGCTCCCAGGCAATTGTCAAAGTTGTAACTGCTGCTGAGGCAAAATTCCATGAAACAAGTTCTGCAAAATCTAAAGACGGGGGCGACCGAACTCGCAGATGTGCCTTGTCCTCGCATAGGCGGCGGACAGTTGCTGATTCGCACGACGCGTTCGCTTATCTCCGCAGGTACGGAACGGATGCTGGTGGATTTCGGCAAGGCGAACCTCATCGAAAAGGCGCGCCAGCAGCCGGACAAGGTGCGCATGGTACTGGACAAAGTCAAAACCGACGGATTGATGCCAACGATCGAAGCGGTGTTCAACAAGCTCGATCAGCCGCTGCCGCTTGGTTACTCCAATGTGGGGCTGGTGATGGACGTTGGTGGGGAGGTAACCGGCTTTTTTGCGAATGAACGGGTCGTGTCAAACGGCAGACATGCGGAGGTGGTGAGCGTGCCGGTAAACCTGTGTGCCAAGGTGCCGGAAGGGGTTTCCGATGATGAAGCCGCTTTTACGGTGCTGGCGGCGATTGCCTTGCAGGGCATTCGCCTGACCCAGCCCACCTTGGGTGAGGGCGTGGTCGTGACAGGCCTGGGGTTGATCGGCTTGCTGACGGTACAGTTGTTGCGCGCTCACGGTTGCCGGGTCCTGGGCCTGGACTTTGATGCGGAAAAACTCGCTTTGGCGAAACAATTCGGCGCCGAGACGGTAAATCTGGGCGCCGGTGAAGATCCGGTATTGGCGGCTCAGTCATTTTCGCGCGGCCGTGGGGTGGATGCCGTCATTATTACCGCCTCGACCAAGAGCAACGAACCGGTACACCAGGCGGCGCTGATGTGCCGCAAACGCGGCCGCATAGTCCTGGTCGGGGTAACGGGCTTGGAGCTTTCACGGGCGGATTTCTTTGAAAAGGAACTCAGCTTTCAAGTCTCCTGCTCATACGGGCCGGGGCGATATGACATCAACTATGAAGAAAAGGGTATCGACTATCCGGTGGGCTACGTACGCTGGACCGAGCAGCGCAATTTCGAGGCCGTGCTGGACATGATGGCCGATGGCCGGCTGGATGTGCGGCCGCTGATCTCCCACCGCTTTGCCATAACCGAGACGGAAAATGCCTACGAGCTAATGGGCGGTTCGGTGTCCTCGCTGGGAATTCTGCTGCACTACCCGCCGGTGGCGGAGAAGCAGGATGCTGAACTGCGGCAGCAAACTTTGACGTTGTCCCCTCACTCCCAGCCTAAGTCCTCGAGGGAGCGGGGAGCAGCAGCGTCGGTCAGTTTTGTTGGTTCCGGCAACTATGCCACGGCGGTGTTGATCCCGGCGTTCAAGGCGGCGGGCGCGAGGTTGCGCAGCGTCGCTTCCAGCGGCGGGATAAGCGGCGTGCATGCCGGCCGCAAATTCGGCTTTGAGGATACCACCACCGATGCGACGCGCGCTTTTGCCGATGTCGGCGCCAATGCGGTCGTGATCACCACCCGCCATGACAGCCATGCGCGCTTCGTGCTCATGGCGTTGGCGGCAGGCAAGCATGTCTTCGTGGAGAAGCCGCTGTGTTTGACGCGGGATGAGTTGGCTATGATCGAGACGGCGGCTCAGTCGTCCGACCGTTGCGTGATGGTGGGATTCAATCGCCGCTTTGCGCCGCAGGTGCGCAAGATCAAGGCGCTGCTGACGAGCGTGCAGGGGGCGAAGTCGTTTGTGATGACCGTGAATGCCGGGGCAGTTCCCCCGGGACATTGGACCCACGATGTCGCGGTGGGCGGTGGCCGCATTATCGGCGAGGCGTGTCACTTCGTCGATCTTCTGCGTTTTCTCGCAGGCGTGCCGATTGAGGGGTATCGGGCAACCAGGATGGATTCGGCGACCCAGGATACAGTCAGCATTCAGTTGAAGTTTGCCGACGGTTCGCTCGGCACGGTTCACTACTTTGCGAATGGGAGCAAGTCTTTCCCCAAGGAACGGCTGGAGGTGTTCGCGGGCGGGCGTGTGCTGCAACTGGACAACTTCCGAAAACTCATTGGTTTTGGCTGGCCAGGGTTCAACAGGATGAACCTGTGGCGGCAGGACAAGGGGCAGAATGCCTGTGCGGCAGCTTTTGTGCGTGCGGTGGAGCAGGGTGAACCAAGCCCTATTCCGCTCGGGGAACTACTGGAAGTGGCAAAAGTCATCATTGAACTTGCGCGGGCCGGTGACGAACGGACCATTGCCAATTGACTTCATCGCGGACAATCGTCCCAGTTGCTTAATAATCCTGCCCGTCTTCCGCGCGCAAAATGCGCGGCGCGCCATTCGGCAGCCTTTGCCATACGACCAGATCTACATCGGCTAGCGCTACGACATACCAATGTCGAGTGACTTTTCCGCGATGGCGGCTCTTTCCACCTTTCGTACCTATTGGCATACCCTCCGATACCTTAGGCCGGTTCAGTTCTACAGCCGCGCCTGGTTCAAGCTGACACGCCCCCGGCCCGATTTGCGCGACGCGCCGCCGGTTCGCGCCCGTTCCGGACCCTGGGCCTCACCCGCGAGGCGGCGTCCCAGTCTGACGGGGCCATCGAGCTTCTGGTTCCTCAATGAAGAACATTCGCTTGCAGAAGTCGGGTGGGATAGCGCCGATGTGGGAAAGCTCTGGCGCTATAATCAGCATTATTTCGATGACCTGAATTCGGTCGAAGCCGATTCGCGCGCAGAATGGCATCGCACTCTGCAGGCTCGTTGGGTAGGGGAAAACCCACCAGCGCTCGGAACCGGTTGGGAACCTTATCCGACATCCGTGCGGATTGTGAATTGGGTCAAATGGGCACTCGATGGGCAGTTCCTTGCCCCGGAGTGCATTCAAAGCCTGGCCGTTCAAGCGCGCTGGCTGGCGAGACGCCTGGAGCGGCATCTCCTCGGCAACCATCTCTTTGTCAATGCGAAAGCGCTGGTATTCGCAGGGCTGTACTTCTCGGGACCCGAGGCGGAACAATGGCTGGAGAAGGGCACGCGTATTCTAGTGCGCGAGGTACCCGAGCAGATTCTGGCTGACGGAGGTCAGTTCGAGCGCAGCCCGATGTACCACGCGCTGGCATTGGAAGATGTGCTGGATCTCTATAATGTGTCGAGAGCATTTCCCCGCCCCGGGCAGGGGCGCTGGTGCGCTTTCGCCGATATGCTGCCCGAGTTGGTAGGACGCATGCGAAATTGGCTGGCGGCGATGTCCCACCCGGACGGCGAGATTTCTTTTTTCAATGATGCCGCATTTGGAATTGCTCCCTCGCCCGGAGAGTTGGACGCATATGCGAGGCGTATCGGGTTTCCGGTGCTGGTGCCGCTTCAAAATGGCGTGACGCATCTCGTTCAAAGCGGCTATGTTCGTGTACAGCGCGGTTCATTGGTTGCTTTGTTGGACGTGGCGGCGATCGGGCCGGACTATCTCCCCGGTCATGCCCATGCCGATACGCTTTCGTTCGAGCTTTCGTTGTTCGGGCAACGGGTATTGGTAAATTCCGGCACGTCGCAGTATGGCGCGGGAACGGAGCGATTGCGCCAGCGGGGCACGGCGGCGCACAACACGGTGACCGTGGATGGACTTGATTCGTCAGAGGTGTGGAGCGGGTTCCGTGTGGCTCGCCGCGCCCGGCCGTTCGATCTGCGATTTGCCGAAGTTGACGGGACTATTGTTGTCAGTTGCACTCACGATGGTTACCAAAGGTTGCCCGGGCGACCCGTGCATACCCGGGAATGGCGGCTTGGATCGAACGCTCTGCGCGTCATGGATCGAGTCGGAGGCACCTTTACTAACGCCATCGCACGTTTCTTTCTGCATCCTGGCGTCGAGATTCTGACCGAGCAAGCGTTGCGTTTGCCCAATGGCGAGCGCGCGCAGTGGTCGGTCAGCGGCGGAACGCCGAGACTCGCGCGTTCGTCCTGGCATCCGGAATTCGGCGTTTCGATTCCGAACCAGTGCATCGAAATTGAATTCGAAGGGTCGGAGATCAGCCTTCAATTGCACTGGAAGCGCATTTGAAAATCCTCATTCTCAGTTTCTATTACGAGCCCGATCTGAGTGCCGGGTCGTTCCGGACAACCGCTTTAGTGCGAGCGCTGTTGGAAATACTGCCGGGCGATGCGCAGATCGAGGTCATTACGACAATGCCGAACCGTTACAGCAGTTTTACCGCAACGGTTCCTGAGTCAGAGCAATTCGACCGCCTTACCATTCGCCGAATCTCCATTCCGGCGCACCGCAGCGGCATGCTTGATCAATCGAAGGCGTTTCTCGCGTTCGCATTCGGCGCTCTTAGGCTGGTGCGGTCGCAACGATACGATTTGGTATATGCCACCTCTTCAAGATTAATGACTGCCGTGCTCGGGTCGGTCATCGCGCGGTGGCGGCGGTCTCGGCTATACGTGGATATTAGAGATATTTTTGTTGATACGATCAATGATGTGCTTTCCAGGAAGGTGGTATTCGCTGTCAGGCCGATGATGTCCGGATTGGAGCGATTTGCCCTTACGCGAGCGCAAAAGGTCAATCTGGTATCCGAGGGGTTTTTGGATTACTTCCAGCATCGTTACCCGCAGCTTTCCTATTCGTTCCATACGAACGGGGTCGATCCCGAATTCATAAACGCGTTTGCCGCTGACGAAGCCGCGGCGATGGCATCTGCGCATGAGCCCATTACGGTCCTGTACGCGGGCAATATGGGAGAAGGCCAAGGACTGCACGCAATCATCCCCAATTTGGCCAAGAAGATGGACGGCCGGGTGCGGTTTAGGTTGATTGGCGACGGGGGCCGGCGGGCGGAGTTGGAGCGCGCGATCCTGGCAAACGGGTCTCGCAATGTGGAGGTGCTGAATCCGGTTAGCCGGGGTCGTTTGGTCGAGGAGTATCGAAAGGCAGACGTGCTTTTCTTGCATCTGAACGATTACGACGCGTTCAAGAAGGTGTTACCTTCAAAAATCTTCGAATATGCGGCGACGGGCAAACCCATCTGGGCGGGCGTAGCAGGATTTGCCGCGCAGTTTCTGATTCGTGAAGTTGAGAATGCAGTGGTGTTCAAGCCTTGTAACGTGGATGATGCCGAGAGGTCGTTTTCGAGGCTGAATCTTCAATTTGTGTCGCGGAAGGATTTTGTTGGCCGTTTTTCGCGCGAGTCGATTTCCCGCGATATCGCCAAGGACATGTTGTGCATGTTGGGGAAAAATGACTGACGGGCTGCTACCAGTCGCTTGCGCCACCGGTTCAATTCGTACGGCATTCCTTGGAGAGTGCCCCGCAGTCCCGGATGGTGCGAACCGTGCTGGAATTGCTTCGTGAACGCGCGTGTCCTTGTTACGGGTGCGAGCGGATTTGTCGGACGCGCAGTGTGTGTTGATCTTGCCCAGCGCGGCTTTACTGTGCGTGCGGTGGTGCGAGAGCTTTCCCGTGCGACGGATTTGCCGGGTGAATTGGTGCGAATTGCTGATATCGGAGCGGATGCCGACTGGTCTTCTGCTTTCGCAGGGGTAGATGCGGTGGTGCACCTTGCCGCGCGGGTTCATGTGATGCGCGATGACGTATTGCATCCGATGGCCGCGTATCGCGCGGTGAATGTAGCGGGTACAGAGCGACTTGCGCGTGCCGCCGCGGCGCAAGGGGTCAAGCGGTTTGTGTATCTCAGTTCGATCAAGGTAAACGGTGAAGGTACTCTCTCCGGTCAACCCTACACCGCTGATGACCTGCCGGCGCCAGTTGATCCATATGGGATCTCCAAGCGCGAGGCAGAGGAGGAACTCCGCCGGGTGGGCCGGGAAACGAGCCTGGAGACGGTAATCATCCGTCCTGTGCTGGTCTATGGTCCGGGCGTGAAGGCGAATTTTCTTTCGATGATGCGTTGGCTGCACAAGGGTGTTCCCTTGCCATTGGGGGCGATACACAATCAGCGTAGCCTGGTTGCGCTGGATAATCTGGTAGATCTGGTGATGACCTGCTTGCGCCATCCGAACGCCCCGAATCAGACGTTTCTGGTCAGTGACGGTCAGGACCTTTCGACGACGGCACTGCTGCTGCGCACGGCGGCGGCGTTGGGCAGGCAGGCGCGTTTGATTCCGGTACCGATGCCGGCTTTGCAGGCAGCCGCGCGATTGTTGGGAAAAGCAGACGTCGCGCAGCGTCTATGCGGTTGCCTGCAGGTGGACATCAGCAAAACGCGGAAAATGCTGGGGTGGGTTCCTCCGGTTAGCGTGGATGAAGCGCTGAAACAAACGGCGCAGCGCTTTTTGGCTGACTTATGCTGATCTTCGCCCGGCATTCGGCGTAGAGCCAGTGGGCCGAATTGTCAAGCTGTTGGCCAAGCTGCTGATATCAACGGTCCTCGTGACTTTGATTTTGAAGTCTACGGATGCCAACGGTGTGGGCAGCCGTTTGCTGGAAACAAATATTCGCTTCATCGTGCTATTCGCGGGTTTGATGGCACTGTTACCGCTGCTTTCCGCAATGCGCTGGTCGCTATTGATCAGGCTGGCAAGCGGACACGTGGGCTTCACCAACGCTTATCGTGTAGTGATGATAGGTAATTTTGTGGGACAGCTGCTGCCGGTAATCGGGGCAGATGCGATGCGCGTATGGTATGCGCATCGTCTCGGCGTGTCCCTGGGTCCGGCAATCAACAGCGTGGTTCTGGATAGGGTAGTCGCGCTGGGGGGGATGTTATTGCTCGTATTGATTTCCCTACCTTGGCTATGGGCGATCGTTCCGGCCTGGTTTTTTGGATGGATCGCAGGTCTGCTCCTCGCTACGCTAGCGGGAGGGCTTATGTTGCCGGCCCTCGCAAACTCGCTACCCCAATCATGGGAGCGCTGGCGATTGGTGAGAGCGGGCAAGAAATTGATGATTGCCAGTAATGACTTGCTTAGCCACAAGCCCTCGCTGGTCTATGTGCTGGGGCTTTCGTTAGTGACTCATCTTTCAATTGCAGTCCTTGTCTTCGGCATTGCGCGAATGGCCGGCGTTCCGGTCGAATTGGGTGAGTGTTTCCTTTTGATACCCTTGGTGATGCTGGTCGCTGCAATTCCCGTCAGTGTGGCGGGGTGGGGCGTGCGTGAAGGCGCGATGGTGATCGCATTCGGTTTCATAAATGTATCGCCCGGGGACGCATTGTTGGTCTCGGTTTTGTTTGGGCTGGTCGTCGTAATCTCAAGCTTTCCCGGGGCCGTCTTCTGGATGACCATGGGCCGGCCATTTGGAAGCGCACGCGTTCAACATGTCAAATGAACAAAAGCTGTCGGCGCGCAAGGAAGCCGTTCGAGCGTTATCGGATGCGCTGGCCGCAGAACGGGACAAATGGATCGCAAGAAACGCGTTTTTTTACGATTCAGACTACCGTTATATGCGTTTCCTGGTTTCAGAAGGATTGCGCGTGCTCGATTTGGGATGTGGCACGGGGCGATTGCTGGCCGAACTGAGACCTTCGGTTGGAGTTGGGGTCGATATTAGTGCTCGCATGATTGGGGTAGCGCGAAATGCGTATCCGCACTTGGAGTTTCACGTTGGTGATGTTGAGGACGTAGAGTTCATCTCAAGCCTTTCGGGGCCATTTGACGTAATTGTATTGTCCGATACGATAGGTTCCATCGAGGACTGTCAAGGTACCCTGACAAATTTGCACCGGCTCTGCACCCCGGACACGAGAATTGTAGTTGCCTATTACTCCAAGATGTGGGAGCCGATTCTAGCGGTGGCCAAGCTGATCGGTCTAAAGATGCCGCAAACCGAGCAAAATGCCCTCTCGACGGAAGATATTGAAAATCTACTATTCTTGTCTGATTTCGAAACGGTAAAACGCGAGTGGCGCCAGCTGATACCCCGCAAGCTTCTTGGCATTGGAACGGTCATCAACCGTTTCATCGCACCTTTTCCGGTTATTCGGCGAGCTTGCTTGCGCAATTACATAGTGGCTCGACCCATGGCTCATGGAAGGAGGGAAGAGGCATCGGCGACGGTATTGATTCCATGTCGTAATGAGCGCGGCAACGTTGAGGAGGCCGTGCGCAGGATTCCGAAATTTTGTAAGGATATGGAAATCCTGTTCATAGAAGGCCACAGCAAGGACGGTACCCTGGAAGAAATTCGGCGGGTAATTGCAGCCTATCCTCATCTTGACATTAAGGTTTTGGTGCAGGATGGTGAAGGTAAAGGAGATGCCGTACGCAAAGGATTCGAAAACGCACGCGGCGAAATATTGATGGTTCTGGATGCGGACTTGACCGTGCCGCCGGAGGCTTTGCCTAAGTTTTATGAAGCCATCGCTTCAGGGAAAGGTGAGTTCATCAATGGATCGCGTTTGGTCTATCCCATGGAAAAAGACGCCATGCGCTTTCTGAACTATTTGGCCAATCATGTGTTCTCGTGGTTGTTCACGTGGCTCTTGAACCAGCGGTTTACCGACACGCTGTGCGGCACCAAGGTTCTGCGCAAGAGGCACTATGCCAGGATAGTCGAGAACCGCCGATATTTTGGTGACTTCGATCCGTTCGGTGATTTCGACCTCATATTTGGCGCTTCGAAGATCAACCTGAAGGTGGTCGAAATCCCGGTTGCATACGGTAGTCGCCGCTATGGCGAGACGCAGATACTTCGGTTTCAACACGGTTTGCTGCTGCTTCGCATGGTGGTCTTCGCGTTCAAGAAGCTGAAAGCATTCTGATGACGGAGCCAATACTTCAAGAACACCGGCTGCTCTGGCAGAAAAAACCCCAGCTTCGCGCGATCTACGAGGATTATTATCGGCAGATCGCCTTAGCCAGTGTCCCAGGAACCATACTGGAAATTGGGGGGGGCTCTGGAAATTTGAAAGGATTCATCGAGCATGTGGTATCCACAGATATAGTCCATGCGCCTTGGCTCGATGTGGCAGTCGACGCACAAGCATTACCTTTCGCTGATGAAAGTTTCGCCAATATCGTCGGAATTGACGTGCTTCATCACGTAGAGCGTCCACGGAGATTATTTGCAGAGGCTGAAAGGGTGCTCAAGCCCGGTGGCAGGATAATTCTTGTCGAACCGGCAATTACGCTTGTGAGTGGCCTTTTTTACAGACACTTTCATCCTGAACCGGTCATCATGAACACCGATCCCTTGGCGGACGGACCGTTGGATCCCAGCCGCAAACCGTTCGATGCCAACCAAGCGATCCCGACTCTTTTGTTCGGGCGTCATCGAAAGCGCTTCGAGCAGATGTTTCCAGGACTAAGAATCATAGGGGTTAGGCTGCTGAGTTTGATCGTATACCCTATGTCCGGAGGGTTCCGGCCTTGGTGCCTGGTGCCGGCCGGAAGCATAGACTGGTTGCTCCGCCTGGAACGCGTCATCGCCCCGGTGATCGGGAGTTTGATGGCGTTCCGTCTGTTCGCTGTAATCGAGAAAATTGCAGATTAGATCTGACAATAGGCCATGCTTGCGGCAGGTCGCGAAGCGTGGCCCACTGGGGTGCTAGGGCGGGCTCCGTCTGAGTGGGGGAGAAATCCGGTTTGGATAAGCTGAGCTGGGATGCGAACGTATTCCACAAATACGTTGGAACGCTTGTGATATCGGGATCCACGTGGTCACGTTGACCGCTAGAAGAAGTTATTAGCGCTGTGCGCCAATTGCATTGTTTTTCACCAATCGGATAAGACTGTGTTGAGCACTGCCCAAAAGATCGCATTAGCCAAGGTGCTTCATTACGGGGTCATGTTTTTCCGACGTACGGCTGGCCGCAATGCCGAGGCGGAGGTCACGCGGGCCGGCCTCCGCTGGCATCTCGATCTAAACGAGGGTATAGATTTCTCCATCTACGCGCTTGGCAGCTTCGAACCGGCAACGGTGAAGCTTTATGACACCCTGATCAGACCCGGAGATATCGTCCTCGATGTCGGAGCGAACATTGGTGCACACACGCTGCCGCTGGCGCGGTTGGTCGGCGCGCGGGGCCGCGTGATCGCGTTCGAGCCCACCGCGTTCGCGATACGCAAGCTCGCTGCCAATCTCGTACTCAACCCTGAGTTGTCGGCGAGAGTGACCACGCTCCAGATGATGTTGGTCGCTGAAGCGGAGGCGCCCTTGCCACCCGCGGTGTTTTCGAGTTGGCCCCTCATTTCCTCGGAGAATCTTCACGAGAAGCACAGAGGTCGCCTGATGGACACGGCCGGTGCTGTCTCCGCTACGCTTGACCAGGCTGTGGAGGAGTTGAGCTTGAACCGGGTTGATTTTGTGAAGCTGGACGTGGACGGTCACGAATTTGAGGTGCTGTGTGGCGCCACTGAAGCGATCGGCAGGCACAAACCCAGAATTCTTCTGGAACTGGCGCCGTACGTGTATGCGGACAATCCTCGAGTGTTCGATGAGATGCTCGGAAAGCTCTGGGGTATGGGTTACTCGGTAAAGAGCGTGGCGAGTGGCAAGGTCCTGCCGATGAAAGCCGAACAGGTCAGGCGGCTCATTCCTGAATTCGGCAGCATTAACGCTCTCGCGACCCCGGTATGAGACGGCAAATTCAGCAATGGGTATCGAGTTCCAACAATTGGCCTCTTTAGGTTTCTCTTAGCGATACATGTAGTTATGGGCCATTCCGGGGCATATCTCCATGGGGCTTCCATTTGACTGGCGGGTCGATTTCAGGCCAAGCCTATCGCTTCATTTCTGAGTTCATAGCTTCACTCGCCGTTGGAGAAGCGATAGAACAGTTCCGCTAAGTTCAAATTGTTTGCGTAGCGATATCTCAAAAATTGTGCACGATTACTGAAAGCTGAAAGATGGACTTGAGCAAGCTATTCCCGGCACAAATGGACCGACTCCTACGGGATTTCTTGGGGCTATCGCTCGTCGTTGCGATAGTCGGACTTGGTTTGCTTGCGATATCGAACCACAAAATTGGTAAAGGTCTCGAGGCCAGCGAGGTAGTTGGCCTTGTTTCAGTATCCTGCGTATTGCTCTTTTCGCACTTCTTCTCGGTGGGGTCGCGCTTCGTTGGGATACTTCGTTTTCTTGATCGTTATACATTGCCCGTGTTAGTGGCTTGGATGGTGGCTTACTTGACTTGGTGTGGTTTGGTGCTGTTCGCTAATCCCTATGGCTATGAGGTAAATGGGGGCGACGCCGCGTGGTACGTCCAGACTCTTTGGAATCTAGTACATGGATTTCGTCCGGAGAATTCCTTGTGGACATTAAACGGCCCGTCGATTGTTGGGGACGATCCTCGGTTCCCAAGTGCATATGGGTACGTTTCCATTTTTACGTTCCATCAATATTGGCTGCCGATGGCGATGCTCGCGCCGATATACGCACTTTCTCCTCAGCCTCCGATGCATCTTTTCGCGGTGCAAATATGGGTCATCGCCTTAGGTTTGCCTGGCGTGTACTGGGCCGTTCGCCAATATGGGGGATCCAGGCATTTTGCATTACTTGCGGCTATTGGCTACTCGCTTCTTCCGCAGGTGGCTACTTTATTATTCTTCAAGGGCTACATGGATGCAATTGCGCTCGGTATCCTGCCCTGGTTATTTGGTGCTTATTTTTCTAGAAAATGGGCACTTATGTACGTCTTCGCGCTGCTGACGGCGTTAATCGGCTTCCCTTTTACTCATTTTGTAATTATTTTTGGCCTTGCGGTCTTGATCTTCTTGCGTGCCCTAGTGCCCGGCGCTGTAGTTGTGTTGATCGGATTGTCAATAATGACAATCGACATGATAATTATGACGACTGCGTTGGGCTTCTACTATGCCTCCCCAGAGAAGGTACCTTCGTTTTTCACGGCTTTTGTCCTCAAGCATTCGATAACCTCAGCGATAACGAATATCAAGTTCAACGTAATGTACGTGGCGTTTCTCTTGCAGGGGATGGCGTTTCTTCCTGTGATTGCCCTTTGGCGGGGCGCTCGTAGGGATAACTCAATTCTAGGGCTCTGGTTCATATTGAGTCTCGCCTTTGTGGCCATGATGTGGCGCAGTTTCGGGTGGGAATTCCAGAGAAATTCGTTTTTTATTGTGCCTGTTTTTATGCTCGGAATTACTTCGTGCCTGAGCCTTCAACGCCAGTTGGAGGAAGACCAGCAACCGGCAACGGCGGGCGTTCTCTGCGCGCCCGCCGTGCTGCTAATATTTGGCATGGCTTCAATGATTTTTTTCGGAAATCCTTATTCCAAAGGGCCGATTGCGACCCATTTCCCCTGGGGCAAAGAGGTAACCCTCGCATCGAAGGACGAAACCATCAAATGGAGAATGGCCCTAGAGCGGCTTAATGAGCTTGTCCCGAAAAATGCGCAAATCGCATCGCGTACAAGCCCAAAAATCTACGCGTTCCTTGCGAACCGACAACATTCCTGGGAGATCGGCAGGGAGCCAGCGGGCGTTAAGTATTATGTCTTCATTGGTGACCCTGACTTGGACGCCGATGGGCCGGAAAAAGCGGCTGCATGGAAGTCTGATCGCGCGAAACTGAAGGGAGATACACGCTTCCAAGTTCTTCTTGACGAGAATCCCGGAAAGCCCCTGCTGATTTTGGAGAACTTGCAGGCACATCCGATCTCCAGGAACGAAAAACTGCTTGGATGGTCCGTCGTGCTGGAGCCGGCGTCTCGGTTGTGGCGCAAAATTACACAGAAATGACAGCCCGTTGACGCACCTCGTACTGGATGTTTCTGCTAGTCTGTGTTGAAAGCCTAGCTGCTACGCGTATAGCTTGATCGAAGATCGATATTCGATGCCGAAAACATATCTCTTGCAAGAATAGAAATTATGGACGTTGGCTTTTCTTGGAAAGTGCATTCGTTGCTCGTGGCTTCGATTGCTAGCCCGTCAACTTCGACCCTTTCCTTAATCGGAGTGTAATGGGTATTTTTCTTTTCAGTTGCGCAGTGTCAGTCGCGATCATTGGGCTATTGCTGATCTCGAAGCTCGCCTGGCGAATTGCGGTCGATGTGCCCAACGATCGTTCGTTGCATAGCCGCCCGATCCCGCGCATAGGTGGGTGGGGCGTGATACCGGCCGCCATCGTAGCGTCGTTATCTTTCGGTGCGGTAGACTGGCCGCTGGCCGGATCGTCGCTGTTGCTGTTCATCGTGTCGTATCTGGACGATCGTGTTGGTCTTCCAATACTTATCCGCTTTACCGCGCATGCTGCGGTCTCCATCGCATGGGTGGTCTTCGGGCCAGCCAGCCTGCCGCTTCTTCTGGGGGGCATTGCCGTGTTCGCGATCATATGGTCGATCAATTTATACAATTTCATGGACGGCGCGAACGGGCTGGCTGGCGGGATGGGGCTTATCGGCTTCCTAGCCTATGCAGTGGGGGCGGCTTCCCACGATATGGCGTCGCTTACGCTTTGGTCGATCGCATTGGCGGGGGCATCGGCAGGGTTTCTGCTGTTCAATTTTTCTTCGGCCCGAGTATTTTTGGGCGACTGCGGTTCAGTGCCGCTTGGTTTCTTTGTAGGTGCGCTTGGATTGTGGGGCTGGTCCGCGGGCGCTTGGCCCGCCTGGTTTCCGTTTCTGGTTTTTGGCTCCTTCTTCCTCGATGCAACTGTAACGCTAGTTCGGCGGTTGATAGATGGCGAACGATTCTGGCGAGCGCACGCCGAGCATTATTATCAGCGCCTTATACGCTCGGGGTGGAGCCACCCGCGTACGGCGCTATGCGAATATGTACTCATGGCGGTATCGGCGGGTCTGGCAACGGCCATGCTCAATTGGTCAGTTCCCGCCCAATATGCTGGCTTGGCGACCGCGGCTGGCGTGTTCGTAGTCCTGGCGATTTTTGTCGATCGTCGCTGGTTGAAATTTCAGCGGCAGGCCGGCAAGGTGTAGCGGGGTTGGCCAATGTTGCAGTATCTGCTCATCCCAATGCTAATGACGGGGGGCGGTGATTGCGGCTATTTCTCTGCGTGACGCGTCGCTCTACCCTAACATCATTATCGAGGCGCCGGACGGATGGGGTGCGACTGTTCTGCATAGAGGACGTTCGAAAGTAGTCCAATGTGAAGCAGGGTTGGCCAAAACCGGGGCTGCTATTCAAGCGAAATTCGCTGCCTGCAAGATCGTCGAGAAGAACGGCCTCGAAAAATTCGAACCTGAGCAGAGTCGGATGTTCGCCGCTGCGCCACTGGATGTACGGTCGGTTCGACTGCCAGATGAGATCGTCACATTTCAGAGCGCAAAAAAAAGGCCTAAATCCCGACGATGCACTTGCCGTATTTTGCGGAAAGCGGACGCCAGGCCTCGGTGGGCCCAGGGGAGAGTTTTGTCGAATGCTATTTACCGAGTTAAACTGGAAAATTGCTGCAATGACGTCGATCGCCCTCCTGCGGTTGCCGTATTAGCGGCACCCAGCCCCGGATGTTGGAAAGCTGATGCTGTCATTCGCAAGACTTGAAACTTTGCCACGCGCTGCCAAACTGGCCATTTTGATCGCCAGCGATTCGCTTATGGCGGCTGTCGCAGTATGGTTTGCCGTGCTGCTGCGCGCTGGGGGCATACCGGTATTGCCTTGGTTGTATGTCGCGATTGTCACCGTGTTGGTGATGTTGCTGGTGCCGACGGTTGCGATCGCTTGCGGCTATTACCGCTTGGTGTTGCGGTTCCCTACGCCGACTTTGGTTGCGAGATCCGTCTTGGTGAGCGGGATTTGCGGCTCGATTCTGGGTGCCCTCGGATGGTATGGCGGCACTACTCCGATGAGCGCGCTAGGCTTGGGTGCTGTGTTTGCGCTGGTACTGTTTTCGGAGCTCGTGTTGAGCCGGACGTTTGCACGTTATTTGTTGACCGAGAACGGCGTTCGCCGAATTGCCACGGTTGTGGCGATTTATGGGGCCGGCGCGGCAGGGCAACAGCTGGCGGCCATGTTGCGCAGGACAGCCGAATATCACCCGGTGCTTTTTTTAGATGACGCGCCAAGTCTCTACGGCCGAATGCTTGAAGGTCTGCCGGTGTTGGCGCCAAACGATGCGAAGCTGTTTGACCAACTGCAGTCGAAGGGCGTGCAGCAAATTTACCTTGCGATTCCTTCATTGAAGGCGACGCGGCGGCGCGAGATTTTGGAGTCGCTGGGAACGCTTCCGTTCCATGTGCGATCGGTACCCGGTTTGCCGGAGCTGATGAGCGGTGACGCCAAGCTTGACCAGTTGGCGGAAATCAGCATCGAGGATTTGCTCGGGCGAGACCCGGTTCCGCCGATTCCCGGCCTTCTGGAAAAGTGCATACGCGGCAAGGGGGTACTGATTACAGGAGGCGGTGGGTCGATCGGATCCGAATTGTGCCGTCAGGTGCTGGCGTTGCAGCCGCGGGAACTGGTTGTGCTGGAGCGAAGCGAAATCGCGCTGTATCACATCGAGCAGGAGTTACTCACGTTGGCTGGTGCGTTGGGCGGGGCAACGGGGTTGAGCTTTCAGTTGGGTTCGGTGACGGATGCGCCCCGACTCCAGGGAATATTCGCCGAATTCGATATCGACACCGTCTACCACGCGGCGGCTTACAAGCACGTGCCGATCGTGGAGCACAACCCTGCGGAAGGGCTGCGCAACAATGCGCTAGGTACTTGGAAACTAGCCCGTGCGGCAGCTACGGCAGGCGTAGGGCATTTTGTGCTGATTTCGACCGACAAGGCAGTCCGGCCGACCAATGTGATGGGCGCCACCAAGCGCGTGTCTGAGCTGATAGTGCAGGCGCTGGCGGAGGAGCATCCAGAAAGCGTTTTTTCGATGGTGCGGTTTGGCAACGTGCTGGGTTCTTCCGGCTCCGTGGTGCCACGCTTTCGCAAGCAGATCGAAACCGGCGGGCCGATTACGCTGACTCACCAGGAAGTGACGCGATTTTTCATGACGATTCCGGAGGCGGTTCAGTTGGTGATCCAGGCCGGCGCGATGGCGCGTGGCGGCGAGGTCTTTGTGCTGGATATGGGCGAGCCGGTGAAGATTCTGGATCTGGCGACCAAGATGGTGCGCCTTAGCGGTCTAACGGTGCGAGACAGCGCCAATCCACAAGGGAATATCACCATTGAGGTAACCGGACTTCGACCGGGAGAAAAGCTGTACGAGGAGCTGCTCATCGGCGCGGATATTTCCGGAACGGAGCATCCGCGAATCCTGCGCGCGCAGGAGCGGAAAGCCGATTGGAAACGCTTGGAAGAAGAGTTGCAGTCGCTGGACATTGCGATGCGAGAGGGTATTGGCGCCGCCGTAGACGTTCGGGAGCTGCTGGCGCGGTGGGTGACGGGGTATGGGGCGCGGTAGAAGGGCAAAGTGGGCCGACGACTCGCCACGGCGGAGGAACATGGAGTCATTGCCTATCCGAGCTGGATTCACCGGCCTCGCAAACGCCGTGCGAGACAATAGATGGGCGGTCGAAGTCATTTCCAAGTTTGTTGTTTTTGCGCGACAAATGCCAACTAATGCCGGATTGCCGCAACCGAGAACGTTGCAACTTTCTAATTTACTGTGGATAATCGCGCCTAGGAGGAGGTGTAGGCAGGGCGTCCAAGCTTGCAACTTTCCGATTTTTGTGGATAATGAACTGTCGGTCGCTGGGAAATTATTCGGTTTCGGCGCTTTTGCGCGATTTGATACAGGAGAGAAAAAATGAAGAAGATGTTAGCTGTTTTGTTTGCATCCTTGTTTGTTGCAGGTAGTGCGATGGCACAACAGTCCGGTGCTGGTGGTGCGACTGGCGCAGCGGCCGGCGGGATAACGGCAGGTATGGTTGCCGCTGCAGTGGCGGTTGTCGCAGTTGCTGTTGCAGCTTCGTCCGATGATAATAACCAGCAGACGACCGCAACTGTTACGACACAGTAAGCTGACTGTACTTAAAAAAATCCTTGGCCTGTCGCCAAGGATTTTTTGTTTCTGTGGTTCCAAAATCGCTGCCTTGCCGATCTCACGGTGACTCCGTAGCGAAATTCCTCTTGGTTTCCCTTTTTTTCAAAGTGTGAGACCCATAGCG
The DNA here is from genome assembly GCA_014860395.1 of Burkholderiales bacterium. Classification (GTDB taxonomy): domain Bacteria; phylum Pseudomonadota; class Gammaproteobacteria; order Burkholderiales; family SG8-39; genus 2-12-FULL-64-23. The sequence continues at coordinate 4,469 of JACZJU010000185.1, read as the reverse complement.
ACGAGCGCATGGCTTAAGATAGCGCCGTTGAGTTCTCTCCCCGGAAACGTGAAGATTCGAGCCCTGATCGCGGTACTCTCACTGGCTGCTGCGCTATCCGGCTGCTCTGCTTCCGGCAATGCAATCCTGCAGACCCTGCCCTACGCATACGGGCGAAACCCGGCCGTTGACACGGCCAAGCTGAATCCGAATTTCCGTTATCTCCGGGTCGTCGTCCGCGGCCACATAGCACTGCTTGCCTTGGGCAACGTGGACAGTCATCCTCACGGCCCGGTCGAGGTTTGGTACAGCGCCGAGCGGGAAGTGCTGCGGCTTCAGAACGGGCGCCTCGTCGGGGCGGTCGGTCTCACCACGGAATGGCGAAATGTGACGTTGCCCGAGCTGCCGTCCTGGTCCGCAGCTGCTCATGCCGATCGGGCGTATCAATGGTCTCGTACGCGTGACGTCATGCCTGGGTACCGGTTCGGTGTAACGGATACACTATCATTGCGTTTGATTAAAGCACCGCAGCGGAGCGAATTGCAGGGCCTGGATCCGCAGAGGCTCACTTGGTTCGAAGAGCGGGCCGAGTCTGGACCGGTTGCTGGACTCTCGTCCGAATTTGGCAATGGCAGTCGCGCCGTTACCGCGCTGCCACCGGCGCGCTACGCGGTGGAAATTGGGAGCAGCGGGGAAACGGCTGTCTATGGGGAGCAGTGTTTGGCTGCTGACCTTTGCTTCACTTGGCAGCGCTGGCCGGTGCAGACGAAAAGCGCGGCTGGACAGAAGTGATGAAGGTAGGCTACGCCAAGGTTGCGCGGTGTTCGCGAGGGAACTCGCTCCTGCACCTCTATGCCTGCATGAAAAAGCAGATTCCTCGCTTCGCTCGGAATGACAGGATCGCGATTGTTAGCGGCGCCCATAGGCTTGCCATAGCGCTAATCGGCTCACTCCTCCTGGCGCCGTCTCTGCTGTACGCGCAGATCGCGCCGAAGCGGCTGAGCGATTGGTTGCTGGAACAGCCCATCGATCCGAATGCGTATCCACTGGGGTTGAGTTGGCGGGTGCCGGGGGAGGTGGCTGCCCAGAGCGAACTGCGGCTGGCGCTTCTGCGAAGTCTCTCGGGGCTCGATCCCGAGGTCAATGCCGACGCCGAGGTGCTGGGCCGGTTACGGGTTTGGGTGCGCACGCTCCCGGTCACAGGCCGCGTCCCGGTGGCGGTGTCCGATGCGCGCTGGCTGCAGGCGAACCCTTCGCGCGATCCGATGCTTCAGCTGGGTGATAGCGTCGTATTGCACAGGCGTCCGAACACCGTGACCGTCGTTACCGCGCGCGGAACACGTTGCGCGGTGATGCATTCTCCTGGCGCCGAGGCGATGGCCTACGTCGAGATCTGTGGTCCGGCCGACTCGGGGCAGACCGACTGGGCTTGGGTGGCGCAACCGGACGGGCGGGTGCAGCGTTTCGGCGTCGCCGCCTGGAACCGCGAGGCGCAGGATGAGCCCGCGCCAGGCGCCTGGATATGGGCGCCGCCCCGGGACGGCGGTTATCCGGAGCATTTCTCGCAAACGCTGATCACTTTTCTTGCCACACAAGGGCCGGCTCCCGATCCTGGCGCGGACGTTCTGATCAGTCCCGCCGATGAAAGTGTGAATGTTCAGCGGTCCGTCCGGGGAGGGGTATCCGAGGCGTGGGCGCCATCCGGACTTCCTGACCTTGGTGAAAGTGCGCAAGGCTTGAGCGGCCGTAAGAGTCCTGCAGAGTTCGGCGCAGCAGAATCCGGCAGCGCACTTGTTCTGCCCCCGCCAGCGCCTTCCGCCCGCTCACACAGTCTTGTGACCACGGCGAGCGACTGGGGCGGCGTTGGACTGTTGCAGACGCCGAGCGCGCGCATGGAGAAGGCCGGGAATCTCGCGGTCAACTTCAGTCGCATCTATCCCTATGTCCAGGGCAACATCATGGTGCAGCCTCTGGACTGGCTCGAGGCGGGATTTCGCTATACCAACATCAGCAACCGGCTGTACAGCGCAAATCCGGAATTTAGTGGCGATCAAGCCCTCAAGGACAAGAGCTTCGACGCCAAGTTCCGACTATGGACGGAATCGGCCTATGTGCCTCAGGTCGCGCTTGGTTTTCGCGACTTTGCAGGCACTGGCCTATTCTCCGGTGAATACTTGGTGGCGAACAAGCGTACCGGCCCTCTCGACTGGAGCTTGGGCCTGGGCTGGGGTTATGCGGGTGCGCGCGGCGACAGGCGTAACCCGCTCTCGCTCATCAGTTCGAAATTCGACACGCGGACGCAGGGCACCGGTCAGGGCGGTAACTTCGCCTTCGGGAGTTATTTCCACGGCCCCACCGCCTTGTTCGGCGGCGTTCAGTACCAAACACCCTGGAAGCCGTTGATCCTGAAGCTGGAATACGACGGCAACGATTACCAGCACGAACCGCAGGCGAACAATCAACGGCAAGGCTCGCCCTGGAATTTCGGTGCGGTGTACCGGGCCGGGCGCGCGGTCGATGTCACGCTAGGTGTAGAGCGCGGCAATACCGCCATGCTGGGTGTGACCTTCCACACGCAGTTGGACGGGCTATCTGTGCCCAAGCTGAACGATCCGCCGCGGGTGCCGGTAGTGCTGAGCCGTCCGCAGCAGGCGCCCGACTGGGCGGCCACCAGCCGCGATATTGCTGTGCAGACGGATTGGCATGTGCGCAGGATAGAGCAGCGTGGCCGCGAGCTCAGGGTGACGCTGGACGATGCCGACGCCATATATTGGCGCGACCGCGACGACCGGGCGGCAGCGGTGCTGAATCGGGACGCGCCGGCGAACGTGGATCGATTCGTGCTCGCCTACCGCCGCGGCGGGGCGGACGTGGCGGAACACCTGATAGATCGCGATGCCTGGGTGGCGCAGCAGATCCGGCCGTTGCCGCCGCGCGAGCAGCGCATCGCGCTGATCCCGCGCGCGCCGGAGACGCTGCCGCCCCAGGGTGCGCTCTACCAGGACACGTTGCCGCGATTTGAAACCAGCCTTGGTCCGAGCTACCAGCAGACCCTGGGCGGCCCCGATGCCTTCCTGCTTTTTCAGCTCGGCGCGGCCGGGAAGGCCAAACTGCGACTGAGCGAAGACACCTGGCTGCAGGGTGGCCTGCAGCTAGGCTTGTACGGTAACTACGACAAGTTCCAAAACCGCGGTTCCAGCGACCTGCCCCGTGTGCGCACCTACCTGCGCGAATACCTGACCACCTCCAAGCTCACTCTGCCGAATCTGCAGCTGACGCACACCGGCAGCTTGGGCGGCAATCAGTACTACAGCATGTACGCGGGCTACCTCGAATCGTCCTTCGCTGGAGTAGGCGGCGAGTGGCTGTACCGGCCGTTCGCAAGCCGCGTCGCCTTCGGCGTAGACGCGAATTACGTGCAGCAGCGCAGTTTCGAGCAAGACTTCAGCTTTGACAACGCCGGCACCCAGACCGGCTATCGGGTGGCTACCGGTCATGCGACCCTGTACTGGGATACCGGCTGGAACGACGTGCTGGCGAAGCTGAGCGCCGGTCGCTACCTGGCGAAGGACATGGGCGTGACAGTCGATTTGTCCCGTGTGTTCGACAATGGGGTGAAGTTCGGCGCATTTTTCACCAAGACTAATGTGTCGGCAGCGAAGTTCGGCGAAGGCAGCTTCGACAAAGGGGTCTACCTGAGCGTCCCGTTCGACGCCTTCCTCACGCGTTCGAGCAACACCAGCGCCAATGTCCTATGGAAGCCGCTCACGCGTGATGGCGGGGCCAAACTCTATCGCAGCGTCGAGTTATATGACCTTACTCGAGCGCGCGACGATCGCACCTTGCGCTACAAGGCGGCGCCGCCCAGAAATGAGGACTCAATTCCGGAAGACCGGCGCGAGAGCTGGACGCCGCCGCCCAAAGGGCCCGAGCCTTATACGCGCGTTGTGCCTCAGCCTACGGCCGGCGAATGGGCGGCCGACGCGCAAGGCTACGAACTCCGACTCACCGAGGCACTTTATCGGCAGGAGTTCCGCAATATTAGCGTCACGTACGATGCCTCGCGCCGCCTGACGGTGGCGCTCGCTAACGACAAGCTTCATCCTGCAAGCCGCGCGGTAGGGCGTGCCGCACGCACCGCGCTGCATCTCGGGCCGCTGGACATGCGCGAAATCCGGATTGCGTTTGCGCAGGGAGCGAGTCAGGTCGTGACCTACGACTTTGTCGATCTCACAAGGCTCCAGCGCTATTTCGATGGCGAGATCAACGCGGAGCATCTGGCGGATTCGGTCGCGGTCGACTACGTCGATCCGTCGGCCAGGGAAGCCGATCCGCTCGCGCGGCTTGACGACCTGGATACCAAGGCGGAAGAGCCGCACCTTGCCGATCTGCTCCTACCTCGGGCCGGTACGTTCGGGCGGGTGAAGAGCGACTTCGCTAGCGCTGCCCAAACCGCGGCCAAACTGGACTGGCTACGCATGGGTCTGTAC
>JACZJU010000184.1 GCA_014860395.1 Burkholderiales bacterium | reverse complement strand
GCGATGGAGGGCGACAACGAGAAATGCCTGGAAGCGGGAATGGACGGCTACGTCCCAAAACCCTATTCGCTAAAGGAATTGCAGCAAGCCCTCGGCCGGGCGTTCGTGCCTATGCCCTCAAAGTCGGTTCAAGCGCAAGATGAAAATTGATGTGGCTGCCGATTGCATCATGCGCAGGTTGACCGGCCGGGCACCCCGTACAACGCATCATAGATGGTAGCGGCGTAGACGCGCTGAGACGAGCAGAAGCGACGCGCGCCGCAGGAGCTCAATCGTACTTGCGGATGTCGTCGATGACCTTGCCGTCGTTGGGCAGGCTGCCGGTGCTCACGAAATCGATCTCCCCGCGCAGCTTGGTGACGTCGCGGATCGATGCGATGAGCGCCGCTTTCAGTCCGGCGTCCGCGTTCCCGGCTTCGCAGCGCAGCGTCATGGTGTCGTTCCCGGTCGTGCCGGCAACGACCAGACGCGCTTTGGCGATTTCTGGATGCCGCCGCACGATCTCGCCCACTTGCTTCGGCGTGACGAACATGCCGCGCACCTTGGTGGTCTGGTCGGCCCGCCCCATCCAGCCTTTGATGCGCACATTGGTGCGGCCGCATGGGCTCGCGCCCGGAAGCACTGCGGACAGATCGCCCGTGCCAAAGCGAACGAGCGGATAGTCGGCATTGAAACTGGTGATTACCACCTCGCCCACCTCACCCGGCGCGACCGGGTCGCCGGTGCCCGGACGCACGATTTCGAGCAGCAGACCCTCGTCGAGGATCATGCCCTCGGTGACGCTGCCGTCCGCGAGCGCCGATTCATAGGCGAGCAGGCCCAGGTCGGCGGTGGCATAGGACTGCATGACGCGGATGCCGCGCTCGCCCATCGATTTGCGCAACGCCGGCGGCAGATACTCGCCCCCGACCATGACTTTTTTCAGATTACCCAGATTCGCCTTGAGTTCGTCGGCCTTATCCACGATCAACTTGAGAAAGGACGGCGTGCCGATGAAGCCGCCGATGCGCAAATCGGCGATGGTCGAAACCTGCATTTCGGTCTGGCCGATCCCCGTCGGAACCACGGTGCAGCCCAGGGCGCGCGCTCCGGACTCGAGCATCGAGCCCGCCGGCGTGAAATGATAGGCAAAGGTATTGATGATCAGGTCGCCCGGGCGAAAGCCGGCGGCAAAAAGCGCGCGCGCGGTGCGCCACCAGTCCGGCGCGGTCCCTTCGGGCTCATAGACCGGCCCCGGCGAAACGAAAATTTTCGCCAGCTTGTTCAATGGCGTCGCGTTCAAGCCGCCCAGTGGCGGTTCGCTCTTCTGCAGGTCGGGGAGGTCTGACTTGCGCGTGACCGGCAGCCGGGCCAGCGCGGCGCGCGTGGTGACCGCCCGCGCCTCGACCTCCGCCAATATGCGGGCGAAGCCCGGCGCATTCTTCTTCGCGTGCGCGATCTGCGCCGGCAAGGCCGCAAGCAGCGCTTGTTCGCGTTGTGCAGGATCGCGTGTTTCGAGTGTGTCGTAATATTCGGTCATCTGCAATGCCCTGTTATCCGAAAAAACGAGTAGGGCACATTCAAAACCCTGGGCCCGTGGAATTCTTCGCGCTGATTTTTCTGACGGCGTTGAAAAGTCTAAATTGAACCGGCCTCAAGCAAGCCAGCGCTTGCGCCGCTTGTAGTGCTTGACCTCGGAAAAGTTCTTGCGCCCGCCGCTGGAGATGCCGAGGTAGAACTCCTTAACGTCCTCGTTGGTGGCGAGGTCGGAGGCGATTCCATCCATGACCACGCGGCCGTTTTCCAGGATGTAGCCGTAATCGGCATAGCGCAGCGCCACCATGGTGTTCTGCTCGGCCAGGAGAAAACTCACCCCCTCCTCCTGGTTGAGGCGCTTCACGATCTCGAAGATTTCCTCCACCAGCTGCGGCGCCAGGCCCATGGACGGCTCGTCCAGCAGGATCATGCTCGGCCGTGCCATCAGCGCGCGCCCCACAGCGGTCATCTGCTGCTCGCCGCCCGAGGTATAGCCGGCGAGGCTCGCCCGCCGCTGCTTCAGGCGCGGAAAGTACGTGTAGACCATTTCGAGGTCGGCCGCGATTTCTGAGCGGCCGACGCTGCGCGTATAGGCGCCGGTCAGCAGATTGTCCTCGATCGTCAGGTGCGGGAAACAGTGGCGCCCCTCCATCACCTGAATCACGCCGCGCTTGACCAGGTCAGACGGCGTGAGTTTCTCGATGCGCTCGCCCTTGTATTCGATGTAGCCCTTGGTCACATCGCCGCGCTCGCCCCGGAGCAGGTTCGACACCGCGCGCAGCGTGGTGGTCTTGCCCGCGCCGTTGCCGCCCAGGAGCGCCACGATTTTGCCTTCCTCGACGGTGAGCGACACGCCCTTCAACACCAGGATGACGTGGTTGTAGATGACTTCAATGCCGTTCACGGTGAGCATGGTGGCACTCATCGGGGCGTTCTCCTTCGGTTCTGCGGTTTTTGCGGCAGCTCGGCACAAGCCGCCGCAAAAACCGCCTGCGCCGCTGCAAACGCGGCACAGGCGGGGTTCAAGCGATTACATCGAGGCTTCTTTGGCGCAGTCGCGCGGCGTGACGTGCTTCTCCGCCGCGTACTTCGCTGCCGAAGCGCGGATGATCGGCTTGATGATCTGCAGGTCCGACTCATACGGGCCGGCAGTGACGCTCCATTTCTTGCCGTCCCAGGTCTCGACGTGTGCGCTGTGCGAGCCTTCGTGGTCGACGCAGGTGGTCTGGATCGGATCCATGAAACCTTCGAAGCCGAGCTTCTTGATTGCCGCGGCATCGAGCGCAAGGTTTTCCAGGCCCCAACGCACCTGCTCGCCCTTGAGCGGCTTCTTGCCGTAACGGGTCTGGGCGCGCTTCACGCCTTCCACGCCCATCATCGCCGACACCATGCCGCGGTTGTAGAGCACCTCGCCGATCTCTTCTTTCTTGCCCGTGCCCTGGCCCTTGTCGTAGACATATTTGATCATGTCCTTGTGTACCTGCCCCTGGCCCGCGGGCGCGAGGAAGGTCAGCGCGTGATAGCCCTTGGCGCCGTCGCCTGCCGGGATCACATCAGGCTCTGCCCCCGACCACCACACGCCGTACATCTTGTCGCGCGGATAGCCGGTCGCGACCGCTTCCTTGATCGAGGTCGAGTTCATCACGCCCCAACCCCAGAGGAAGACGTAATCGGGCCGCTGCTGGCGGATTTGCAGCCAGGTGGCTTTCTGCTCCACGCCCGGGTGAGTGACCGGCAGCAGCAGCAGTTCGAAGCCGTGCATCTTGGAGCGCTCCTGCAGCAGCGGGATCGGCTCCTTGCCATAGGGCGAATCGTGATAGACCAGCGCGATCTTCTTGCCCTTGAGCTTGTCCAGGCCGCCTTCGAGCTTGCCGACGTGCTGGATCAGGATGTCGGCCGCGTCCCAGTAGGTTCCGCCGAGCGGGAAGTTCCACTTGAACACCGTGCCGTCCACCGAGTCGGCGCGACCGTAGCCCGCGGTGACCAGGGGAATCTTGTCCTTGGGCGCCTTGTCGGTCAACGCGAAGGTGATGCCGGTCGACAGCGGCTGGAACACCGTGGCGCCGGTCGGGCCCTTGCCCTTCAGGCGCTCGTAGCACTCCACGCCGCGGTCGGTGGCGTAGCCGGTCTCGCACTCCTCATAGGTGATTTTGACGCCGTTGATGCCGCCGTCGCGGGCATTGACCAGCTTCAGGTAGTCAATATAGCCGTTGGCGAAAGGCACGCCGTTGGGTGCATAAGCTCCGGTGCGATACACCAGCGCCGGGAAGAACTGCTCTTTATCGGCCGCCTGGACCGGACCGCTGGCCGTGACCGCCACGACGGCGGCGACGGCACCGGCGGATACCGCCAGAACTCTCATTTTCTCTACTAGTTTCATCTCCGTTACCTCCTCTTTAGAAATAGCCGAGGACAAGGCGCCCACGGCGGTCACACAAAAACTCTCATATCACACCACGGAAGCGCCGATACGATCCGAGACACCATCGGAGCTTCTCCTGACTTAGGGGATTTACAAGGGGGCATCGCCCCCTTGTTGAAAACACCCCTAATGCGGAAACGGCCACAAGCGCAGCTTCTCCTTGCCGATCGCCCACAGCCGCGCCAGCCCCTGCGGCTCCACGATCAGGAAGAACACGATCAGCGCGCCGAAAATCATCGACTCCATATGCGAAACCATTGCCGTCGACAAGTCTATGCCTATCCAGTCCGGCGCCCGGTTCAGCAGGATCGGCAGCGCCACGATGAAGAACGCGCCGAAGAAGCTGCCGAGGATGGAGCCCATGCCGCCGATGATGATCATGAACAGCAGGTTCAGCGACAGCGTGATATTGAATGCGAGCGGCTCCCACGAGCCCAGGTGCACGAAGCCCCACAGCGCGCCGGCGACACCGACATAGAACGAACTCACGCCGAAGGCGGTGAGCTTGGCGTACACCGGGCGGATGCCGATCACCTCGGCGGCGACGTCCATGTCGCGCATCGCCATCCAGGCGCGGCCCATGTGGCTGCGCACCAGGTTCTTCGCCAGCACGGCAAACACCGTGACCACCGCCGCCAGGAACAGGTATTTCCTCACCGGCGAGTTGACCTGCCAGCCAAAGATGTCAATCGTGGCCGTGGATACCGATCCGGACGGCGCGTAGTTGGTGAACCACTTGACCCGCGCGAAGGTCCAGTCCATGAAGAATTGCGCCGCCAGCGTCGCCACGGCGAGGTACAAACCCCTGATGCGCAGGCTGGGAATGCCGAACAGCAGGCCCACCAGCGCCGCGATCAGGCCGGCCAGCACCAGCACCACCAGGAAATTAAGCTGAGGAATTCGCAACACGAGGTTGTAGGCCGCATACGCGCCGACCGACATGAACGCGGCGTGGCCGATCGAAATCTGGCCGCAGTAGCCGACCAGCAGGTTCAGGCCCAGCGCCGCGAGCGACAGGATCAGGAACGGAATCAGGATCGACAGAAAGAAATAGTCGCTGAAAACCAAAGGGGCGCCGACGAACACGAACGCGAGCAGCAGGGCCATGAAAATGCGGTCCTGCAGGATCGGCAGCATCTGCTGATCCTGGCGGTAAGTGGTCTTGAACTGTCCGTTTTCTCTGTAGAGCATGGCGAATTTATTCCGTGCCGAAGCCGGTCAGTGGATGTAGCAGCGGCTGGCTAGACGCGATCAATGTGTTTCTCCCCGAACAACCCTTCCGGCAGGACCAGCAGGAACAGCAGCGCCAGCACGTAGGCGAACCAGTTTTCTATGCCGCCGCCGGCGAGATCGAAAGCCTTGACCATCACCGGCCCCAGGAACACCTCGGCCATCTTTTCGCCGACGCCGATGATCAGGCCGCCGATGATCGCGCCCGGGATCGAGGTGAAACCGCCGAGGATTACCACCGGCAGCGCTTTCAGCGCCACCTGCGAGATCGAAAACTGCACGCCGAGCTTGGCCCCCCAGACCACCCCCGCGACCAGCGCCACCACGCCGGCCAGCGACCACACGAT
>JACZJU010000183.1 GCA_014860395.1 Burkholderiales bacterium | reverse complement strand
GGCCCATACCACGCGATGCCCGCGCGCGACCAGACCGGCGCCGATGGCGGCGCCCATCTCGCCCGGATGCAGCAAGGCTATGGTCTTATGGCTCATGGCACACCGCAGCTACGAGCCGCGCACTATCCTCAATTCGTTCTTTACCGATTTCACGCCTTCCACGCCGGCTGCGGCTTTTTCCGCCTTGCTGCGCTGCGCATTGTTGTCCGCGGTCCCGTACAGGGTCACCTCGCCGTCGGACGAGCGCACGTCCATCGCCATGTCCTTCAGGCCGGGCGTCGCCACGATCGCCGCCTTTACTTTCGACGCAAACGCGGCATCTGCAGCCTTCTTTTGATCGGCGGCTTTATTCGCCGCCTCCGCCTTCTGCTGTTCCTCCGCAGCCTGTTGCTTCTGCGCCGCGGCCGCCTCCTGTTGTGCCTGCTGCGCCTGACGCGCAACCACTTCGGCCGCGCTCTCGATTTTCGCAGTGGCGGTCTCGGCCGGAGGCTTGTCCCCGCACGCCGTGAGCGACAAGGCCAACGCAGACGCTGCGGCGGCGCAGAGCAAACGGTAACGCGGATGCCTGTGGTCCAGGTTCATGCTTTTCTCCTTTTTGGGTTTGCCTTTAGAGCCTGCAACAAGATGATCACTGTTGCGGGTTCCTGGAACGTCCCCCTAGGCTACGCGACGCAGGCATCGAGATCAACCTGCCGCTATTTGCCGCGCGCGCGGCAGTTGAGCGGCAAATAGGCCGCGGGGACATTTGTCCTGTTTTCGCCTTTGATCGTCATCTTGCCCGGCCCGGCAGCATTGCCGCAAACCCAGGCGACCGGCACTATCGGCGCATCCTCCACCACCGCCGGGCGAATGCTCAGTATCTTGCCCTTGATGGTGGAATTCGCGCTGTTGCCGAAAGTGATATGGATTGCGCCTTCCTCGACCGATACCGCGCTGATGAAATTGCTGACGATCTTGTCGGCGGCGGGCAATCCGGCGCCGGCATTGTCGCGGGGAAAGGAATGCGCCACGGCCCACGCAGTCGCAACCGGAGTCTTGGCGATATCGGCCAGGGGCACGGCGTCGATGATTTGTCTTCTGATCATCTGGTCGAGATAGCTCGGCGCCGCGATCAGAGCCAGGATGCCGATGATCGCGATGACCACCATCATCTCCATCAGGGTAAAACCATCGCGACGTATTGCCATTTCTCCGCCTTGCAGCGCAATCGGTGGCGGAATCATAACCGAGTGCAGCTCGACAAGGAAACGCGCACTGCCCTCCTCATCAAACTTGGTAGAATCGATGAAAATCCAATCACACAGGGAGTATAGGATGTTGCAGACCAGGTTCACGCAGATGTTCGGGGTGCAGCACCCCATCGTGCAAGGCGGCATGCAGTGGGTGGGGCGGGCGCAGCTGGTGTCGGCCGTGGCCAATGCAGGTGCGCTCGGCTTCATCACCGCGCTGACCCAGCCAACGCCTGAGGAGCTGACCAAGGAGATTGCGCGCTGCCGCGACCTGACCGACAAACCGTTCGGCGTCAACCTGACCATACTCCCCGCGCTCAAGCCCCCGCCCTATGCGGAATACCGCCAGGCGATCATCGATTCGGGCGTGAAGATCGTCGAGACCGCGGGCTACAACCCGCAGGAGCATATCGCCGAGTTCAAGAAACACGGCATCAAGATTATCCACAAGTGCACCGCAGTGCGCCATGCGATCAAGGCCGAGAAAATCGGCGCCGATGCGATCTCGATCGACGGCTTCGAGTGCGCGGGGCACCCGGGTGAGGACGACATACCCGGCCTGATCCTGATCCCGGCGGCAGCCGACAAGGTGACGATCCCGATGATCGCATCCGGCGGCTTCGGCGACGGCCGCGGGCTCGCCGCCGCGCTCGCGCTCGGCGCCGAGGGCATCAACATGGGCACACGCTTCATGTGCACCGCCGAGAGCCCTATCCACCAGAAGATCAAGGAGCAGATCGTCGCCAACGACGAGCGTTCCACCGACCTCATATTCCGCACGCTGCACAACACCGCACGTGTCGCCAGGAACGCAGTGAGCCAGGAAGTGCTGGCGGTGGAGAAGAAAGGCGGCGCCACCATCGACGATATCCGGCACCTCGTTGCCGGACAGCGCGGCCGCGCGGTCTACGAGGAAGGCGATCCCGACGTCGGCATCTGGTCCGCGGGCATGATCCAGGGCCTGATCCACGACATTCCGACCTGCGCCGAACTGGTGACACGCATCGTCGCCGAGGCCGAGGCGATCATCGCGACACGGCTGGCGCGCATGATGGCCGCGTGAATTCGCGCCGCAACGTGGCGCAGGCAACGCATACCTGCCACATTCGCCCTCGGGCAAGGCTGCGCGCCCTCAGCAGACGATGAAACTCGGCCAACTCGAAACGCCCTGTCTGGTGCTGGACGAATCCAGGCTCGAGCGCAACGTCGCGCGCATGCGCGCGCACCTGGACGCACTAGGCGTCAGCCTGCGCCCGCACCTGAAGACGGCCAAGTCGATCGACGTGGCGCGCCGCGTACTGCGCGCGCTGGACGACCCGATTACGGTTTCGACGCTGAAAGAGGCGGAGTATTTCCTCGGCCACGGCGTGCGCGACATACTCTACGCCGTCGGCGTGACGCCGAACAAGTTCGGTCACATCGCCGACTTGCGCAAGCGCGGCGCCCGACTCGCCGTGATTCTCGATAATCTCGACGCGGCTCGCGCCGTCGCCGCGCACGCGCGCGCGAGCGCGGACCGCATCCCGGTGCTGATCGAAATCGATTGCGACGGCCACCGCTCCGGCATCGTGCCGGGCGATCCGGACCTCGTCGAAGTCGGCCGCACACTTGCAGATGGCGGCTGCGAACTGCGCGGCGTGATGACGCATGCAGGCAGTTCCTACAACTGCGAATCGGTGGCGGCAATCAAGGCCATGGCGCTGCAGGAACGCGACGCTGTGGTGACCGCGGCAAACACGCTGCGCGCCGCAGGGCTACCCTGCCCGGTGGTAAGCGTAGGCTCCACGCCGACCGCCACCTACGCTGAAAATCTCGCCGGCGTGACCGAGGTGCGCGCCGGCGTGTTCATGTTCTTCGACCTGGTGATGGCCGGATTACAGGTATGCACGATCGAGGACATCGCCCTCTCGGTGCTCGCGAGCGTCATCGGCCACCAGCGCGAAAAAGGCTGGATCATCGTCGATGCGGGCTGGATGGCGATGTCACGCGACCGCGGCACCGCGAAACAGAAACTCGACCAGGGCTATGGGGTGGTCTGCGATACGTACGGAAAGCCTTATCCGGACCTGATCATGGTCGATGCCAACCAGGAGCACGGCGTCGTCGCCTTGCGCCCGGGCACGCGCGCGGCGCTGCCCGAGCTGCCGCTCGGCGCGCAGCTGCGGATCCTGCCGAACCACGCCTGCGCCACCGGCGCGCAGCACCAGGCCTATCAGCTCGTGCGCGGCGACGGCGACGCGATCAGCGCAAGCTGGCCGCGCATAGGGGGATGGTGAGTCGCGGCAGATAAACGCTTGCGCGCGGCGACGGTTGCGGCACGCGGCGTGAGTACTTCCCGCGGGCTCTGCATTCGATCACGGCAGATCAGCTGGCGGTCTTCCCCGCGGGCGAACGCACCATCTGGCGCGGCACCTCGACCGGCAGGCTGAGCAAGCGAAACGAATTGGTCTTGCCGTGGCCGTCGAGGTTGAGGCTGCCGTTGACGCCGCCCTCGAGCACGTCGTCGATGACGAAGTTGAACGCGTGCAATAGAGGCAGGTCGTAGCGCGTCACCTTGGCTGCGCGCCGATGCGCGAACAGCGCGAGCACGCGCTCGGGCGTCACTTGCGCGGCGAGCAGCGCATAGGCCTCTGGTATGTAGGCGATCACGCTGACGTTGAGGCGGTTGCCCTTGTCGCCCGCGCGGCCGTGCGCGACCGCGTGCAGCGGCACGGTGACGAGTTCTTCGGGGTTCGCCATCAGCGCCATTCTCCGGCGGGTTTCACGCTGACGCGCGGATGCACGCTCGCGCGAGGGACGAGATACGACTGCGTGCGGATGCGCTGCGTAGTACGCCAGCGCGCGCCGCCCGACCCGGCCGGCCCGCAGCACAAGAGCGCGAGCACTTCGCGCGCGGCCTGGTCGACTTCGTCCTGCGCCGCGCCCGCCACCGCCAGGCGCACGCGGATGTCGGCCGGCTCCGGACCCGCGTAGGAACGCCACAGCGTGCCGCTGTCGTCGTCATGCACGCTGGCAATCCCAATAAGATCGACGCGCGCCTGCACCTTGAGCTGGCGCCGGCGCAAGCGCTCGAGCAGCACCTCGGCGATGCTTTTCGCGCGCGCCAGGCAGTTAGGCCCGGCCACCGAGATCTCGCCCTCGCCCAGCCAGCCGCCTTCGAAGCAGACCGTGGCCTTCAGGCGTTCGGGCGCCGGCTTGCCGCGCACGCCCAGCACTTCCACGCGGTCCGTACCGTCCTGGCGCAGGCTCACGCCGGAAAAATCCAGCGTGACATCCGGCGTGATGTAGTTCGCCGGATCGTGCACCTCGTAGATCAGCTGCTCTTTCACCACCTGCAGGTTGACGACGCCGCCAGTGCCTTCGGCCTTGGTGATGACCATGCGCCCGTCCGCACCCACTTCGGCGATAGGAAAGCCGATGTTCGCCGGGTCGGGAATGTCCTTGTAGCCGGGGTCGTAATAGACGCCGCCGGTGACCTGCGAGCCGCATTCGAGCAGGTGCCCCACGGCCGAGCCCAGTGCAAGATGCGCCCAGTCATCCTCGGCCCATCCGTAATGGTGAATCAGCGGCGCGAGCGCGAGCGACGGGTCGCCGCAACGCCCGGTGACCACGATTTGCGCGCGGGCGCGCAGCGCTTCCACGATGGGTTGCGCGTTCAGATAGGCGTTGGCCGAAACGATTTCGCTGCCGCCCTGATCCAGCGCCGCATCGGCCTCGTACACTTCAAGCTTCGCGATGTCGACTTGCTCGCGTATGTCGTCGCCCTCGACCACACCTATGCGCAAAGACTCCAGCCCGAGGCGCCCGGCCAGGCGGCTGATCGCGCGCGCCGCACCCGTTGGATTGGCCGCGCCGAAATTGCCGATTATGCTTATGCCGTGGCGTGCGCACTTCTCGAGGATCGGCTCGAGCAGGCGCTCGAGCATGGGTTCGAACCCGCGCGCGGGATCGCGCCGTTTCTCCAATTGCGCCAGCGCGACGGTGCGCTCGCCCAGCACCTCGAAGAAAATCGCCGCCGGCCCGCCGCGCGCAATCAGCGTATCGACCACCGGACCGGGCGCATCGATGCGGTCGCCGGAGAAGCCGGCTCCATTGCCTATGCGAAACATGGGCGTGAGGGTGAGGGAGCGCGGCTAGCCTGTCAAGAGACGCGAACCCGCGCCTCAGCGCGATACGGGTTTCGCCTTCCAGATCTGCTCAGCGTAATCCCGGATGGTGCGATCGCTGGAAAATTTCCCCATGTTGGCTACGTTGAGTATGACTTTGCGCAGCCATTGGTCTTGATCGCGATACGCGGCTTCGACCTTCGCCTGGCAGGCGACGTAGGCCGCATAGTCGGCCAGCAGCAGATAGTGGTCGCCGCGCGCGAGCAGATTGTCCACGATGGGCTTGTACCTGGCGGGCTCCTCCGGCGAAAAAAAGCCGCCGGCGATCATGTCTATCACCTGGCGCAATTCGCGGTTCGCATGATAGTAGTCCTCTGGCCTGTAGCCGCCCGCGCGCAGCTTGGCGACCTCCTCCGTGGTGAGGCCAAAAATGAAAATATTCTCCTCGCCCACCTCCTGCAGGATTTCGACATTGGCGCCGTCCATCGTCCCTATGGTCAGTGCGCCGTTCAGCGCCAGCTTCATGTTGCCGGTGCCCGAGGCCTCGGTGCCGGCGGTGGATATCTGCTCCGACAAGTCCGCTGCAGGTATGATGCTTTCGGCCACGGAGACGCCGTAATTCGGCACGAACACCAGCTTCAGCCTTCCGTGTATGCGTATGTCGTTGTTGACGATATCGGCCACGTCGTTGATCAGCCTTATGATCAGCTTGGCGATGGCGTAGCCCGGCGCCGCCTTGCCGCCGAAGATCACCGTGCGCGGCACCGTGTCGCTTTGCGGGTCATCGCAAATGCGCTTGTACAGCGTGACGACATGCAGCACGTTGAGCAGTTGGCGCTTGTATTCATGGATGCGCTTGATCTGCACGTCGAACATCGAGTCGGCATCGATGTCCAATCCGAAGTAGCGCTTGCCTTTCTCCGCCAGATCCTGCTTGTTGGCGCGCTTTACCGCGGCGAATTCCTGGCGGAACTGCGCGTCCTCGGCGAGCGGAATCAGTCGCCGCAACTGGTCGAGATCCTTGATCCAGCCGTCGCCGATGCGCGAAGTGATCAATGCCGCGAGCGACGGGTTGGCCTGGTTCAACCAGCGGCGGGGGGTGATGCCGTTGGTCATGTTGACGATCTTGCCCGGGTAGAAGCGGTCGAAATCGGCAAATATGGTCTGCTTCATGAGCTCGGTATGCAGTCGCGCAACGCCGTTGACCTTGTGGCTGCCGACGATGGCGAGGTGCGCCATGCGCACTCGCTTACCGCCTTCTTCGCCGATGATCGACATGCGCTGGCGCATTTCGTTGTCGCCGGGAAAACTGTGCATCACCTCGATCAGGAAGCGGTGGTTGATTTCGTAGATGATCTGCAGGTGGCGCGGCAGGAGCTGCTCGAGCATCGCTACCGGCCAGGTTTCCAGCGCCTCCGACATAAGCGTGTGGTTGGTGTAGGAGAACGTGCGCGTGGTGATGTCCCAGGCCTTTTCCCATCCCAGGTGATTGACGTCCACGAGGACGCGCATCAGTTCGGGGATAGCGATCGCAGGGTGGGTATCGTTCAGCTGGATTGCGACCTTGTCAGGAAGTTCGCCGAAGTCATGGTGAAATTTGCTGAAGCGGTAAAGGATGTCCTGCAGCGATGCGCAGACGAAGAAATACTGCTGTCTGAGGCGCAGCTCGCGGCCCATGGCCGTGGAGTCCTGCGGATAAAGCACCTTGGACAGGTTCTCGGATTCGTTCTTGTCCTCCACCGCCTTGATGTAATTGCCTTCGTTGAAATATTTCAGATCGAAGTCGCGCGACGCCTTGGCCGCCCACAAGCGCATGTTGTTCACCGTCGGGGTGGCAAAACCGGGAATGGGGCTGTCGTACGCCATGGCCATCACGTCTTCGGTGTCCACCCAATGGTGGCGCGGCACGCCGTGCTCGTCGGAAAACTCCACCACGCGGCCACCGAACTTGACCTGGTAGAGCACTTCCGGGCGCGGAAATTCCCAGGGATTGCCATAGCGCAGCCAGTTGTCAGGGTGCTCCACCTGCCGCCCTCCCTCGATGCGCTGCGCGAACATGCCGTACTCATAGCGTATGCCATAGCCATAGCCGGGCAGATTCAGCGTCGCCATCGAATCCAGAAAGCAGGCCGCGAGCCTTCCTAATCCGCCGTTGCCCAGGGCCGCATCGGGCTCCATTTCGCTGACCTGGCGCAGATCGACGCCTTGCTGCTGCAAAGCCTCGCTGCACGCCTTTTCGAACGACAGGTTGAGCAGGCTGTTCATCAGCGTGCGCCCCATGAGGAATTCCATCGACAGGTAATACACCCGCTTCGCGTCCGCGACGTAATAGCTGCGCATGGTTTCCATCCAGCGCTCGATCAGGCGGTCGCGCGTCATGAACGCCGTGGCATGAAACCAATCGCGCGCGGTCGCCGTGATGTCGTCCTTACCTACGGAAAACACCAGGCGGTTGATTATGGACTTGCTCACCGAAGCGACGTCGACACCGGCAAGCTGGTGGTTGATGAGGGATTGCGTCGGCTGCTTGTTCACGATTGCCTCCAGATTGCAAATCAATAGCCCATTCTACTCGCGCGCGGCGGATGGACATGCCCCGGCTTATTCTGTTGTAATGCCGCGATCCAGGCTCGCGAAGAAACCTCATGGAAACCCCGGGCAACGACAGCGGCACTTCCTTCGACTGCGACTACGTCGTCATCGGTTCGGGCTTCGGCGGCTCCGTCTCCGCCCTGCGTCTGAGCGAAAAGGGCTACAAGGTGCTCGTGCTGGAGAAAGGCATGCGCCTTGCCGCCGCGGACTTCCCGAAATCCAACTGGGACGTCAAGCGCTGGCTGTGGCTGCCCTCCCTGCGCTGCTATGGGCTGTTCAAGATGACGTTCTTCCGCCACGTCGGAGTGCTCTCCGGCGTGGGCGTGGGCGGCGGTTCGCTGGTCTACGCCAACACGCTGCCGGTACCGAAAAAAGCCTTCTTCGCATCGCCCTCCTGGGCCCATCTGACGGACTGGGAAACGGAGTTGCGCGTCCACTACCAGACGGCGCTGCGCATGCTCGGGGCTGCCACCAATCCGCGCCTGGAAACCGGCGACCTCGCCCTGCGCGAACTGGGAAAGCAAATCGGCATGGAAGCGCATTTCGAAGCCACTGAGGTGTCGGTGTACTTCGGCGAACCGGCCAAGACCGTGCCCGACCCGTTTTTCGGCGGCAAGGGACCGGATCGCGCCGGCTGCATCTTCTGCGGCGGCTGCATGACCGGCTGCCGCCACAACGCCAAGAATTCGCTGGACAAGAATTACCTCTACCTGGCGGAGAAGTTGGGTGCGGTAATCCAGCCCGAGTCCCTGGTCACCGACGTGCGCCCGCTGGGCGCGGCCGACGGCGCCGACGGCTATGCAGTGGATTGGCAGCCAAGCGCCACGCGCAAGGGCGCGGGCGGCACGATCCGCTGCCGCGGCGCAGTGTTCGCCGGCGGCGTACTCGGCACGGTGGAGCTCATGCTCAAGCTCAAGGAGAGCTCGCTGCCGCGGCTGTCGGACCGGCTGGGCTACGGCGTGCGCACCAACTCGGAAGCGCTGATCCCGGTAACCGTGCCCGACGGCAAGTCGGTGTTCTCCGACGGCGTCGCCATCGGCTCCATCCTGCATACCGACGAGCATTCCCATCTCGAACCGGTGCGCTACGCCGCCGGTTCGGGCTTCTGGCGCTTAGGGATGGGACCGCGCGTGTATCACCCGAACGGTTTCGTGCGCGCGCTCAAGCTCATCGGCGACTGGCTCGCGCACCCGGTGATGAACCTCAAGGTGCTGTTCGTCGACGACTGGGCCAAGCGCACCCAGGTGCTGCTGTTCATGCAGACCATAGACAGCACGCTACGCCTGGTGCGCGGCCGCTTCCGCCTGTCGACACGGCTCGACGTCGGCCCAGCGCCGACTTCCTTCATGCCAGAGGCCACCGACCTGTCCGAGCGCTACGCCGCCATCGTCGGCGGCAAACCGGTGGCCCTGGTCAGCGACACCCTGCTTGGCGTTGCGTCGACTGCGCACATCCTCGGCGGCGCCTGCATGGGGCGCGACGCCGCCGAGGGCGTGATCGACAGCGACAATCGCGTATTCGGCTACCGCAACCTGTACGTCTGCGACGGCTCGATGATTTCGGCCAATCCGGGCGTCAACCCGTCGCTGTCCATCACCGCGATCAGCGAACGCGCGATGAGCAAAGTGCCGGCGCGAAATGCCCAGGGCGCATGAGACAGGGGGCGGCTGAACCTGAAATCCGATTGAAAGTGAGCGCCGCCGCCGGACGAGCGTTGCTGATTCAGTAGCGGGATAGGAGACCCCGGAACCTGCCACCTGTTCAAAACGAGCCTCTAAAGTCCGTTACTGAACTATGTTATGCGATGCAATAGCGATTTAGCCTATTTTGAATACGCGGAGCCAATAGTCTCAGTACGGCCGGTACCTGCCGCTGGCAATTGTTCTCCAAAGCTGTCGTTGGTCCTGTACGGCCACCCGGTAGCGGCCACTGAATAGCCAACCCTCAACCTTTTGGATTGAGGGTTGGCTGCGCAGCGAGTGTGTACCTACGATACCCGTAGAACTGAGTTGGGCGTAGGACCAGTTCCGGCTCGAAGCAAAGCGCCGAGGCCAGCGGGCGGGCCCCTGGAACCACCTCCGCCTATCGATTCTTTCGCATACCTATTTGAAACGCCGAGAAGAGAGGGATTCTTCCTGCTGATTAGAGACTCGAATTGGACGCGATGACGCTAACCTGAATTGTTGCGTAGACAATTCGGACCGCTTCGACAGAGTGCAGGTCAGACCATTGTCTCGAAAGCGGTGCCAACTTTCCTGTTTGCTTGACAGACCAGGCGTGGACTGGGCGAGCAGGACTTTTCTCTCCACAACACACCCCCTTCCTTCCCACTCACCGCAAGGAGTCGTTACTCATGGACCGCCGGAATTTCTTAAAAAGTTCGGTTCTTACCATTCCGATCGCAAGCATTTATGGCTTGCCGGGATGCGGTGGTGGCAGGGATAGCGGCAGTGTGCCCCTCCCCCAAAGCTATCCAATTGACTTGGGCAACGTCATCACCACCGCCCAGGGCACGGTCGTGCCTGGTGCCATCCCAGCGGTGAAGATTCAAATGAAGGATGTCGCCGATTTCAATCGATACGGCTACGGCAACTGGATACAGGGGAGTCCGCTCAACGTGGTCACCCGGACCGACATTACGTCAATAAGCTACAGCCACACGGGCGTAATCAAGAAAACCAAGCTGCTTAAATTTTTTGCGATAACCGACATCCATATTACTGACAAGGAATCCCCATGCCAACTGATCTACTTGCAGCAGCTGACTTATCCGGCCGGTTCGCCGGTTGCGCAAGCATTGGGATCAACCCAGCCATGGTCATGGATGACTTCGGTTTATTCGCCAGTCATGCTATACACCACGCAGGTTCTCGATGCCGCGATCCAGACGGTGAACGCACTGCACAAAGAAGACCCGATTGATTTCGGCATCTCGCTCGGTGATGCCTGCAATAGCACCCAGTACAACGAGTTACGCTGGTATATCGATGTCATTGATGGCAAAGTGATTGATCCCAGCTCCGGCGCTCATGTCGGGACCGACAATATTGATTACCAGAAGCCCTTCCAAGCAGTCGGCCTGGACAAGTCCATCCCGTTTTATCAGACCCTGGGCAACCATGACCACTTCTGCATTGGCTCGTTCTCCGTTTATCACGGAGCGCGCACCGATCTTGCGCAGAGCTACACAGGCGACACGATCTTCGCCACCGGGGATGTACTGATTAACCCAAGCAACCTCACCAAGACCGATTACTACATGGGCGTAATCGATGGCTCGACACCCTATGGAGACATTGTGGGCGCCGGGCCGGTAGCTAATTTCAGCACACCGCCCACAGTGGTGCCCGATCCGGATCGGCGTTCGCTTACGAAAGCGGAGTGGGTAAACGAATTTTTCAACACCACATCCAGCCCCGTGGGGCACGGCTTCAATCTTATTGATCAAGAATACGGGGAAGACTTTGCCTGCTACAGCTTTGTGCCCAAATCAAACGTACCGCTCAAGGTGATCGTCCTTGATGTGACCCAGACGGAAACCGACGGCGCCGACACAACCATTCACGGTCATGGCTTCCTCGACCAGGCCCGCTGGGACTGGCTCAAACAACAATTGGCCGAGGGCAAGGCGGCTGATCAACTCATGATCATTTCGGCCCATATACCGATTGCTGTCGCGCCTGAAGGCAGTTACATGGAATGGTGGGATAACCAGGCAAATGCCGTCACCCTCCAGGAGCTGATTGTTGAGCTGCAAACAAATACGAATGTGCTTATGTGGATTGCTGGCCACCGCCACGTCAATGCCGTCAAGGCATTTGTCTCACCTGATCCGATCGACGCCCCGGAAAAGGGCTTCTGGCAAGTGGAAACCTCGTCCTTACGGGATTATCCGCAGCAATTCCGTACTTTTGAAATTTACGTCAATAGCGACTACACGATTTCAATCGTCGCGACCAACGTCGATCCCGCAGTGCAAATCGGAACCCCCGCCGCCACTTCGCGCAAGTACGCCGTTGCAGCAACGCAGATCGCTAATGACCAACACATTTATCAGACTCCCAGCGAACTGATTGACCTCATTACTCAAAAGCCGGTTGTGGATGCCCAGAACGATCCCGTGTCCGATCCGAGCATCGCGCCGATGGATCCGACGGGTTCCTACAATGCGGAATTGATAAAGCAATTGAGTTCAGCCATGACGGCGAAACTGAAGGCACTCTTTCCCTGACCACGGGCGCACAGCTGATTTTCTGAATTGGCGCACGCCCGAGGATTTTGTGGCGTGCGGTGAAGCTAGGCCATTCCAGGCGAACAATTTGGTTTGCTCATTGCCAACGGCTGCTTCTCGGTCTTGAGCGTTCGCGGAGAATGGCCGCTCCCAATATTCGCCAGTGACGGCAACGGGTCGTACTGAGACTTCTAGCGCATCGCCTACCGTGTAAATCGTCAGCGCTGAGCCGTTGCGCCGCAACGCGCGACTGAAATATCTATCACTGAATAGCGCTAGCCTTCAAAGCTGACGATCTCGACCCAATTGGCGCCTTTGCCGCCGGGATACCTCTGCAGCTGCGACAGTGCACCGCTCGCCTCATCGATCGCGTAAACCGAAGTCGTGTTCGACTGCTCCCCGCACGCGACCAGGAAGCGGCCGTTCGGCGCAATGGCGAAGCCGCGCGGCTGGCGCTCGGTAGGCGTGCTGCCGAGATAGTTCAGCGAACCATTCTCGCCATTTACCCTGAAAGCCCCGAGGGTGCTGCTGGTGCGCTCCGAAATGTAGAGGAACCGGCCGTCCGGCCGCAGATGAATATCCGCAGCCCAGATGTCGTGGTCCCGGTTGCGCGGCGGCGCGGTGTCCGCCGGGCTTGGGGCCAGGCGCGGGGCGCCAGGCACCAGCTTGCTGTCGGGCGGCAAACCCGAGGCCGAGCCGATTTCAGTTAGCAGCCCGGTCGCGGCGTCCAGCGCGAACGTGGTGACCGTGCCGAGCAGCTCGCTCAACACGTACATGTACCGATTGTCGGCCGAGGTGACGAAATGGCGTGGTCCGGTCCCGGGCTGCATCTGCGCCACCGCGGGCGTGTTCGAAGTAAGCCGACCGGAATTCGCGTCGAAGGCGAACTGGAAGATCTGGTCGCTGCCCAGCGTGGGGACGTAGACGTAGCGGTTGCTCGAATCGACGCGGATCGAGTGCGCGTTGCGGCCTACCGGGATGATTTGCAGCGGGCGATCGGCAACGCGCCCGTCGACGCCGACCGCGTTCACGCTGACGAGGTGCGAATGGTAGGAGGCGCCGAACAGATAGCGCCCTGTCCGGTCCAGCGATATGTAAGGGCAGCTCGCCGCCAGCGGCGACGGGGAAAGTGCGTGCAGCGCGCCGCTGGCAGCGTCGATCGCATAGTCGTGCACCGCGAACGGCTGCGAGCGCACCGCGGCATAGAGAAAACGCCGGTCCGGGCTGACGGCGAGCGGGCCAACAGCGGCGCCGGCAGCGAAGCGCGCACCGGGCTGCAGCGTACCGTCAGCCTGCATGCGGTAGCTGCCGATGTCGCCGTCGGCGGCGTTGGAGACGTAGACGTAGGTTCGTGGCTTGGCGGGCATTGCGGCTTTCCTTGTTGATGCCTTACGCGCCGGCCGGCGCCTCGACCAGGTACTCGGCGATGCTTTTGCGGAAATCCTCGGGAATCGGGATCGCGTGCCCCGTGTCCAGATTGAGGAAGCACACCGTCTGCGTGATCGCCAGGTGCTCGACGCCGTTCTTCTTGCCGCTGTAATGCAGCGTCAGCGACGCGTGCCCCATCCTGAGCACGCGGATCTCGAAGTGCAGCACGTCGCCGATGCGGAACGGCTTGTGGAAGTCGCAGTGGATGCTCACCGTCGGCGTGCCGACGCGTCGCTCGGTGATCATCTCCGCGTGCGCGTGGCCCAAACCGTGGGTGAACCAGTCCTCCAGCGCCGCGTGCGACATGTCGAAGAACTCGGGGAAGTAGACGATGCCCGCCGGATCGCAGTGCGAGAAGCGCACCTGCTGGTCGTGTGTGAAAACCTTGCCCACTGCATTCCTCACGTCGATTCAGAATGCGTGAGCTTACAACGATCCCAACCGACTGTGCGGGTGTCCGCCTATCGCCGGATCGCAACGTTGGCAAATGCCTCTTAACCACCCCATGCAAGCATACAGTTTCCTGCAATCCCGCCCTGACTTCCATCCGTCAACTTTCACCTGGGTTATTGATGCTCATCAAACTCCCACGCTTGGAGATGGTGCAACAATGCGTATATCGGCCTACGCTCATATGCTCGAAATGGGGGCGTGCGCTGCACAGGGTTGCGCGACAGGACCGGTGTTCCTGTCGCTCGCCGGCGAAAGAAGCCTGCGGGTAAAGACCTTGCACCTAATTTTGACGATGACCCGTCAAACCGCGATCTAGACATAAATGAGGAGGTAAGCGTAATGGCCTTGATGACCCCGGAGCAATTCGAAGCCAGTCTGAAGGAACTCAAACCCAGGGTATTTATGAACGGCAAGCTTGTGCCGGACGTCCTAACCAACAGGAACACGCGCACCGTAGTGGAGGCCAACAAGGCCAGTTATGCCTGGGCACTGGACCCGAAGTATCGCGACATCATGACCTGCTTTTCGCCGCTGGTCGATGAGGTGGTCAATCGTTACACCTACGTCAGCGGCACCACGGAGGATTTGGTGAGAAAGGCGGAAGCCGGGACCTTTACCGCCGAGATGTTGGGGACCTGCATTTACCGCTGCGTGGGCTACGATGCCTTTCATGCCCTGGCCGCCACGACCTGGGAGATGGATCGGGATCTGGGCACTGAATATTGGTCGCGCTTCCAGGAATTCCTCAAGAACGTACAGAAAAAAGACCTGTCCGTTGCCGGCGCCATGACCGAGCCCCGGGGAAGCCGCAGCAAAAAGATCGAGAATTGGCCCGACCCCTATCTCGCCCTCAAGGTTGTCGAAAAGAACGACAAAGGCATCGTAGTGCGGGGTGCCAAGATCAACATCAGCGGCGCCTATGCCTCCCACGAGTTGATGGTCCTGCCGCAGGGTGCCCACTCCGAAAGCGAGGCCGACTATGCGGTGGCCTTTGCCACGCCCACCGATGCACCGGGAATCACCTATGTCTGCCAGTATTCGCCTTATTCGGCGGAGCGGGACCAGGCCGACGACCTGGAGGAGTTGGGCAATCCGGTCTTCGGGCAGCGCGAAACCGCGATGGTGATCTTCGACAACGTCTTCGTGCCTTGGGAGCGGGTCTTCCATTGCGGAGAGTTCAAGTATTCCGGTCGCATCGTCGCCCGCTTTGCCCGGACGCATCGCATGACCTGCGGCGGGACCTGCAAGGTGGGCTTCATGAACCAGATCATCGGCGCCTCCAAACTGATTCAGGAATACAAGGGGCTGGAAAAAGTCGCGCACATCAACGAGCAGATTACCGAAATGGTGGTGCTACGCGAGACCGGCCGGGCCTGCGGGCAGGCGGCCGCCCGCCAAGGCAAGGAAGAGCCGCCGGGATCCGGGGTCTTCCTCCCGGACGAACTCATGGGGAATGTCGCCAAGCTCAACATCTGCGAGGCCTTTTGGCGGGTCATGGCGCTGGCCGGCGACATCGGCGGCGGCCTGACGGTCACCATGCCCTCTTTGAAAGAATTGAAAAACCCGGAAATCAAGGATTTCGTCGAGGAATTCTACAGCTTCGGCTCGGATGAGCCGACGGCCAATATCCTGAAGGTGCACAAACTCCTGCAGCATTGGACCGCGGGCCAGCACGGGGTGGGCACCTGGCACGGGGCCGGCCCGCCCGCGACCCAAAGGATCGCCATCCAACGGACCGTCGATTTCGAGCATGAGAAGGGATTGGTGAAAAGGACCTTGAACCTCTGACGAGTTGAGGCCTCGACGATAGACTGCCGCGCGGCGTCGGCTGCGCTATACGTCCCACTCTCGCCAGCCCGCCAGTAGCGGGAAGTAAAGCCCGAGCATGGCCGCTTCGCCTTGCGCGAGCGCAACGGCATAGCGCGCGAGCTGCGCCCGGTAGCGCTCCTGCTCCCGGTCGAGAAACCGTTCCACGTCCGCGCCTTCGTGGCCGCTGGTCTTGTAGTCGACGATCCAGCGCTTGCCGTCCTTGTCGATATACGTGCGGTCGATGACGAGGTTGCGCCGCTCGCCGTCGATGACGGCGGTGAGGCGGTATTCGTTGCGCGCGCCCTGCTGCGGCCCGAGCAGCCAGCGACCGCGCGGATCCGCGAGCGCGTTGGCAAGTGCCGCAGCAACGCGCGCGCCGGCGGCGGCAAGCTGCGCCGCTTCGACGCCGCGCGCGGCGAGTTCCTTGCGAAAGATGCCGCTCATGGCGTCGATGCGCGCCGCGTTCCAGCCGCGCAGTTCATCCTCGGCGATAGTCTGCAGCCAGCGATGCACCACGCTGCCGACGTGGCGCGCAGTCTCGCCCGCCCAGGAGTACTCGATGTCGTCCTGCGCATGCGCAGTTTCGCCTGCCGCGGACCACGCGAGCGCGGGAGGCGCGTCGGGCAATATCCAGGCGGACGCGAGACGGCGCAACGACTGATCCGGGACCGCGTCGCCGGGCGCGTCCGCGGGCTCCGCCGGAACAGCGGCCGCCGCCGCGCGCTGGAACTCGCCCGACACCACCGGCCAGAGCTTGGCCAGCAGGCAGCGCGAGTCGGGCCTGCGCGCAGTCTGCGCTTCGTCCTTCAGTTCCAGCCGCGCCTCGCCCAGCAGATGCAGGCGCTGTTTCGCACGCGTGGCCGCAACATAGAGCAGGCGGCCGTCCTCGAACGCCGCCTTTTCGGCGGCGAGATTCTTGATCCAGGCGTAGATGGAATCGTGCTCGGCTCCGGTTTCTTCGATCGGGGCGAAGAGCAGATTGGTGGCGGATTCCTGCCTGCGCGGATCAGATGAGTCCGAACCTGCCGGGCGTTCCATCCACAGCAAAAGTCTCTTGCCTTCGGCGGGCGGTACCTTGTCCAGGCCGGGCACGATGACATGATCGAACTCCAGGCCCTTGGCCTTGTGGATGGTCATGATCTGCACGGCGGCATCGCCGGCGGCCAGATCCGGCAGCGCGTACAGTTTATCCAGGCTCTGCTCGAACGCCTCGAAGTCGGCGATAGCGCCAGCGTCCTCCTTCGATTCGAGATGGTCGAGATAGGCTTCGGCGTCTTCCAGCTCGGTCGCGCCGGCGGCGCAAGCGGGGCCGCCAAGCGCGAGCCAGGTGCCTTCGACCGCATCCCTGAGGGAAGAACGCTGGCGATCGGCGAGCGCGGCTGCGAACACCGGCCGGATGCGGTCCAGGCGCAGGCGCGCATCGGCGCTGAGCGCCGCGAGGCGGCCCGGGTCTTGCATTAGTTCCCATAGGGTCGACTGGCTGGAGATTGGATCTAAGAAGGATTCTTCGG
>JACZJU010000182.1 GCA_014860395.1 Burkholderiales bacterium | reverse complement strand
CACCGTTCCCGTGGCATGGGCGCATTGCTTGCCGCGTGCGACGTCGAAGGCCTTGTATTCGCCGGCATCCCACATATCGAAAGTTCGCCCGGTGAATTGCTGTTGCAGTTCCTTGCAGGTGATGCCGCCGAATTCCTGGCGAAAGCGTTCGGTCAGTTCCTTGGCTTTCTTGAAATTATTGATATAGCGGCCCTTGTCGAGCTTGTCGCGATCGCGACCATACTTCGCGCCCAAGGCCAGCAGGCCGCCGCTCAGCGCACCGCACACGCCTTCTCCGACGAGGCCGCCGCCGCCGGAAAGTCCGTGGCTCGCCTTGACAGTCTGGTCGTCGACGATGCCTACCGTTTCCTGAACCGTGGCAAGAACGCACTGCGGGCAGCAGCCGTAGTCCAGTTCATACCTCATCGCCTTCTCGTAGGCTTGCTCTCCGAGTTTCTGCCTCTGTTCATCGCTCATGACCGGCCTCCATGCATTAGTTCGAAATTATATACGCCTTATGCGGTTTTCGCGTCAGCCGCGCGTACATGCCCAGTTCCGTAGCAAGGACTTCGACCAGTCCCACCTCCGCCTGCGTCGACCAACGAAACGCTTCGGCCAGATGCGTTCTCGCGTTCACCGCCTGCCCCCGACTCGCTCGATACATCCGAGCAAGACAACTTAGTACGCAAAGCGTATGATATGGCTACCATGGAAGCCGAGCAATCAACTTTGATCGTACGCAGCGTGCTGGCGCTGGTACGACGCCTGCGCGCGGAACGGCCACCCGGATCAGTGAAGCTTGCGGCGCTCAGCATCCTGAGTACGCTGCACCGGTTTGGTCCCTTGCCGGGGCGGCAGCTTGCCGCCGAAGAAAGGCTGCAACCCCAGTCCCTGACCCGGCTCCTCGGCGAACTTGAGGCCGAAGGCTGGATCGCACGGACGCGAAGCAAAATCGATCGGCGCGAAATTTCGATCGCGCTGACCGCACGCGGCAGGCGCGTGCTCGCCGACGACATCCGCGCCCGCCGCATCTGGCTCGAAGCGGCGATGAACGCTGCGCTGTCACAAGCCGAGCGTGACGCACTGCTCAACGCATCCGGCGCGATGTTCAAGCTGGCCAGGTTTGCTGGGGCAACGCACTTGTCCGACCATGAACCCGGCTGACGCCATGCAAAACTGGGTCCGGCATGCGATCTTGTGGCAGATCTATCCGCTCGGCTTTGTCGGCGCCGAAGCACAAGCCGGCAGCAGCCCGGCGGTCGCGCATCGGCTAGCTCACCTGCAGGCCTGGCTCGATTACGCCGCCGAGCTGGGTGCATCGGCGCTCTTGCTCGGGCCCGTGTTTGCTGCGTCAACGCATGGCTATGACACCATCGACTATTTCCGCATCGATCCGCGCCTGGGTGACGAAAGCGATTTCGATGAATTGCTCCAGGCAGCGCACAAGCGCGGGCTCAAGATCTTGCTCGACGGCGTGTTCAACCACGTTGGCAGGGCTTTCCCCGCTTTTTCGCAGGTGTTGGCTCTAGGGCCGTCCGCACCGGCTGCTTCATGGTTCCGACTCTCCTGGAAAGAGCCGTACCGCTCCGGGGCCGAACCGGATTACGCCTGCTTCGAGGGGCATCGCGAACTCGTTGCCCTGAACCACGACGAACCGGCTGTCGCCGACTACGTCGCAAGGGTGATGAACCACTGGCTGGATCGCGGCATCGACGGTTGGCGACTCGATGCTGCTTATGCCGTCCCCGCGAGGTTCTGGGCCAAGGTCCTGCCGCAAGTCCGGGCGCGGCATGCGAAGGCTTACATTTTTGGCGAAGTGATACACGGCGACTACGCCGCAATCGTGAACGAAAGCAGCTTCGATGCGGTGACGCAATATGAATTGCACAAGGCGATCTGGAGTTCCCTGCAGGAGCGCAATTTCTTCGAACTCGCCTGGGCGCTGGACCGCCACAATGGATTTCTGGACAGCTTCGTTCCGCTCACCTTCATCGGCAACCACGATGTCACCAGACTGGCCAGCCGTATAGCCGATCAACGCCACCTGCCGCATGCACTCGCGATATTGCTGACCTGCGGCGGCACGCCTTCCATCTACGCCGGCGACGAGCAGGCGTTCTGCGGCATAAAGGAACACAAGGCCGGCGGCGACGACGCAATACGCCCGATGTTTCCGCCCACGCCCGAAGGGCTCGCGCCTCAAGGCTGGCCGACCTACCGGCTGCATCAACAGTTGATCGGCATGCGCCTGCGCAACGCCTGGCTGCACGAAGCGCGCACCAAGGCGATCGTCCTCCAGAACGACCATTTCATCTACGCCGCCCAGGCCGGTGACCACTGCCTCCTGGTCGCGCTCAACCTCGGCGATCGCGCCGTAACGATGTCCGCCCCGCGCGCCAGGGAGGTCCTGGCCAATGAGGCCAGGTTGACCCGCCCGGGCAAGCCCGATGCCATGGTCGAACTGCCGCCGCATGGCTGGGCCATTCTTGCCTGTTGACGTTCCGCTGCCACGCCGGTCGGCTGGCAGCTGGCCTGTGCTTACACTTACAATAGGCTTGTGCCAGCCGAAAAATAAACCCAGCCTTGCCCAGCCTTCGCATTTGCCAGCTTGTCACCCGTCACGTCGGTCCGATCGAACTTTCGATAGGCGCCGGCGAATGCGTTTGCATCAGCGGGGCGTCCGGCAGCGGCAAATCGCTATTGCTGCGCGCGCTCGCCGATATCGATCCGCATCAGGGCGAGATCTACCTCGACGATCTTGCCTGTTCCGGCATCCCTGCCCCGCAATGGCGCAGTGCGGTTGCATTGGTCATGGCCGAGAGCCAGTGGTGGTCCGAATGCGTCCGCGACCACTTCGACAACGCAGGCCAAGAGGGCCGGCTGGAACAGCTGGGCTTGCCTGGCAAGGCCATGGATTGGGAAATGGCACGCTGCTCGACCGGCGAGAAACAACGGCTGTCGCTGTTGCGCACCCTGGCGCAGTCTCCCTCAGCGCTGTTGCTGGACGAACCGACCGGCAATCTCGACGAAGGCAGCACCCGGCGGGTCGAGGCTTTGCTCGACGAGTACCGACAACAGCGACAGGCGGCCCTGCTTTGGGTGAGCCACGATGAGCGTCAAATCGAGCGGGTGGCTCAGCGCAGCTTTGTCCTGCGCGACGGGAAACTGGAACAGCAGATGGGACGATCATGAACGCGATCGCGCTTTCCCCGTTCGATCTCGCCGTTGCCGCGCTCTTGATCTTCGCATTGGCCGGATTGTCTGTCCGCATGCAGCTCGGCGTCGAACGACAGCTGCTGGTTTCCGCGGCGCGCAGCACCGTCCAGCTGCTGCTGATCGGTTTGGTGCTCAAGGTTCTGTTCGACAACGCCCATGTGGTCTGGGTGGCGCTGATGTCGATCGTGATGCTTGCGGTTGCCGGGCGCGAAGTGATGGTGCGGCAGAAACACCGGCTGGCCGGCTGGTGGGGCCTGGGTGTCGGCACCCTGTCGATGTTCGTCTCCTCCTTCGCGGTCACTGTACTGGCGCTGGTGCTGGTAGTCGGCACCACGCCCTGGTACGCGCCGCAGTACGCCATCCCGCTGCTGGGCATGGTCCTGGGCAATACGATGAACGGCATTTCCCTGGGGCTGGACCGCCTGACCCAGGAGGCGACGCAGAAACGTCAGGTGATCGAGACACGGCTGGCGCTAGGACAAAGCTGGAGCCGCGCGATATCCGACAGCCGTCGCGAAGCCATTCGCGTCGGCATGATCCCGATCATCAATTCCATGGCGGCGGCCGGAATCGTCAGCCTCCCCGGGATGATGACCGGCCAGATCCTGGCAGGTTCGCCGCCCGTGGAAGCCGTGAAGTATCAGATACTCGTGATGTTCCTGATCGCCGGCGGGACTGGATTCGGCACCATGGTGGCGGTGACCATCGCGGCGCGGCGCCTGTTTGACGTACGCCAGCGCCTGCGACTGGACCGGTTGAAGCCGACTGGAAATTGATCGGTCTGTGCGCAATTGTTAAAGGCTGCTGGTTTTAGCCGATATACACATGCCGCCTTCGCCGGAATACATAGACGGCGGCGCCCAATTCGGGGGGCAACACCAGCGCGGCCAGTCTCTTGTCTTCTTCAAAATCGAAGGCGGACTGCTGCTCGTAGTCTTTCCAGTTGCCGGACGCAAACCGGTGACGGCTGCCGATGACGATATAGAGCTGCACGCTAGTCGTATCGAACACGTGACGTTCGAAATCGTTCTGCGACGGCGGCCACGAGCAGATGACCACCTCCGGTGCATAGCGGGTCAGGGCCTCGCGCGCATCGAGCTTGATCAACCATGCAGGGTACTGCACGGCACTGTTCCAGTCATGGTTGTCCGTCGCGGTCACACGCACACCCTCATCTGTCAGGAACCGCGACAAGGTTCCATCGCCCGCGGCGATTTCCAGGCAAGTTCTGGATGCAATCATCCCCGCGAGCGCCTTTACCAGCGCGCGTGAATAGAAACAATAAATCCCCCGGGGCTGAACCAAGGGCATGAGCCGTTGCCTCTGCCAGACCAGTGGCCAGAACAGACGGAACCAGAATAGCGATACCGGCTTGCGCTCCAGAGCCCTGGAAAACAGCAGCTTCTGCGCCACATAGCCGTTGAGCAGATTGAAACGCAGCTTGCCTTTGGTCGCTCCGGCATCTGCCGCCAGCACGGAAAAGCTGAGCTTCTTCACCGACTCGTGCGCCATGCGGCTGCGCACGAACCGGGACAAGGCGGCCTCCCGATTCATCGGCGTGTTTCGGGAAGCCGATTGCGACAATACGGCCTGTGCGGACAGGCGCTCCAAATACGCCTTCAATTCTTCTGCGGCGCCGCGCTCTACAATGGCGGAAATCTCCTGCTGCACCGCCGCCCAGTCTGCCGGATATCTCGCGCAGAGTTCATCCAAGCTGGGGTTGGTTTGCAGCCACTGCAAAGCTTTTACGTAAGCGTCTTGCTTCATAGGTCCAAGCCGGCGACGTCAGGGACGTAGATCAGACTCCGTCGTCCTCTCCGGGCTCGTCGTCCGCCTTGCCCAGAAGTCGGTCGACCTGAGGCGCGGGCAGTGCCTCGACATCCTTGAGCTTCCTCGTCATCTGGCGAGTGCGCGTCTCGGCCTGACCTATGGAATTGGTCACGGTCTGCAGTTGGGCTTTGGTCCTGGCGAGAACGTCGCCAAAGCGCCCGAACTCGGTCTTCACCGCCGACAGCAGCTCCCAAACCTCGCTCGAGCGTTGTTCGATTGCGAGCGTGCGAAACCCCATCTGCAGGCTATTCAAAATCGCCGACAACGTGGTCGGCCCGGCTATGGACACGCGGTACTCGCGCTGCAGGAAATCGGCCAGGCCCGGCCGGCGCAGCGCCTCGGCGTACAGCCCCTCCGTCGGCAGGAACAGGATGGCGAAGTCGGTAGTATGCGGCGGCGAAATGTATTTTTCGCGTATGGCCTTGGCTTCGAGCTTGAGACGATTGTCGATGGCCTTGGCGGCCTCGTCCACACCGGTCGCGTCCGCGCGCTCCTGGGCGACAAGCAGCCGCTCGTAGTCCTCGACCGGGAACTTGGAGTCGATCGGCAGCCACACCGGCAATCCGTCCTCGTTGCCCGGCAGCTTGATCGCAAACTCGACCACATCCTTCGAACCGGGGACGGTGGCGACGTTCTTCTGGTATTGCTCGACGGTGAGTGTCTGCTCCAACAGCGCGCCAAGCTGCACCTCGCCCCAGGTACCGCGCGTCTTGACGTTGGTCAGGACGCGCTTCAAGTCGCCGACACCAGTCGCGAGTGCCTGCATTTCGCCCAAACCCTTGTGCACCGCCTCCAGCCGGTCGCTCACCTGCTTGAACGATTCGCCCAGACGCTTCTCGAGCGTGGCGTGCAGCTTTTCGTCTACCGTCTTGCGCATCTCTTCGAGCCTGTTGGCATTGTCTACCTGCAGCTCCTTGAGCTTCGATTCCAGCGTCGCGCGCACCTCGACCAGCCGCTTTTCATTGGACTCGACCAGCTTGGCGAGCTGCTGGGCGAAGGAATCGATCTGGTTGTTCTGCACGCCGGCGATCGTGGCCATTTGCTGCTGCAGCGTCTGGCCGAACTGAACCACGCTGCCGGTCAGCTCGGTGCGCTGCGCCTGGGAGGCCTCCTGGGACTCCTTGCGCCCGGCGGCAAAACCCTCGCGCAGCTCGCGCTCCAGCCGCTCCAGCCCTGCCTGCACCGCCCCCGCGCGGCCGCGCGCCAGCGCAACGATCTGCAGCACGATGATCAGCAGCGCAAGCAGAATGACGACGATAAGCAGTGTTTCCGACATGCGCCGAAGTATAGCCCAAGCCGCAGGCGTCAAAGCGCACGGTAGAATGATTCATGTCCTGCCACTGCATAGTCCATGAACTGGCCGCTTGAGCGCTGGCCGCGTCTGCGCCGCGAAGCGCATTTCGGCCGCGTGTTCGATTGCTTCGCCGAGCGCCCGGCGCAGCTGAACGCGATGTTCGCACAGACGCTGTCCCTGCACCGCAATGACGAGGCGCTGGTATGCGCGGATCGGCGCATCACCTACGCCGAGTTGGACGCCATCGCATCGCGCGTGGCAGCCGGCCTGGCGCGCGACGGCTTGCGTGCAGGCGATCGCATCGCCCTCCTCTGCGCCAACGAGCCCGAGTTCGTGTTCGCCTTGCTCGCCGCGTTCCGCATCGGCGCGATCGCGGTGCCGATCAATGTGCGCGAGCAAAAACCCGAGCTCGCCTACGTCCTCAACCAGTGCCAGGCACGGGCGCTGGTGTTCGACGCCGAACTCGCCGAGCGCGTTCCTGCTCCGGACGCGCTGCCCCATCTCGCGCTGCGCTATGCGGTAGGCGGCGCGGCCGAGGACGGCGCCGGCCGGCCGTTCGCGCAGCTGCTCGAAGCCGGCGCCGCGCCGACTGCACCCGCCACGCCGGACGAGGAGGACACCGCGGTCATCCTCTATACCTCCGGTACCACCGGGCACCCGAAGGGGGCGATGCTGACCCACCTGAACCTGATCCACTCGGTGATGCATTTCGAACATTGCATGGCATTCGGCGCCGGCGAGCGCGCCCTGCTCGCGGTGCCGGCGAGCCATGTCACCGGCCTGGTGGCCATCACCCTCACCATGCTGCGCGTGGGCGGCTGCGTGCTCATGCTGCGCGAATTCAAGGCCAATGCTTTTCTCGAACTCGCGAGCCGCGAGCGCATGACTTACACCCTGGTGGTGCCGGCCATCTACAATCTATGCCTGCGCGAGCCCGAATTCGAGCGCTACGATCTGAGTCGATGGCGCATCGGCGGATTCGGCGGCGC
Organism: Burkholderiales bacterium; assembly: GCA_014860395.1. Classification (GTDB taxonomy): domain Bacteria; phylum Pseudomonadota; class Gammaproteobacteria; order Burkholderiales; family SG8-39; genus 2-12-FULL-64-23. The sequence goes on along the minus strand of JACZJU010000182.1, from coordinate 6,561 downwards.
GCCCATGCCCGAGGGCACCATCCGCGCCCTGGCGCAAAAGCTGCCGCAGCTCATCCCGGTGAATGCCTACGGCGCGACCGAGACCACTTCCCCGACCACCTGCATGCCGCTGGGCCGGCAGGCGGCGCACCTCGACAGCGTAGGCGCGGTGCTGCCCTGCGCCGAACTGCGCGTGATGGACGACGACGGTCGCGAAGTGGCGCCGGGCGAGACCGGGGAAATCTGGATCGCCGGACCCATGGTGGTGCCGGGCTATTGGGAAGACGCCGCCGCGACGCGGCGCGAATTCTGCGGCGGATACTGGAAATCGGGCGACATCGGCGCGATCGATGCGGAAGGCTACGTGCGCATACTCGATCGCAAGAAAGACCTGATCAACCGCGGCGGATACAAAGTGTACTGCGCCGAGGTCGAGAACGTGCTGTCGCTGCACCCGGGCGTGCTGGAGTCGGCGGTAATTGCCCGCCCCGATCCGGTGCTGGGGGAGAAGGCGCACGCCTTCGTGCTGCGCTCCGATCCGGACTGCAGCGCCGAGATGCTACGCGCACACTGCGCGCAGCATCTGGCCGACTACAAGCTGCCGGACTTCATCACCTTCGTCGAGCAGCCGCTGCCGCGCAATGCCAACGGCAAGCTGCTCAAGCGCAAGCTGCGCGACAGCCTAAGCTGAGCTGGCTCAGGCCACGCGGTCGCGCGGCTCCTTGCCGGCAAACACCGCGTCCAGATTGTCGAGGGCGCGGAATCCCATCGCAATCCTGGTTTCCTTCGTCGCGCTGCCGATATGCGGCATGAGGAAGGTGTTGGGCAGCTTGCGGTATTCCGGATGGATGTCGGGCTCGTTGTTGTAGACGTCCAGCCCGGCGGCGGTGAGCTTGCCCGATTTGAGCGCGGCGATCAGGGCGTCGTCGTCGATGACCACACCGCGGCTCGCATTGACCACGATCGCCCCATCGGGGAGCAGCGCAATGAGATTGGCGTTCAGCAGCTTGATGGTTTGCGGCGACGCGACGCAGTGCAGCGCGAGAAAGTCGCAGTGCGGCATCAGTTCCGCCGGCGTCTTGTGAAAGATCGCGCCTTCCTCCAGCTCCGGCGGCAGCCTTTGAATGTCGTTGTAGTGGATCTCCATGTCGAAAGCGCGCGCGCGCTTCGCCACGACGCGACCGACCCGTCCGAACCCGAGGATGCCCAGGCGCTTGCCCGTCATCTGGGTGCCGACCATGAAACTGGGGCTCCAGTCCTTCCACTCGCGCGTGCGCACCAGGCGCTCACCCTCGCTCGCCCGGCGCGCCGCGCCCAGCATCAGCATGATGGTCAGCTCCGCCGTTGCGTCGGAGAGCACCTCTGGCGTGTTGGTCACAATCAGCCCGCGCGCCTTGGCCGCCTGCGTGTCGACGTGGTCGTAGCCGACGGAGAAATTGGCGATCGCGCGCACGCGCTTCGGCAGGCGCGCGATCACATCGGCGCCGAATTTCTCGGTGTGGCAGGGCATGATGGCATCTGCTTCCTCGGAACGCTTGACGATGTCGTCGGCCGAGTAGAGGACGTCGTTGGGATTCAGGATCGGGCTGTAGTCCCTGCGCAGACGATCCTCGACGGCATCAGGCAGCTTGCGGGTGACAAGTACGACGGGCTTCATATTGCGACTCTCCTTGGATTTTGGGGAAATGGAAAAATCGATTCGCCAGGCGGGCCCGCGTCAGCAGGCCGGCGCGACCGGAGTTTGGCGGAACGGTTGCTTAACTTCCGGACAATTTACAGCAGTCGCAGGAGCCGCGCAAAGGCTTTGCCCTGACCCATATTGCTTCAGGGCGCTTCGCGGTGCATTTCAGGCGAAGGCGGGTACGAGAGCCCTATCCGGGCTATGCGGTAGTGTCTACCTTCCGTCCGAGCAAGGCCTCGCCCTCGATCGAGGGATGATGGGCAGGCGCTGGAGAATTTTCCTCGTCCGCGGCTTCCTTGGGGGCATGGTTTTGGGCGAACTCTTTCTTGCCATGGTCGGGTTTACGCCCGCCAAGCCGGTTCTCCATATGTTTGATGCCGCCGATCATATCCATGATTTTGTCCCATGCTATGGATAACATCGGCAAAGTGCTTGATTCCTTTAGTCATCGCTCTGACAGGGTATTGAATATCGCGAGACCGAGCGGCTGCTTCGGGCCGGCTGCGCCTGGCGAACGGCAGACTGACTCAGCCCTCAGGCTGGTTGCGCATGTGGTCGGCAGTCTTGTAGAACGCGTTCGCGAGGGCCTCGCTCAAGCCCGCATCGACCTGGGCATCCTGCATCGCCTGGCGCATGCAGGCGAGCCACAGGTCGCGTTCGGTTTCGCCGATGGCAAACGGCAGGTGGCGCGCGCGCAGGAAGGGATGGCCGAACTTCTGCTGGTACAGGGGCGGGCCGCCGAGCCAGCCGGAGAGGAACAGATAGAGCTTTTCCGCCGAGCCGGACAGGTCCTGCGGATGCAGCTTGCGAATGGCGTAATACTCGGGCTGCGCATCCATCAACTCGTAGAAGCGATCGACCAGCGCGCGCAGCTTCTCTGCGCCGCCCAGGGTCTCGTAGGTGGTGGCGGCCGCGCTCATGTGCCTTCGCGCAGCGCCAGCATCGGCGGATGGTTGAGCGCGGCGCGTCCGCCCAGCCAGGCATTGAGCGCGACGCAGGCCAGGCCCGCCAGCGGCCCGGCGATCCAGATCGCGATGTTGAATTGCCAGGGGAACTGGAACACGCGCTCAGCGAGGACGTAGCCGATCGCCGTGGCGCCGGCCGAGGCGAGCACACCCGCGACCAGCCCCAGGGCGAAGAACTCGGCGCGCTGCGCCGCCGCCACTTGGGCGCGTCGCGCCCCCAGCGCGCGCATCAGCGCCGCTTCCTGCCGGCGCTCATCCTGGGTGGACAGCAGCGCCGCATACAGCACCAGCACCCCCGCGACGAGCGCGAACAGGAACACGAACTCCACCGCGCGTATCACCTGGTCGAGCATGGCATTGACCTGGCGCATCAGCGCGCTGACGTCGATCACGGTGAGGTTCGGAAACGCCTGCGTCAGCCGGGTGGTGAACAGCGGGTCGTCCAGGACGCGAAACGTGCTCATGTAGCTCGCCGGGAACGCCGTTAGCGCCTTGGGCGTGGTCACGAAGAAGAAATTCGGCCGCATCGAGTCCCAGTCGAGCTTGCGCACGCTCGTGACCGGCACGTCGATGCTCGCGCCGCCGCCGCTGAAGCTCAGACGGTCGCCGAGTTCTATGCCTAGGCGCTCGGCGATCCAGACCTCGACTGAGACCGCGCCTTGCGCGTAATCTTCGGGCGTGAACCAGCGCCCTGCGGTCACCTGGTTTCCGGGCGGAATGGTCTGCATGAAGGAGAGGTTGAACTCGCGGTCGATCTGGCGCCTGGCGCGCTCGTCGGTGTAGTCGTCCGCGCCGACGGCGCGCCCGTTGATCGCGGTCAGCCGCGCCCGCACCATCGGATAGCTGGTCGGCGCAACAACGCCGTTCTGCGCGAGGAACTGCACCAGCGGCGCCACCTGATCCGGCTGGATATTGACGACGAAGCGGTTGGGCGCATCCTGCGGCAGCTTGGTGCGCCAGGCCTCGAGCAGATCGCCGCGGATGAAGGTCAGGAGCAGCAGCACCGTCAGCCCCAAGGCGAGCGCGACGATCTGCACCGCATTGCCGCGGCTGCGCCGGCGCAGATTCGCGAGGCCATAGCGCCAGGACACGCTGCCCGTGCGCCCAAGCAAAGCGAACAGGCGCAACGCGCCCAGGCTCACCAGCCAGAACAGCAGGAACGCCGCGGCAAAGCCCCCGAACACCGTTGCGCCGAGCTTGAATTCCCCCGCCTGCCACAGTAGCAGCGCAGCCAGCGCGGCCAGCCCCAGCGCATAGGCGGCGAGCGCGCTTTGCCTGGGCGCGCCGACCTCGCGCCGGATGACGCGGATCGCCGGTACGTTCTTCAGCTGCAGCAGCGGCGGCAGCGCGAAACCGAGCAGCAGCAGCAATCCTGCGGCAAATCCCTGCAGCACCGGATAGAAGCCTGGCTGCGGCAGGGACGATGCGACCAATTCGGTCAGCCAGAGTGCAATCGCCGCCTGGCCGGCGTAGCCGAGTATGCAGCCCACGGCGCAGGCCGCCACGCCCAGCAGCACGAATTCCCAGGCGAACAGTGCGAACAGCCGGCCCTGCAAGGCGCCGAAGCAGCGCATCACGGCGTAGCCGTCCAGATGCCGCTGGGTGTAACGGCGCGTGGACAACGCGATCGCGACGGCGGCGAGTATGACCGCGAGCATGGCCGAAAGGCCGAGAAACTGTTGCGCGCGATCCAGCCCGGAGCGCACCTCGGGGCGGGCATTGCCCAGGCTCTCGATGCGCTGCCCTGCCCCGAGCCTGGGCTTGGCCCAGCGATCGTAGGCTTCGGCAGCGGCGCGCGTACCGGCCACATAGAGCTGATAGCGCGCGCGGCTGCCGGTCTGGATCAGTCCGGTCGCGGGCAGGTCCTCGACGCGCATCAGCAGGCGCGGCGCAATGTTGAAAAAGCTCAGGCCGCGATCGGGTTCCAGCGTCAGCACCGCGCCAAATATGAGCTGCGTGTTGCCGAGTTCGATTTTGTCGCCAGGCTGCACGCCCAGCGCCGCGCTCAGGCGCTCGTCCAGCCACACGGTCCCGGGCGGCGGAACGCGATCGGTTTCGGCATCCTCGGCGTTCAGGCGCGGCGCGATGCGCAGCTTGCCACGCAGCGGGTAGCCCGCGCTCACCGCCTTGACCCCGGATAGCTGGCTCGCGTCGCCCGCGCGCGCCATGCTGACGAAGCTCACGCCGTCCACCTGCGCGAGGCCCCGTTTCGCCGCTTCATCGCGCAACTCCGGCGCGAACGGATGGTCGGACAAAAGTAGCACGTCGGCGCCGAGCATCTGGTTTGCTTCGCGCGTCAGCGCCTGCCACACGCGGTCGGCGAAGAAGCCGACGCTGGTGACGCTGGCGACCGCAATCACCAGGGCCAGCGCGAGCACGCGCAGCTCGCCCGCGCGCCAGTCGCGCTGCAGCATTTTCAGCGGCAGCGGCAGATTGTTCTGCCTTTGCAAAACCGGTTTCATGCGACGATACGCCCGCCGACGAGCCGGATCTGGCGCTGGCAGCGGCGCGCGATCGCATCGTCGTGCGTGACCAGCACCAGCGTGGTGCCGGCCTCGGCATTGAGCGCGAACATCAGATCGATCACGCCGGCGCCGGTGGCAGCGTCGAGGTTCCCGGTGGGCTCATCCGCCAGCAGGAGCTTTGGCTGCATCACAAATGCGCGCGCCAGCGCGACGCGCTGCTGCTCGCCACCGGAGAGGTGCTTGGGATAGTGGCCGAGGCGCTCAGCCAGGCCGACGCGTTCGAGCATGCTTTCCGCGAGCTGCGCCGCGCCGGCGGTGCCCGCCAGTTCCAGCGGCAGCATCACGTTCTCCAGCGCATTAAGCGCCGGCAAGAGCTGGAACGACTGGAACACGAAACCGAGCAGCCTGGCGCGCAGCGCCGCGCGGCCATCCTCGTCCAGCGCGAACAGGTCCGCGCCGTTCAGATGCACGCTGCCCACGCTGGGCGTGTCCAGCCCGGCAAGCAGCCCCAGCAGCGTGGACTTGCCCGAACCCGAAGCACCGACGATGGCCACGGCTTCGCCCGCCATGACCGCGAGGTCGATCTCGTGCAGAATAACGAGTTGGCCCGCGCCGCTGGGCACCACTTTGGACAGGCCGGCCGCTTTTATCATGAATTTATCGATGGCTTTTGTCATGCTGCGAATTCGTTATGGTATGAGGGGACACATCCCCTCATGCTCCCCTAGAACAGGTGCCATTTCGGTAATTCTGAAATGGCCCCTAAGACAATTTCTGCTCATCTGGTTGACGTTGCTGCTGTGCTTGCCGCACGCGGCCTGGGCCGGCGGCACCATCCTGGTCTATGGCGACAGCCTTTCCGCCGCCTACGGGCTGGGCCAGGATGCGGGCTGGCCCAGCCTGCTGCAAGCGCGCCTGAAGCAAGAAGGGTTTGATTATACAGTGACCAACGTAAGTATCAGCGGCGAAACTACCAGCGGCGGCGCGGCGCGCATAGGCGAGGCGCTGAAGACGTACAAGCCGAAGGTGATCATCGTCGCGCTGGGCGCGAATGACGGACTGCGCGGCTTGTCGCCTGAGCAGATGCGCACCAACCTCGCCAAAATCGTGAGCGCGAGCCGGCGCTCCAAGGCCAAGGTGCTGCTGGTCGGCATGCGCATGCCGCCCAATTATGGGCAAAGTTATACGCGCGCGTTCGCCCGGGTCTACGCCGATCTCGCGCGCAAGTACAAGACTGCGCTCGTGCCTTTCCTGCTCGAGGGCATGGCGGAACAGCGCGAGCTGTTTCAGGCGGACAACATGCATCCGACCGCCGCCGCCCAACCGATAGTTCTGGAGAATGTATGGAAAGCGCTACTGCCGCTGTTAAAGTGAGTCAGACAAGATGACCCAGCGCAAGTTTCCCGCCGTGTTCATGCGCGGCGGCACCAGCAAGGCCATCATGTTCCATGCGCGCGACCTGCCCGCAGAG
>JACZJU010000181.1 GCA_014860395.1 Burkholderiales bacterium | reverse complement strand
GGGTAGAGCTTCGCCGGACTGGGTTTGCCCGCCCGCGACACAAAAGCCTTGTGCCGGCACTGCGAGCGCGGCGTTGAACTTGCTGGACATATTCTGGAACGCGATCAAAGCCGTGAGCTCGATGATCTCCTGCTCGCTAAGATGCCGGCGCAACCTGGTAAAAAGTGCATTGTCGACGCGCCGGGCCGGGTCGGTGACGACTTCGGCGTACGCGAGCGCGGCTTGCTCGCACTCGGTATACAGGGGCGAAGTCTCGTAGTTTGGCAGGGCGGCGAGCTTTTCCCAGCTAACGTGTCGTTCAATCGCCGCCGAAGAATTCAGATCCACGCAGAATTCACACCAGTTGATCTGCGAAACGCGGACCTGTACCAGTGCGCGCAGGACTGGCTCGAGCGGGGAGATGCCGCGGTCGAGCGAGCGATAGAGCAAGGTGAGCATCAGAAATGCGCTTGGGATGCGCCCCCAGATGAGCGCCGGTTCCAGTACGCAGCCGTACTTTTTTCGCTGCAGCCGCAATATCAGGCGCACGTACCAAGGATAGGCAGCTAGCGGCAGCCCGGCAATCCGCGGCCTCGCGCCGGCGTTCATGACGCGGCACTTTCCGTGTCCCGCCCGATGACGACTTTGGTTTCGCTCACATAATGGTGCGCGGGTATCACCAAGTTGGTGGGCGCCGGCACGTTGCGCCATACCCGGCCCGCGAGATCGAACTTCGAGCCGTGGCAAGGGCAGAAATAGCCACCGTCCCAATCGGGGCCGATGTCCGCCGGCGCGACATCCGGACGGAACGTCGGCACGCAGCCGAGGTGGGTGCAGATTCCCACAACCACCAGGTATTCCGGCTTAACCGAGCGGTAGGCGTTGCGCGCGTAGGTGGGCTGCTGGTTTTTCACGTCCGAACCCGGGTCTGCTAGCTTTGCCAGGTGGCGCGGGTCCTCCAGCGTTTTCAACATCGCTTCGGTGCGGCGCAGTATCCAGACCGGCTTGCTGCGCCACTCAATGGTGAGCTGTGCACCGGGTTCGAGCCCCGTGATGTCGGCGCTGACCGGCGCGCCCGCGGCGCGCGCCCGCTCGCTCGGCGTCATCGAAGCGATAAAGGGAACCGAAACCGCTGCCAAGGCAGCGCCCCCTGCGACACCACTCGCCGCCACGAGTATCTTTCTGCGCGCGGGATCGCAATCCGTGTCCGGTTTCCCCGGCTCGGTTGACGCCAAATTGTTTACAGTCTCATCCATCGCTCCATCTCCTTATCGCGTAAGCCGTTCCGTCGATCACGGTATCTTGTTCTACATGGCAGCCATGACAACTGCGGCACAGCGACCGCTGCTCTAGTTGTGGTCTGCATCACTGTTAGAAGTTCATTTGAGTGGCCACTGGAACACGCGTGGTTTTGGCTCGCCTTCCCGCGTAATGCGAAGCTCGATCGACGCAGGTAAAGGCGAGATCGGCTTGAACTGAAGAATCCCCTCGCGGTGATGACCTCCCGGCGGGGCTCCGACCCATTTGACTGGAGGATAAGTTTTGCCCCCGTCCGCGATGAGGATGGCCGACTTCTCAATGTTGTCATTCAGTTCACGCGAGTGTGTGTCAAATACGAGCTTGAATTCCCACGTGGGCCCCGTGAACGGGCGCGGGCTGGCTTTGACGGTAACGGCAGCCTCGGTGCTCGTCCGCGTTGGAAGACTGGGACCGGCGCTTGCGCCGCTTGCGCTGAGAACGGTTACGGTCAACAACGAAATCAAGGCGATCAGGCGTGTACGCATCGTGTTTGCTCCTTGGTGGATTTCTGTAACTCTTGCCAAAATGGGCGATATCGGCGACGAACGACAGGATGTAATAGCAAAAATCGGAGAGTTGATCGCCGGCTGAATTTCCAGTCCGAGGCGCATGCAATACCGTCCGGAACGGGGCTGCGTCCGACTGAGCACTCATAAGCTGCGGCGTCCGCATTAACTTTCGCACCACCGCTCGCGCTCATGGCGTTATTGCGCAATCTTGCGCTTCGCGGAGGCAGCAGGATTTATCCATGCCGCCTGCCCGCGTGTGGCAATGGGTGACATGGGCGATGCAGTCTTCGACCGGAATCAGTTCTCCGACGCCGCCATGCTTGAGATGGGCGGCATTGGCCTCGTCGGTGTCGATGTGCATTTCGGTCACGAAACTGGGATCGGTGCGGATGAGAACATCGCGGAACACCAGTTCCCTGCTGTCGGAGCGGACGGCAACTTCCACCTGATCACCTTGTTTCAGCGCGCGCGCCTGCGCATCCCTCGTGTTCATATGGATATGCCGTTTGGCGACGATGATGCCCTCGGTTCGAATGCTTCCCCTGGGACCGCGTAGTGTCACAACCGGCGTGCCCTTGGTGTCGCCTGAAAGACGCACTGGTACGTCGATGCCAAGTTGGTAAGTCTCAGTTTCGGCGATCTCGATCTGGTTGGCGGCACGGCAGGGGCCGAGCACACGCAGATGCGGGATTTCGCCACGCGGGCCAATCACGTCCACAGTTTCCTCGGCCGCCCAGAAATCCGGCTGGCTCAGCCGCTTGCGAATCGTGAGCTGGTAACCCGCACCGAAGAGTTGGTCAACGGCAGCCTGCGTCAGGTGCGCATGATGCGCTGACACGGCGACCGGGACGGGCGACAGAGTATCGACGGGCGCCTTCGTGACCGTCAGAACACGGGCCACTTCCTGCGCGATCATCCATTGCTCGCGGGTTTGCGTGACGATCACTCGGACACGCGAATTTTCGCTCTGAATCTGCGGCGCTTCCGCGCCTGTGAGATGGACGCTGGCATTTTTGTCGTCGTCGAACGCGAGCCCAAGAAACTCGAATCCGGAGCAGATGCGCCTGCGCATCGAGGCAGAGTGCTCGCCGATGCCGCCGGTAAAGGCGAGGACATCGACGCCGCCCATGGTGGCGGCATAGGCGCCGATGTACTTGCGTACGCGGTAGGCGTAGACCTGCAAGGCGAGCTGCGCCTTCTTATCGCCTGCGGCCGCGCGCGCCTCGATGTCGCGCATATCGTTTCCCAGGCCGGAGAGCGCCGCCAGACCGCTGTCGTGGTAGAGCGCGTGCTCGATGTCGGCTATGGAAAGTCCGAGCGTACGCTTGAGATAGGCAAAAATGCCGGGGTCGACATCGCCCGAGCGCGTGCCCATCACCAGCCCTTCGAGCGCGGTCATGCCCATCGAAGTATCGATCGACGCGCCACGCTCGATCGCGCAAACGCTGGCGCCGTTTCCAAGGTGACAACTGATGATGCGAAGCCCGGTGGCGGGCGTTTCCAACTCCTCGGCAACCCGCAGCATCACGTATTTATGCGAAGTGCCATGAAAGCCATAGCGCCTGAGCCCCGCCTCGCGCCAGGGCGCCGGCACGGCGTAGGTCGTCGCACGCTCCGGAATCGTCTGGTGGAAGGCGGTATCGAACACCGCTACCTGCGGCACGCCCGGCCAAGCGTCTGCTGCGACCTTGATACCAGCCAGCGCCGGAGGATTATGCAGCGGCGCCAGCGTCACGCACTCCTCGATGCCCTTGATGACGCCGGGATCGATGGTGCATGCTTCCCGGAACTTTGCTCCGCCATGCGCGACGCGGTGGCCAATTGCGTCGGGCGCTGTGATGCTCTGGGTCTTCAGCAATTCTGGTATTTTGCCGATCGCATCCTCGAT
>JACZJU010000180.1 GCA_014860395.1 Burkholderiales bacterium | reverse complement strand
CCGGCGAGAAGGAGATCGACGGCGTCAAGTGCGCGGAAAGCCTGAGCTCGCTCCCGCAGAAGCTCGATCTGCTGATCGTGGCGGTCGCCGCCAGCGCCGTCTACGATCTCGTCGACGAAATCATAGCGACCGACGCGGTGGAGTCCGTCATGCTGATTCCGGGCAGCCTGGGCGAGACGCAGAAGAGCCGCGAGCCTGCCGCGGCTTTGGCGGCGCGGATCAATGCCGCCCACGTCAATGAAGGCGGCGGCCCGATTTTTCTCGGCGCCAACTGCCTCGGCGTCGTATCGCACCCGGGTTCCTACGACTCTTGGTTCATCCCGCTGGAGCGCTTGCCCAAGCCGCAGAAGAAGCCGGAGAGAAATTCCGTCATGCTGAGCCAGAGCGGGGCGTTCATGATCACCCGACTGAGCCAGAATCCCTGGCTGGATCCGCGCTACATGCTGGCCCTGGGCAATCAGACCGATCTCACCCACGGCGATATGCTGAGCTTTTTTGCCGAGCGGCCGGAGATCGAAACCATAGGTATCTACGTCGAGTGATTCAAAGACCTGGACGGCCTTGCCTTTGCCAAGGCGGTGCGCAAGGCAGTGGTCAGCGGGAAGCAGGTCGTGGTGTATAAATCGGGCAAGACCGCGCCCGGCGCGGCCGGCGTCATGGGCCATACCGCGTCGATCGCCGGCGGACCGACCCTGTTCGAGTCGGTGGTGCGCCAGGCCGGCGCAATCGTGGCCGAGGATTTCAGCGCCTTCGATGATCTGTTCTACATCGCCGGCGCGCTGCAACACAAGAAAATTCGCGGTAAGCGCATGGGCGCCATCAGCGGCGCCGGTTTCGAGGCGGTAGGCATGGCCGACTCGATCGAGTCGGACAATTTCTCGATGGAAATGGGCGTGCTCGAGCCGGATACGATCAAGCGCGTCGAAGAGATACTGGTGGGGAAGAAACTGGACGCGCTGGTGGAAGTCAGAAACCCGATCGACATCAATCCCGGCGCCGACGACGAAGCCCATCTGCAGATCACCGAGGCCTTCATCCTGGACCCGAATATCGACGCCGTCGTGGTCGGCCTGGATCCGACCGCCCCTTCGGTGCGGGCGTTGGAGGAGAGCCGGCTTCGGCCCGGCTACGACATCAATGACCCGAAGAGCACGGTGCATCTGATGCCGCCCATCGTAGATCGCAACGACAAGCCGATCGTTGGCATAATCGATGGTGGCAGGCTCTATGATGCGATGGCGGCGGCGCTGATGGATCAGGGCGTCTGCGTATTTCGCAACAGCGGGCGCGGGGCCAGGGCGCTGGTGCGCTACGTCGAAGCGCGGCTGTACGCGGACGCGCTCAAAAGCCGCAAGTAGAACGAAAACCGACCGAACAAACTGCGAAGGAAGAACAATGAGCGAGACACTCAAACCAGGACTTACCGCCACCCGGCGCGTGGAGGTCGATCGCGATCGCACCATCAGTTTCATGGGCGAGGACTGCCGCGTCTATGCGACGCCCATGCTCCTTTACGATATCGAATTTGCCTGCCGCGATCTGCTGTTCGAACACATCGAGAAGGGAAAGGATTCGGTCGGCACCAGGGTGGAGCTCGATCATCTCGGGGCGACCCTGATGGGCATGTGGGTGGACATCAGCGTCACCCTGACCGAGGTCAACGGCGGCGCAGTCAGCTTCGACTTTACCGCGCGCGACGCGGTGGAGGAAGTCGCGCGCGGCAAGCACAACCGGTTCATCGTCGGCATAGAGAAGACGGCGCAAAGGCTCAAGGCGAAACTGGCGAAGGCGCAGTCGGCGGC
>JACZJU010000179.1 GCA_014860395.1 Burkholderiales bacterium | reverse complement strand
GACGATCAGCAGTGCGAAGGATGTGGGGCTCACCAACACGTTCAAGGCGGCGAGCCTGACGCAGACGGCCGGCACGGGCACGACGACGATAGACGGTTCGGTGACTACCACTAACGTAGCCGGCATATCCATAACAAATGTGGGCGGAATCGCAATTAACGACAACGTCGCCAATTCAGCCGGCGGCAATATTACTTTTACGACGACAGCGGCTACAGCCGACATATCCATCGCAGCGAATAAGAGTGTGACCAGCACCGGCGGCAATGGCTTGGTGAGCTTCAGCGCAGGTCGCACGATCGCGCTTGCAGCGGGTGCGACGGTGAGTACTGCCAATGGCGGCGCGGGCACGGGTACGATAACTTTCAATGCGGGTCAGGCAGCGGCGGGCAACATCACGCTGGGTGGGGACAGCGTGGTGCAGACGCACGCGGGCGCGATCGCGCTGACGACTAGTGGTGGAACGAGCAGTTCGATCACCATGGCTGATGTGGTAACGACGAACGCGGCCCGCGTACTGTCGGCAAGCGGCGCGGTGACGCTGTCTGCGAGTCTGAATGTGGCGCTAGGCGTGGTCAGTACTGGCAGCACAGTCGGGGTTACGGCAGGCACGGGTTCGATCAGCGACAACACGGCCGGCGAGACAATTGCGAACATTACCGGTACCAATGTCACGCTGGACGCCGGTAGCGCAATTGGCGGGACCGGGGTCGGCGCAGATATCGACACCAGTATCTCGGCGGTGAAGGCGACGGCTGCTGGCAATCTGGTGTTGCGCCAGCTGAGTGGCGGCGGGGATCTGGCTATAGGCGTGAGCGGCGGTGGAATCTCGTCCAGCGGCGGTGATGTCGTGGTTCGCGTAGATGCCGGGTCGCTGAATATCAATCAAGCCGTCAGCACGAGCGGTGCAGGCAACGTGGCATTGAAAGCCGCGGGTGGTTCGAGCGATGTCAACGTCAACGGGGTGACCGTAGCATCGGCAAGTGGCAACCTGCAGGTGATTTCCGGCCGGCACATTCTCACCAGTACGACGACGGGAACGACGACGGAGTTCTCGACGTCGGGGACGCTGCTGCTGGATGCGCAGGACTCGATAGGTACGACGGGCAGCCGGATCGACACGACGGTGGGCACGCTGGCGGCGAAGAGCGCGGGGGTGAGCGCGGCTGGTGACGTCTTCCTCAACCAGACGGCCGGCGCGCTGACCGTGGGCACGGCGACGGGCCTGGATGGCCGCGCGAACCTGAGCGGGATTGCGACTGGTGCGAATAACAACGACGTCACGCTGGTGTCGGCAGGTGCGGTGACGGTGACGCAGAACGTGACGGCCAACGGTTCGGGCAATGTGGCATTGAAGACCACGGGCGCGAATGATGTGAATATCAACGGAGCGACGGTGTCGTCCACGACCGGCAATCTGCAGGTGATTTCCGGTCGGCACATTCTCACCAATACGGCAACGGGAACGACCAATGAGTTTGCGACCGCCGGCGCCGGGACGCTGCTCCTGGACGCGCAGGACTCGATAGGTACTACAGCAAATCACATTGATACGGTGGTGCCGACGGTGGCGGCAGTCTCGGCGGGAGTGAGCGCCGCCGGGGATATCTTCCTGAATCAGACAGCGGGCGCATTGACGGTGGGTACAGCGACGGGTTTGGATGGACGCGCAAACCTTTCCGGAATCGTCACGAGCGCAAACAGCAACGACATTACACTTGTGTCGCGGGCGGGCTCGATCACGGTGACCGGTGCAATCGGCACTAATGGTGATGCCTTGCTTCGAGCATTAGGGGCCAGTTCGGATGTAACGATATCGAACAATATCGTGGGTACCGGCGCGGCGGCAGGCAAGACGGTTACCCTGCAAGCGGACAGGAATATTGTTTTTAATTTCAGCGCCGACATTTCCACGAACAATGTCCTGAACGTGGTTCTAAATTCCGATTTCAGTGACGGCAACAACGCAGGCGCAATCCAGCTCAACTCCGGCACGGTAATCAACAGCAACGGCGGCAGCATCACGCTGGGTGGCGGATCCAATCCACTCACCACAGCCGCGATTGGTACAAGCGGGCTGGCAGATGGGGTGAAACTAGACAATGCGCAACTCATCGCCGGTACAGGGAACATCAACATTCGCGGCACGGGTGCGAGCGCTGGCGGAATCGGGGTAAACCTGCTTAACTCCAGCAGCATCACCTCGACCGGCACCGCGGCGATCCTGATCACTGGTACGGGGACGGCAGGCAACAACGACATCAAGGTGGCGAGCGGCTCGAACAGCATCGGCGGGGCGAGCGCGTCGGGCGACATTCTGCTGAACGGTACCACTGGTGGCGGCATGGTGCTGGGCGCGGGCGGCGGCGATAGCACCACCGTGCAGACGACAGGCAACATCACGCTCAACCAGACCGGAGGCGGCGTGTCGCAGGGCAGTGGTACTCTCCTCGCCAACGGTCTGCGCCTGATCGGTTCGGGCGCGTTCAGCCTGAATCAGGCGAGCAACAATGTCAACGTGCTGGTCGCAGACCTCACGGGATCGGCGACCACCCTGTCCTACCGCGATGCCAACGGCTTCTCCATCGGCAGCGCCGGCACGGGCGGCCTGAGCACGGTGAAGACCGCCGGCACTGTCGCAGATACGACCAACGGCATTACTGTGGGCACGGCGGCGACGGCGGCCAACACTCTTACACTGAACGCTTTCGGCGCGGTCACCCAGGCGACCGCCGTGGACAATGTGACCGCCGGCGGACTGCAGCTTCTCGGCAACGGGCCGTACACGCTTGCCAACGCGGGCAATGACATCACTACCTTCGCGGCGAAGGTGGCAGGAGACGTCAGCTATCGTGACGCCAATGGATTTACCGTCGGCATAGTCGCCGATGCGCCGACCAGTGTCAGCACCACGGGTATCACGACTACCGGTGGTGGCGCAGTCACCTTGGATAACGCCGGCGTGCTTACGCTCGCGCAAAATGTCAGCACCGATGGCGCCTTCGCCCAGATCAGCAGCGCCGGGGCCGGTATGGTTTCGATCGCCAGCCCGCGCTCGATAAGCACCACGGGCGACGCGGTGAGTTTTGCCAGTGCGGTCACCTTGAACGGCGCGGGCACGACCACGATCGACACCACGACCGGCTCGAACGCTGCGGGCGCGAATGTCACATTCAGCAGTACGCTCAATGGCACGACCAACAGCGCTGAAAATCTGACCGTCACCGCCGGCAGCGGTGGTGCGGTTACTTTCAACGGCAGCGTCGGCGCGACCCGCCTGGGTAATGTGACTATTACCCGGGCAAAGGACCTAACGATCCAGTCCGGCTTCAACGCCAAAACCCTGACCCAATCTCAGGGCGCCACCGGTGCTCCGTCCACCACGCCCTCTTCAGGCGCGACAACCATCAACGGTGCCGTCAATACCACCGGCAATACCAGCCTCGCCACCAGCGGCGAGTTGAACGTCACCGGCGCGGGCTCGATCACGGCCGGCGCCGGTTCGACCGTGACGCTGACCGCTGGTGGCGACATGAGGCTGAGCGGCAGCGTGACGGCCCCTGCCGGCGCGACGCTGAATGTGACCGGCACCGACAGGATACTCAAGCAAACCGGCGGCACGGTGGCCACGACTAACAGCGCTGTCGTGCTGATCGCCGACGAGATGGAGCTTACCAGCGCCATCAATTCCGGCAGCGGTGCGGTGACGTTGAAGCCGAACAACCCGGCGGACGCGATCCAGCTCGGCGTTGCGACGGCTGCCACGAACAACGCCGCGGCGACGCTGGAATTGTCCGACAGCGAACTTAACACCATCACCACCACCGGCGGCCTGACGGTGGGCGCCAGTAACAACACCGGCGCGATCACGGTCGCCGGCGTGCTCACGCCGACTACGGCGCAGAATGGCCTGACGCTGCTCAACAGGGTCGGCGGCATCGCCGTCAACGCGGCGTTCACCTACACCGCCGGAAACGGCAACCTGACGCTGACGGCCAACGGCGGCGGCGCGACGGGTGGCGCGATCACCGCCAATGGCGGCGTGCTGGACGTGAGCGGCATCCTGGCGATGAACGCTGCCACCGGGGTCGGAACCCTGGCTTCGCCGATGGTGCTGTCGCATGCGGCGGGCACCACCTTGCGCGTGACCAACACCACGAGCGGAGGGGTGTTCGTGCGCGCGGATTCTGGCGACCTGAACATCGACGCGATCAACAACCTCGCGCCGACGGGCGCCGGCATCAATCTGAACGTGGGCACCAACCTCAATATCAACGGCACGGTGGAAAACGCCGCCGGCGATATTCAGTTCGTAACCGGCAACGATACGGCTTACACTGCCGCCGACGGATTCGGGCTGTCGCCTGCGTCGGTTGCAGTGGGCACGCTGGGCGGGGTGAATATCAACGGTCGCGTAATCGCGAACAATGGTGGCGCGATCTCGATCTTCGCAACCGGCGCGGTGAAACAGAATATGGCCGTTGCCGCCGGACTGCAAAGCATTCCGACCGCGGGGACGGATGCGCGAGGTGCGCTTAAGGTACGCACCTTCAATAGTGGTACCCAAGTTGGCGTGATCGATCTGCAAAACAATCTGGCCGACAGCGGCAACAGCATGGGGCCGATAACTCTGGAAGCGCGGCTAGCGGGTTCGCTCAATCCGCCGCCTTATGCCGAGAGCAACATCGACTACAAGAGCATCAATGGCACCAGTATTTCCGGCATCGGCACGGCGGCCGACTTCTCGCTCGTCGCCCCGAGCCAGACGATTGATCTGGCGCCCGGAGCAAGCCTCTCCGGCACCAACATCAGCCTGATCGCGACCGCGGGCGATGTGACGGTGAAGTCTGCCATCACCAATGCCCAGATCAACGGCGGCCAGTCCGGCGGCTCGCTCAATCTGTACGCGACCGGCAACATCATATTGAACAACCCCGGCGGCGACAGCGCCGGAGTGGTGATTGGCAAGGACCTGGGCACGCTAGATGAATTCGGCGATCGCCAGTTCGAGAAATTCGACCACATTCTGAAGCTCGTCGCTACAGGCGACATCAGAATATTCGGCACCGTTCAGGTGACGGGCGACCTGGCGCTGCGCGCCAATGCCAGCGCCAGCGAAGCGTCCGGGCCCGGAGGCGTGGCCGGTTTCGGCGCAGGTTCGGGCAGCGTGCTCATCGCAGGCTCGGAGGGCAATCCGGTTGAGGTACGTGCGAGGAACATTGTCGTTGGCGCGAGGGATGCCAACGGCAATCTCTTACCGGTGCAGAACCTGATCATCGATAACAGCGCCAACGTGGCCGACAGCGGCCAGTTCTTCGACACGATCCTGCGTGCCGACAGCAAGCTGGACATCTATCTGAACGGCGACCAGGGCGGCGCCGGCACATCGGGCAATATCGTCATTACCGGTGGAAGCGCCACCGCGAGTTCAACCGGCGTCGCAGGCGAAGCGACCAAGAGTTCGGCGCTGGCGGTGATCCGCGGCGACGTCATCAGCATCCTCGGTGTCAAGGGCGGGACGCAGGGTGCGCCGAACCTGAATACGAAGACCTGGAAAAAGCAAGACCCGGGTACGCCGGACCCGACTACGCAAACTGTCAACCCGTCACTGCCCTATACCACCAACAGCAGCAGCATCATCGTGAACGGTGGTGTGGCCACGAGCAATACTGCGGCCGGGGGCGGTGCGCTGGCTGCGGCCGACGCGCTGATTCTCGGCACCAACAGCAAGTTCATCGACATCGGCGGCAACATCGAGCTTATGGGCGGCACGGCGAATTCGAGCGGCGGCGGCCAGACTTCCGCGTCCGCCAAGATCGACCCTGTCAATCTCAGGATCAATACCGGCGGCTACATCAAGCTTGTCGGCGGCGAAGGCGGCGGCGCACGGGCAGCGCTCCTCAACAGCGGCGACATGGAGATCAACATTGGCGGCAAGTTCGATTACACTTATACCGATGCAAGCGGAACGCACACAGTAAAAGACGTCGGTCTGCTGCTGGTAGGAGGCCTGGGGTCGGGTCTGTATGACCGTGACAACCAGCTGATCAAAACCTACTATGATGTCTCCTCGCAGATTCTGCTTCTGTTTCCTGCAATAAACGGCGGACCTGGAGGCGGCTCCTACTTCCTGCAGGAAGATTTGACCAAGGCGTCAGCCTTCATGCAGTCGCTGTCGCCGCGCGGCTTCGACGATTCGCTGATGGCGTACATTATTTTCGCCGCCAATGAGGAAACCCGGACCGGGCATATCAACACGGCTGTTTCGAAGGACGACGACGCAAACAAACCTTCGTGCAACTAGCGGTCATGGATCTTCAGCGAGGACGTTTTGCTAAGGCTGTGGGCCTGCGCGCCGGCAACGGCACGACCCAACCCAGGGAAGCACAAGGGAGCTACCCCCTCGTTTTTGCTATAAACTCTAAGAACAGGGGATAGAACATGTCGCAGCTGGCAAAGGTATCGACCGCATTACTCCGCAATGTGCCGCTGTTTGCGGGCTTGGACGAGCAGCAACTGAGCGTACTCGCGCGCTCGATCGTGCGCAAGAACGTCGGCCGCAACGCCAAAATCATCGTAGCGGGCGAGCCCACTGATTCGCTCTACATCGTCCTCTACGGCCGCCTCAAGGTGCTGATGAGCGACGAGCAAGGACGGGAGGTGATTCTTTCCATCCTCGGTCCGGGGGAGTTCTTCGGCGAGATGGGCTTGCTGGACGACAGCCCGCGCTCGGCCAGCGTAGTGAGCTTGGAAGCCTGCGAACTGCTCACCATCTCCAAGACCGACTTCAAGCGCAATTTGGCCGAAAATTTCGAACTGTCGCTGACGGTGATGCGCGGCCTGGTGAAACGGCTGCGCGAGGCCGACCGAAAAATAGGCAGCTTGGCGCTCATGGACGTATACGGCCGCGTGGCGCGGTTGTTGCTGGAGATGGCTGAGGATGTCGATGGGGAGAAGGTGGTGGTCAAGAAGATATCCAAGAAGGACATCGCAAAGATGGTAGGCGCCTCGCGCGAGATGGTCAGCCGCGTGATGAAAGACCTGCAACTCAGCGGCCATATCGAAGTGCGCGGCCGGTCCATCGCCCTGCGCAGCAAAATTCTGCTCGCGGATTAGGGCTCGCCGTTCGCCCGCAGCCTTCCGGTGTGCTTGTGTCCCAGGCCTGCTCTAGAGATCAAGCCAGCGCGGGGGGAATCTGATAGCATGGAAAAAAGGTGATGTTCGGTTTGCGGCCAGCAGGCGCCAGCCAGATGGCAGCGCGCCGACCATTCAGTCTTTGCGGTGGGCTGAACGGGGGCTGGCTTGCCGCGGAATAAATGCAATAAGCATCGAGAGGAAGAAGCATGTCAGGCGTACCTCCGGTTTCCACAGCGCTGTTGCGCAACGTGCCTTTGCTTTCGTTGCTCAGCGAGGACGAGCTTGCACTGCTGGCACGGGTCGTCACGCGCAAGTCGTACACCCGCAACAGCCAGATTCTGGGCGCCGGCGATCCGACCGACTCGCTCTATATTCTGATCAGCGGCCGTATCAAAGTGTTCATGGGCGACCTCGACGGCAAGGAGGTGATCTTGTCTATCCTCGGCCCGAACGAATTCTTCGGTGAGATGGGTCTGATCGACAACAGCCCGCGTTCGGCCAACGTGGTTGCACTGGAACCATGCGAACTGATCTGCATTTCCAAACCCGATTTCAAGCGCTGTCTGGCCGATAATTTCGAAATGGCCATGACCGTGATGCGCGGCCTGGTGAAGCGACTGCGCGACGCCGACAAACAGATCGGCAGCCTGGCGCTGATGGACGTATTCGGGCGCGTGGCTCGCCTGCTGCTGGAGACGGCCGAGGTCATAAACGGCGAGAAGGTGGTGACCAAGAAACTGTCCAAGCAGGATATCGCGCGCATGATCGGCGCCTCGCGTGAAATGGTCAGCAGGGTGATGAAGCACCTGCAGGAGGCCGGGTATATCGAGGTACGCGCCGATACCATTGTCATCCGCGACAATATCCAGTTGTCCGATTAGCGGCAACTGCCTGACATGGCCCGCCGATAACGCCGAGTTCCGACGTGGGAGCGCCCCGTCGTGGCACGGCGGCGCAAGAAATATGTCAATAATCGTGAACTTGTTCCTCTATTCGTGGCGGATAGACGAACTACACTAGGAAAATGGCAGTGAATCGCGGCGGCCGCAGTCGCCGGCACTAACCCAAGCCAAGTAAGGAGCGATAACATGAAAGCCTGTCGACTGAGCTTGAAATTTCTGCATTTGGTGGCGCTAGGGCTCGTTTCGAGTGTCGCTCTGGCCAATACTGGAACGGTGACGCAGTTGTCCGGCACGTTGTCTGTGATTAAAGCTGACGGTTCGGTGCGCATCCTGGCGCAGAAATCCGAGGTGGTCGGCGGCGATACCGTCAATACGCAGAAAGACAGCTACGCGCAGATCAAGTTCGCCGATGGCGGGACAATCACCCTCAAACCGAACACCAGCGTGAAAATCGAGCAGTTCCGGTTCAAGCAGGAAGAACCGGAAAAGGACAGCTTTATTTTCGGCCTGGTCAAGGGCGGCCTGCGCGCGGTCACCGGCCTGGTCGGCAAGCGCGGGGACAAAGACGCGTATAGCCTGGGCACGGTCACTGCGACAATCGGCATTCGCGGCACCAGTTACGGCGCCGACGATTGCCTCACTACGCCGTGCCCCAAGCCGAACTCGAGCGATAATCTGGAACCCGGCGTATACGTGAGCGTGACCGACGGCGAGATCATCGCTACCAACAATGCCGGCTCGCAGAGTTTTCTTGCCGGCCAGTTCGGCGCGATTTCTGACCGGAACAGTCGTCCGCGCTTCCTCTCCACGGACCCGGGTCTGCAGTTCACGCCCCCGGCGACCTTCATCCAGAGCATTATGACCGGCGTGGCCGTGAATGGGGGCAAGAGCCAGGAGTGCGTGGTTCGCCGTTGACCAGGTTTCGTCTTAGCCTAAGAAAATCCCCGCCGAGCGCGGGGATTTTTTTCGACTGCTGCAGGCATGTTTTGGTGCGGGAGCGGCCAAGCGGGTAAAATGTCTGCATAAGTCCCTGCCAGAACATGAGCGCCCCGAACCGAACCGATACCCCGCCCCTTCCGGGAAAAATCGCCGCCCTGCTGCGCGAATCCAAGTGGTTTGCCCTGCTGGCGCTGGCGCTCTACCTGTTGCTGATTCTGGTGACCTTCGACAAATCCGATCCGGGCTGGTTTCACAGTACCGCGGCGCAGACCGCCAGAAATGCCGGCGGCCGCGCCGGCGCTTGGTTGTCCGAATTGCTGCTGTATCTGTTTGGCGTTTCAGCGTATTGGCTGGTGGTGCTGCTAGGTTACATCGTCGTTGCCGGCTACAGGCGGCTGGACGGCAGCCGCCTGCTGGACAAGCGCTCGCTGATCGTGGCGCTGGTCGGCTTTGCTCTGCTGATGACTGCCAGCTGCGGCATGGAGGCGTTGCGCTTTTACACCCGCATGGCGGTATTGCCCTTGGCGCCCGGCGGCATGCTGGGCGTGGTGGTCAGCAGCAGTTTCTCCGCCACGTTCGGTTTTACCGGGGCTACGCTGATATTGCTGACGTTGTTTGCAATCGGTACGAGCCTGTTTACCGGCGTTTCCTGGCTTACAGTGATCGAGTTGACCGGCGCGGCGCTGGAGTCGACCTATGCGTTCGTGGTAAATAGCTGGCAACGCCGACAGGACCGCAAGGCGGGCGAAATAGCGACACTCGAGCGCGAGGTGATCGTAGAAGAGGACAAGAAGCGCATTATCGAAGACCACGAGCCGATTCGAATCGAGGCGCCGGTGGTGGACATCGTCAGGTCGGAGCGCGTGATCAAGGAGAAACAGGTGCCGCTGTTCCAGGACCTGCCTGACACGCCCTTGCCGCCTCTGGCGCTGCTGGACGAATCGCAGCGCGATGTCGAGGCGATGAGCGGCGAGACCCTGGAATACACCTCGCGCCTGATAGAAAAGAAACTCTCCGACTTCGGTGTGCAAGTGAAGGTGCTGGCGGCCTACCCGGGGCCGGTGATCACGCGCTACGAGATCGAGCCCGCGGTTGGCGTCAAGGGCAGCCAGATCATGAGCCTGGTGAAGGATCTGGCGCGGGCGCTGTCTGTGGTGAGTATACGCGTGGTCGAAACCATCCCCGGCAAATCGTGCATGGGGCTGGAGATTCCCAATCCGAAGAGGCAGATCGTGCGCCTGTCGGAAATCCTCAGCTCCGAGGTCTATCACGAGATGCATGCGCCGCTGGTGCTGACGCTGGGCAAGGACATTGCCGGCAAGCCCATGGTTGCCGATCTGTCGAAAATGCCGCATCTCTTGGTGGCGGGAACCACCGGTTCGGGCAAGTCGGTGGCGATCAACGCGATGATCCTGTCGCTGCTGTACAAGGCCGAGCCGCGCCAGATCCGCCTGATCCTGATCGATCCGAAAATGCTGGAGTTATCTGTGTACCAGGGTATTCCGCACCTGCTCGCTCCGGTGGTGACCGACATGAAGCAGGCGGCGAGCGCACTCAACTGGTGCGTGGCGGAGATGGAGCGACGCTACAAACTCATGTCCTGGCTGGGCGTGCGCCAGCTCTCGGGTTACAACGCCAAAGTTGCAGAGGCGGAAAAGCTGGGCCAGCCGCTGCAGGATCCGACCACGCTGGAGACGGGCGAACCGCAGTTCCTCGAGCCGCTGCCCTATATCGTCGTGGTGATCGACGAACTCGCCGACCTGATGATGGTGGTGGGGAAGAAGGTCGAGGAGCTGATCGCGCGCCTGGCGCAGAAGGCGCGCGCCTCGGGCATCCATCTCATTCTGGCGACGCAGCGGCCCTCGGTGGACGTGATCACCGGTCTGATCAAGGCCAATATTCCGACGCGCATCTCGTTCCAGGTATCGAGCAAAGTGGACTCGCGCACCATCCTTGACCAGATGGGCGCCGAAACCTTGCTGGGTCAGGGGGACATGCTCTACCTGCGCCCAGGAACCGGTTTGCCGCAGCGCGTGCACGGTGCGTTTGTCGCCGACCACGAAGTGCACAGGGTCGTCGCCTATCTGAAGAAGATGGGCCAGCCCGACTATGTCGACGGCGTATTAGACGCGGGTGAGCCCGGCAGCGAACTGAACGGAGCGGGAGAAGCGGGCGGTGGTGAGGCCGATCCGCTCTACGATCAGGCGGTGGAGATTGTGTTGCGCACGCGCCGGGCTTCCATTTCTCTGGTGCAGCGGCACCTGCGCATCGGCTACAACCGCGCCGCGCGCCTGATCGAGCAGATGGAGCAGGCGGGCATGGTCTCGTCGATGCAGCCCAACGGCAATCGCGAAGTGCTGGTGCCAAACCGGGCCGAGGGCTGAGCGATGCGATTTCGCGCGTTGTTGCTTGTTGCGCTGATGCTGCCAATCGGCGGCGCAGAAGCATCCGGTCTGGACGCGCTGCATAACTTCATCGCCGCCACCGCCTCGGCGCAGGGCGAATTCGTGCAGAAGGTGTATGACCGCAAGCACAAGCTGACGCAGGAGGCGAGCGGGACGCTGGCGTTTCAACGGCCTGGGCGTTTCCGCTGGACCTACGCCAAACCTTATCCTCAGCTGATCGTGGGCGACGGCGCCAAAGTGTGGGTTTATGACCAGGACTTGAACCAGGTTACGGTGAGGCGGCTGGATCGTGCGCTCGGATCCACGCCCGCGGCGCTACTCGCCGGTGACAATGAAATCGAGCGCGCGTTCAAGCTGAGCGACCTGGGTGAGAAAGATGGCCTGGAATGGGTGGAAGCCCAGCCGCGCGAGAAAGAATCGAATTTCGAGAGCATCCGCATGGGCTTTGGCACCGCCGGGCTGGAGATCATGGAATTAGCCGATAGTTTTGGCCAGACCACGGTGCTGAGGTTCACCGCAATGCGCCGCAATCCAAAACTTGACGCTGCCCTGTTCAGCTTCGTCCCGCCAAAGGGCGCAGACGTGATCGGCGACTGAGGCGAAGAGCGGCGCACACTGTCCTTGAGCGACCTATTTCCCAAGTCAAAGCCTGCGGCACCGCTAGCGGAAGCCATGCGCCCTCAGTCCCTGGCCGACGTGGTGGGCCAGCCGCATCTGCTCGGGCCGGGCAAGCCGCTGCGCCTCGCTTTCGAATCGGGCAAGCCGCATTCCATGATTTTGTGGGGGCCGCCGGGGGTGGGCAAGACCACGCTGGCGCGCCTGATGGCCAGCGCCTTCAACGCCGAATTCATCGCGTTGTCCGCGGCGTTTTCCGGGGTGAAGGACATACGCGAGGCGGTGCAGCACGCTGAAGCCGTGCTGGCGCAGTCGGGCCGGCCCACCATACTGTTCGTCGACGAAGTGCATCGGTTCAACAAGGGGCAACAGGATGCATTCCTGCCCTTCGTCGAGCAAGGCTTGTTCACGTTTATAGGCGCCACGACGGAAAACCCCTCGTTCGAAGTGAACAGCGCGCTGCTGTCGCGCGCCGCCGTATATGTGCTCAAGAGCCTGAACGAAGACGAACTCGGACAACTGCTCGAGCGCGCCCTGGGCGGCCCGCTCGCCGGCCTGCAATTCGATGCGGATGCGCGCGAGCGCCTGATCGGGCTCGCCGACGGCGATGCGCGCCGCCTGCTCAATTTGCTCGAAATCATCCAGACGGCCGCGGGCGAGTCCACGCGCGGCATCGACGGCGCTTTCATCGACAATGCACTGTCGCGCAATCTGCGCCGTTTCGACAAGGGCGGTGATGCTTTCTATGACCAGATCTCGGCGCTGCACAAGAGCGTGCGCGGCTCCAACCCCGACGCGGCCCTGTACTGGATGGTGCGTATGCTCGACGGCGGCGCCGATGCGCTGTACGTAGGCCGGCGCCTGGTGCGCATGGCGATGGAAGACGTCGGCCTCGCCGATCCGCGCGCGCTGCGCCTCGCGCTCGATGCCTGCGAGACCTATGAGCGCCTGGGTACGCCCGAGGGTGAGCTGGCGTTGGCCGAAGCCGTGATCTATCTCGCCTGCGCGGCCAAATCGAACGCGGTGTACGTGGCGTATAATCAGGCGCGCGCGTTCGTCGAGCAGGACAAATCGCGGTTGGTGCCGGAGCATTTGCGCAACGCACCGACCAAGCTGATGAAGGAACTTGGCTATGGGCGCGAATACCGCTACGCGCATGACGAGCCGGATGCCTACGCCGCGGACGAGCACTATTTTCCGGAAGGCATGCCCGAGGTGAATTGGTACCGGCCGACGCCGCGCGGCTTGGAGGGCAAGATATCCGAAAAGCTTGCGTACCTGCGCGAGCTCGACAAAAAGGCGAGGAAGACATAGAGGCCGCTTTAGAATTTTTGAAACGGCCCCTTACTTAGAGGAGCATGAGGGGATGTATCCCCTCATCTTGTAACGAACTCTTGATTGCTGTTTCCCGGATCCCATCATGCTAGACATTCAATTATTGCGTAACGATCTTGAAGGCGTTGCGAGCCGGCTCGCGGCCAGGCCGTTTGATCTCGATGGAGCCGCGTTTCAGGCCTTGGAGCAGGAACGCAAGCTGGTGCAGACGCGCACCCAAGAGCTGCAGTCGACGCGCAACAGCTTGGCCAAGCGCATAGGCCAGGCCAAGGGCAAGGGCGAAGACGTTAC
Source organism: Burkholderiales bacterium (assembly GCA_014860395.1). Lineage (GTDB taxonomy): Bacteria > Pseudomonadota > Gammaproteobacteria > Burkholderiales > SG8-39 > 2-12-FULL-64-23. The sequence goes on along the minus strand of JACZJU010000179.1, from coordinate 14,593 downwards.
GGCCATGATGGGCGAGGCCGCCGCCGCCAATGCCGAACTGCAGTCGCTGGAAGCGAAACTGCTTCAGATCCAGTCGAAGCTGCAAGACTTTCTGTTGGTAATACCCAACCTGCCGCACGAAAGCGTTCCGCCGGGTCGATCGGCGGAAGACAACTCTGAGGTGCGCCGCGTTGGCGCGCCGCGGCAGTTCGACTTCCAGGTGAAAGATCATGTCGACCTGGGTGAAGCGCTGGGGATGCTCGATTTCGCCACCGCCACCAAGATCAGCGGTTCGCGCTTTTCGCTCATGACGGGTGCGCTTGCGCGCATGCACCGTGCTCTTTCCCAGTTCATGCTGGACGTGCATACGAGCGAGCATGGCTACACCGAGGTCTATGTGCCTTACATGGTGAATGCAGCAAGCATGCGCGGCACCGGCCAGCTGCCCAAGTTCGAAGAGGACTTGTTCGCCGTGCAGCGCGGCGAGGAAGGCAAGTTCTACCTGATCCCTACCGCCGAGGTGCCGGTCACCAACATCGTGCGCGACGAGATCGTGCCGCTGGAACTGCTGCCCCTCAAGTTCGTCTGCCACACCCCCTGTTTCAGGAGCGAGGCCGGTTCCTACGGCAAGGACACGCGCGGCATGATACGCCAGCACCAGTTCGACAAGGTCGAGCTGGTGCAGATCATTCATCCGGAAAGATCGTACGAAGGCCTGGAACAGTTGACCGGTCATGCGGAGACTATCCTGCAAAGACTGGGATTGCCCTACCGCGTGGTGGTGCTTTGCGCCGGCGACATGGGGTTTTCCTCAGCCAAGACCTACGACATCGAGGTTTGGCTGCCCGGGCAAAACGCCTATCGCGAGATATCCTCCTGCAGCAATTTCGAGGCATTTCAGGCACGGCGCATGCAGGCGCGCTTTCGCAACGAGAAAGGCAAGCCCGAACTGGCGCATACCCTGAACGGCTCCGCGCTGGCCGTAGGGCGCACCCTGGTGGCCATTCTAGAGAACTATCAAAACTCCGACGGCAGCGTGTCCGTCCCGGCAGCACTGCAGCCCTACATGGGTGGGATGGAACGCATCGCACGCAGCGCCTGAATTTCTGTCTGTCAGGTCCCCGGGCTTGCTGGTAAAATGCGCCCCGAAGGAAGCCCCCTCGGGGGACGTTCCCGGAAAGGTGGCTGAGTGGTCGAAAGCGCCGGACTCGAAATCCGGTGTACGGTTCTCCGTACCGTGGGTTCGAATCCCACCCTTTCCGCCAAATTAAAAGGCCCCCGTGCGGGGCCTTTTAATTTGGTGAAATGCGTGGGTACTTCGAGAACCCGCTGGTTCGACCAGCGGCGTCCGGGGGACGCCGCGCAGGACGCCGGAACGCCTTAGCGTTTCGGCGGTCCCGAGGCGCAGCGCGCCGAGGGATGTCTGTTTCGCCTTGAGGCGAAACAGACACAATCCCACCTCTCAACTCCGTCACGGTCCGGTCCGCCCGTTGCAAGCACCATCCGGCTATGAAATCATGGTGCATGTCGCGCATTGTCCTGCCGCCAAGGCACCACCCTTCCCCTGATAACCCATGTCCGCCTCAGCCGCCACCATAGGGCTCGTCCAACCGCTTCAACATGAGCGCGCTTTACTCTGGGGCTTGCTGGCCTCGATTGCGTTGCATGCGCTGGTGTTGTTCGGTCTTTCCCAAGGCGAGGCACCGGCGCCACCGATGAAGGCGCCGTTAGTGCTGACTGCAAGGCTGTTGCCTGTCGCAACCGCGCCACTCGAACCGCCGCAACGTCAATCCCAGCCTTTGCCCCAGCCCCAGCCCAAGCCCAAGCCGAAGATTGTGCCGCCGCCTCCTCCAAAACCTGCGCCGGCCCCGCGTCCACCGCTGAGGAAGCCTGCGGCTAAGCTCGCGCCGGCTCCGCAAAAGACGGCGCCAGCCGAAGCAATGAAGACCGCACCGCCCGAATCCGCGTCAATAGCAGCCTCACCGGTTACTTCCGCGCCAGCGCCAGCCGCCTCGAGCGCGGAGTCCGCAGCGCCGGGACCGGCCGGATCGGTGCTGCCGGCGCCGGTCGGTGTCACTACCGAGACGACTGCCAAGTCCGGTAGCGAGGCAGACAAGGGAACGCTGGAGCAATACCGCCTGGCCCTGATCGCGGCGACCGGGCGCTATAAGCGCTATCCTGCGATTGCCATGGAAAAGGGTTGGCAGGGCAGGGTGGAAGTGCGCATGGTGATAGGCGCCAACGGTATGCTCGCCGGTACTTCGATCAAGAGCAGCAGTGGGTACAAGATCCTGGACGATCAGGCGATGAGCATGCTCAAGAAGGGCAAGACCACGGTGCCGATCCCGGCGAGCTTGCGCGGCCGCGCGTTCAACATCGACGTGCCGGTGATCTTCAACCTGGACAGCCCTTGAGGAGTGAGGGTCAGCGCGAGGGCTGAACTGCAGCGCGCGAAGCGGCAGCGGCGTCGGCGTGCCTGGTGCCATTGACGATTTTCATCAACGCCAGGATTCCACCCAAGGTGACCGCATAGAATAGCAGCTGGATGCCGTACGGGCGGGCAGTGTAGCCCATCAAGGCATGCAGCACCCGGCCGAGGACGCCCTCGTCCGAGATCAGTGCCGTCGTATCCCACACGTTTTCCCCCAGGGCCGGCAGGATGTCGGCCTGTACCAGGAACGCCGCGCCTTGCGCAGCCATTCCGGCGGCGAGCAGCAGGATCATCCATCCGGTTACTGTGAACAAACTCCGGCTGGGGATGCGCAATAATCCGAGGTAAAGCGCTGCGCCGACAGCGGCGCCGGCGCCTAGGCCGACGATCGCGCCCGTCAGCATGCCGCTGGTGTTGCCCGAGGCTGAGGCGGCAACGCCATACAGAAACAGAACCAGTTCCGAGCCTTCACGCAATACCGCCATGCCGACGACAGCTGCAAGCACGTGCATGGGGCTGGCACCGCCGCGTACCGCCGCGCCGACGCTTTTCAGGTTGCTTGCAAGCTCGCGCCCATGCTGGCTCATCCAGACGTTGTGCCAGCCGAGCATGATCACGGCTACGAACAACACCGAGGCATTGAATATTTCCTGTCCTACGCCCGAGGCGGCCGCGGCGATGGATTCGGCAGACCATGCAATGACAGTCGCGCCCAGCAGTCCGCCGAGCACGCCGCCGCCCACCCATAGCCCGCGGCGGAACACGCCGCGGGTAGCGGCAAGCACGATACTCACCACCAAAGCGGCTTCGAGGACTTCGCGAAAAACGATGATGACGGTGGCGAGCATAGCTGCGGCCTATTTCGCGACGAGCTGGCCTTGCGCCGAGCTTTCGTGATACTCACCAACGAACTTGTAGGTGCCGGGCTTCAGCGGGCCAATGATGATCGTAGCCTGTCCGTTGCCGGCGATGATCTTTTCGCGCTTCAGGTCATGGCTTTCGAACTCCTCCGGGGTCGGATCGAGGTTCTTCACCAGGAGCCTCAGCTTCTTGCCCGCGGGCACGTCGATCTGCGATGGCTCGAAGCGGTGATCTTTGATGGTGACAGTAAAGACGTTGTCGGCGGCGACGGCGTCAGCGGCTGAATATCCGGCGCCGAGCGCAACCAGCGTCAGGCAGACGGAAGCAAGAACTCGTTTCATGGCAGCCTCGCGATAATTTGGAAGATGACTAAATAGTAATGGTTCTCATTTGCGTAGTCAAGAGGCAATCTGCGATTCCGCCAAGCCCCAGCGGCAGGGCGTTTCGGCGAAGCGAAGCCCGGCGGTTGCGGGGACGCGGTCTTACTTAACTGGACGGGGTGATGACGCGCCGCGCGCCGCTGTAACGCCGCGTCCAGTAGTCGGCGTTCAGATTCTCGACCCGAACCTCGCCGCCACTGGAGGGAGCGTGAATGAAGCGGTCCTCGCCCAGATAGATGCCGACGTGCGAATACTCGCGTCGCTGGGTGTTGTAGAAGATCAGATCGCCGGGCCGAAGCGCGCCACGCTCGATTGGCTCCCCCAGGTGGCTCAGGTCCAGGGTATTGCGCGGCAGCGCCAGACCCGCGCTTTCGCGATAGACATAGACCACTAAACCGCTGCAGTCGAAGCCGGTTTGCGGCGATAAACCGCCTGCCCGGTAAGGCGTTCCCAGATGTGCCAATGCCTGCAAAGCGACATTGCTCGCCCTGTCAGTGGCATTAATAACGGGCGCAGTGGCGGTCGCCGGCTCGATTTCGGCTTCAAGCAGACGCTCCGGCCAGATTGCGCATCCACTTAGATGAAAGCAGAGGAAGCCAATTAAAAACAGTAGATTATATCTAGACATTGAAGTAATCTAGGAGATATCTGTGAGAATGTAAACAAATATTGGCGCCCAGGCCGTGTGCCCGGCGGCTAAGCTGGCGTTAACCGCTCATGGTCGTCGAGATCCGAGGTGTTGGTATGCATCTTTTGCGCGCTTTCCTGGTGTTTTCGCTATGCGCTATTGCGGGCCTTGCTGGCGCGGCCGAGCTGGAGGTCATTACGCTCAAATATCGCAGCGCCGAACAGGTAATCCCGGTCATTCGCCCGCTGCTCGCGCCCGGCGGAACCGTGAGCGGCATGCAAGACCAGCTCATCTTGAGAACAACGAAGGCGAACCTCAAAGACCTGAGGAAGGTGCTTGTCAGCCTAGATACGATGCCGCGGCGGCTGATGATTTATGTGCGCCAGGACGCGGAAACCGCGAACGCCCAACGCGACTCGGAACTGAGCGCCAGCGTTGGCAGCAGCCCCCAGGGGCGGCAAGGTGTGTCGGCGCGGATCTACGAGAGCCGGGGCGCGAGCGGCGATCGCGTCATCCAGCAGCTGCAAGTGCTGGAGGGCAATCCGGCATATATCCATGTCGGGAAGTCCATCCCCGTCAGAGCGCAGACGGTGACGCCCACGCTCAACGGCCCCATCGTTACCGACAGCGTTGAGTTCCGCGATTTGACCACCGGCTTCGAGGTGGTGCCACGGGTCTCGGGGGAACGCGTATTTCTTGACATCAGCCCGCGCCGCGAAACCCCGGTCGGCAGCCGCGGCGGCGCCGACATTCAGCGCGCAACCACTAGCGCAAGCGGGCGCCTGGGCGAGTGGTTCGAACTGGGCGGCAGCGCGCGCGACGATACGCGCAGCGACTCTGGCCTGCTGATCGGTGCTGCCGGATTGCGCAAGGAGACCCAGAGCATTTGGGTCAAGGTGGAGGAATTGAAATAGGGTGTGCGTGCTACGATCGAGCGATGTCTCTTTCCGCAGATGATCAGCTCGAGGCGGTGTTCGGCGCCGATGGTGCACTGAGCCGCGCGATACCCGGCTATCGCATGCGCCGGCAGCAAGTCGAGATGGCGCAGGCCATAGGCCAGGCCCTGCGTGAGCACAGCCTGCTCGTGGCCGAAGCCGGCACCGGCACCGGCAAGACCTTCGCCTATCTGGTTCCGGCGCTGCTCTCCGGCGGCAAAGTCATTATTTCGACTGGCACCAAGAATCTGCAGGACCAGCTCTACAGCCGCGATCTGCCCACGGTGCGCGAAGCGCTGCAGGTTCCGGTCAGCACCGCGCTGCTCAAGGGCCGCGCCAATTACGTCTGCCACCACCATCTGGAGGGCGCGCTCGCCGACGGCCGCTTCGCCAGCCGTGAGGACGTGGCGCATTTGCACAAGATCGCGCGCTTCGCCAAGGTCAGCCAGAGCGGCGATAGGGCGGAGCTCGCCGACGTGCCCGAGAATGCGCCGGCGTGGCAATCGGCGACTTCGACGCGCGAGAACTGCCTTGGCCAGGACTGCCGGCAGTACGCGGAGTGCTTCGTCATGGCGGCGCGGCGCGAAGCGCTCAGCGCCGACATCGTAGTCGTCAATCACCATCTGTTCTTCGCCGACGTGATGCTCAGGGACGAGGGCGTGGCCGAGCTGCTGCCGGCCTGCAACGCGGTGATCTTCGACGAGGCGCATCAGCTGCCGGAAACGGCAACGCTGTTTTTCGGCGAGACCCTGAGCTCGGGCCAACTGCTCGATTTGTGCCGCGATACCCTGATCGAAGCGATAGCGGGTGCTGGCGACGCGCCCGCGCTGCGCCCGGCCGTGGCGGCGGTCGAGAAGGCGAGCCGGGATGCGCGGCTCGCGCTGCCGCTGGACGCCGCGCGTCTCGCCTACGCCGCGGCGATCGCGAAGCAGACCTTCAAGCAAGCACTCGCCGATCTGTATGAGGATCTGAAAAAACTATCCAAGCTGCTGGAGACGCAGGCGCAGCGCGGCGAAGGGCTGGAAAACTGCTGGAAACGGGCACTCGATCTGCAGGCCCGGCTGGCGCGCTGGACGGCCGCAGAGCCCGAGGGCATGGTGCGCTGGGTCGAAACCTACAGTGCCAGCTTCCAGTTGAATGCGGCACCGTTGGACATCGCGGAGATTTTCCGCAAGCAGCTGCAAGGGCATCCGCGCGCCTGGATCTTCACCTCGGCGACGTTGGCGGTGAACCGGGACTTCTCCCATTACACCGCCGAGATGGGCCTGGACGAAGCGCGCACCGCGTGCTGGGACAGCCCGTTCGATTACGCGGAACAGGCACTACTGTATGTTCCCGCGGGATTGCCTGCGCCCAACGACGCCGCGCACACCGCGGCCGTGGTGGAGGCGGCCTGGCCGGTGATTCAGGCCAGCCGCGGCCGGGCCTTCCTGTTGTTCACGACCCTGCGCGCGATGCGCCGCGCGCATGAACTGCTGCGCGAGCGCTTCGAAGCGGCAGGCGTGGATTATCCTTTACTGTTGCAGGGCGAGGGTAGCCGCAGCGAGTTGCTCGAACGATTCCGGCGTCTGGGCAATGCCGTGCTGGTGGCGAGCCAGAGCTTCTGGGAGGGCGTGGATGTGCGCGGCGAAGCGCTGTCGTTGGTGGTGATAGACAAGCTGCCGTTCGCGCCGCCCGACGATCCGGTGCTCGCCGCTCGTATCGAATATCTGGACAAGCAGGGCAAGAACGCATTCATGGAATACCAGCTGCCGCACGCGGCAATCAGTCTGAAGCAGGGCGCCGGGCGCCTGATCCGCGACGAGACCGATCGCGGCGTGCTCATGATTTGCGACCCGCGGCTGATCAGCAAGCCCTACGGGCGGCGTATCTGGCAAAGTCTGCCGGCAATGCGGCGCACGCGCGCTCTGGAAGATGTGACGGAATTTTTCGCCGCCGCTCCGGTAGAATAGCGGCTGCGAAATGACTGGTATTCCCTCATTCTGAAACTGAGCCGCGCTCAAGCGCCAAAACTGCCGCGACTCGAATCGCCGGCGGTCGGTGCCACGCAACCATATCAAACCAGAGCAATATGAATATTCTCATAACAGGCGCTGCGGGTTTCATCGGTTCTACGCTGGCGCTGCGGCTGTTGGAGCGCGGCGACCGCGTCTTCGGGCTGGACAATCTCAACGATTATTACGACGTCACCTTGAAAGAGGCGCGGCTGGCGCGCCTGCGAGCCTATCCCGGCTTCGAATTCGAAAAAACCGACATCGCGGACCGCGAACGCATCGCCCGCTTGTTCGCAGAGCGCCGCTTCGACGCCGTGATGCATCTCGCCGCGCAAGCCGGCGTGCGCTATTCGATCGAAAATCCCGGTGCTTATGTAGACGCCAACCTGGTCGGATTCGGCAATGTCATCGAGGGTGCGCGCCGGTCAGAAGTCGGACACTTCGTCTACGCCTCTTCGAGTTCCGTCTATGGCGCGAACGCCAAGCTGCCGTTCGCGGAGGACGACAACATCGATCACCCTGTGTCGCTCTATGCCGCGACGAAAAAAGCGAACGAGCTGATGGCGCATAGTTATGCCCATCTATATCGCCTGCCCTGCACCGGGCTGCGCTTTTTCACCGTCTACGGCCCATGGGGACGGCCGGACATGGCGCTGTTTAAATTTACGCGGGGTATCCTCGCAGGCGAGGCGATCCCGGTGTTCAACCGCGGCGACATGGTGCGCGACTTCACTTACGTGGACGATATCGTCGAAGGTGTCCTCCGGGTGATTGACCGGCCCGCGCAGGCGGATCCGGCCTGGTCGGCACTTACGCCCAGGCCTTCGAGCAGCAGTGCACCCTACCGTGTTTACAACATCGGCAACAGCCAGCCGGTAAAGCTGATGCGCTATATCGAGGTGCTGGAGCAGTGCCTGGGCAAGAAGGCGAAGCTGGATTTGTTGCCGCTGCAGGCGGGCGACGTGCCCGAGACCGTAGCCGACGTGTCGCGACTCGAGGCGGCGGTAGGGTTCAAACCCGGCACGTCGGTCGAAATCGGCATAGCGCGCTTTGTCGAGTGGTATCGATCGTATTACCGGACCTGATTCTCGACGCTCGGTGCGTTCAATTCTTGGACTCCAACATTTGAGGATGTCATGAAAATACTCATCACTGGCGGCGGCGGATTCCTGGGCTACCGCTTGGCCCTGGCGTTGCTTAAGCGCGGCACCCTGGCCGACGCGGACGGAAAGCAGGCGGCCATCTCGCAGATCGTGCTGATCGACACCGCTTTCCCGGCGCAAACCGACCCGCGCCTGAAATGCGTGAAAGGCGATTTTACCGATCCTGCGCTGCTCGCCGACGCGATGGGCCGAGATACGGCTTCAGTGTTTCATCTGGCAGCGGTGGTGAGTGGTGGCGCCGAAGCCGATTTCGATCTCGGCATCAGAGTGAACCTGGACGGTACGCGCGGCCTGCTCGATGCCTGCCGCAGGCAGGCACAGCCGCCGCGCTACGTTTTCGCCAGTTCGGTGGCGGCGTTCGGCGGCGAGTTGCCGCCGGTGCTGGACGATTCCACCACGCCCAACCCGCAGACTTCGTACGGCGCGCACAAGGTCTGCGGCGAGTATCTCGCCACTGATTTCAGCCGCAAAGGATTCATCGACGGGCGGTCGCTCAGGCTGCCGACCATCGTGGTGCGCGCGGGCAAGCCCAACCTCGCCGCGTCCTCGTTCGCAAGCGGTATCATCCGCGAGCCGCTGAACGGCGAGATTTCATCCTGCCCCGTGGGCCCCGAGACCGGCGTGTGGCTGCTTTCGCCCGGCAAAGTGGTCGACGCGTTCATTCACGCCCACGAACTGCCGTCCCCTGCGTGGGGCGTGAACCGCGTGGTGAACCTGCCAGGCATCACCGCAACGGTGGCGCAGATGGTCGAGGCACTGCGCAAGATCGCCGGCGACAAGGTGGCCGCGCGCGTGGAATGGAAGCCGGACGCGCGTATCCAGGCTATCGTCAAGACCTGGCCGGCGCGCTTTACCACCGAGCGCGCGCTCAAGCTGGGATTCGTCGCCGACAAGGATGTCGAAACCGTGATTCGCGATTACATCCGCGACGAAGGGATCAAGCTTTAGGAACCCATTTCAACATGAACTGTCATTCCGAGGCCCTAGGCCGAGGAATCTGCTTCTTTCTTAATTTGACAGCAGATTCCTCGCTCTGCTCGGAATGACATCTCGTGAGGCCGTCATTTTGAGGCGAGCCCTAGGGGATCGTAGCTTGGTCGCGCACAGATCCGCGAGTCTTGGAGCCAGGCGCCCCTACCAGGCATTCCCCCAAAGCATCCACCACGGATCTTTCTGGCCGACGGCGCCTTTGAAATAGGCGCTGTCGGGGAAATTCTTGTGCATTACGCGGTCGGCATCGTCGCGCAATTCGGTCATGCCCAGCGCGTCGTAGGCTTTCACCATGATGAACAGCGCTTCCTCCACCGCCGGCGCCTGCGGGTAGGTCAGCAGCGCGTACTGCGCGCGGTTGGCCGCCGCGATGTAGGCGCCGCGCTTCATATAGTATTGCGCGACGTGGACTTCGTGCGAGGCGAGCGCATTCACCAGATATTTCATGCGCGCGATAGCGTCCGGCGTATATTTGCTGTCGGGAAAGCGGGTGGCCAGCTCCTTGAACGCGTCGAAGGAGTCGCGTGCCGCCTTGGGATCGCGCTCAGTCAGGTCCTGCTTGCTAAATTTGCCCAGCAGCCCGAGATCCTCGTTGAAATTGACCAGACCCTTCAAGTAGTAAATGTAATCTACGTTGGGATGGTTCGGATGCAGCTTGATGAAACGGTCGCAGGCGGCAATGGACGAAGTCTGTTCTCCGTCCTTGAAGTAGACATAAGCCAACTCGATCTGCGCCTGCTGCGCATAGCGGCCGTAGGGATAGCGTGCTTCGAGCTTCTCCAGATATTTGATCGCGTTGGTATAGCCGCCATTCGCCATCTCATCCTTGGCTTCGGAATAGAGCTTGTCGGCCGACCAACCCGCGGTTTCGTCTTGCACTTCGGGCAGCAAGCCGCAGGCGCTCAACAGCAGGGCAAGGATTAACGCTAAACTACGTTTCATCATGGCAGGCACGGAAATTGGGGAAACGCAAAATTATAACGCAGTCGCGGACCGGGAACGTGATGTTCCCGCCGATTGCGCCGGAATGCGCTTCGACCAGGCACTGGCGCGGATGTTTCCTGAGCATTCGCGCAGCCGTCTTGCCGCCTGGGTCAAAGAGGGCCAAGTGAGGCTTGATCACGTCGAGGTCGATCCCAAGCGCAAAGTCTGGGGCGGGGAGCGCGTTTCGCTTATGGTGCAGCCCGATTCTCGCGAGACTGCCCAGCAGGCCGAGGCAATCGCGCTCGATATCGTGCACGAAGACGCGGCGCTGCTGGTGCTCAACAAGCCGGCCGGGCTGGTGGTGCATCCGGGCAGCGGCAACTGGCAGGGCACGCTGCTCAACGGGCTGTTGCACCATCATCCGCCGCTCGCCGGCATACCGCGAGCGGGCATAGTGCACCGCCTGGACAAGGATACCAGCGGCCTCCTGGTCGTGGCCAAGACGCTGGAGGCGCAAACCGATCTGGTGCGCCAGTTGCAGGCGCGCACGGTGGTGCGTCAGTACCTCGCGCTGGTGCACGGTGTGGTCGCGCGCGATGGTTCGGTCGACGCGCCCATAGGCCGGCATCAGACTCAGCGCACGCGCATGGCGGTGACCGAACACGGCAGGGCGGCGCGCACCCATTACCGCGTGCTCGAACGCTACGCGCGAGCGACCCTGCTCGAGTGCAGCCTGGACACCGGGCGCACCCACCAGATCCGCGTGCACCTGCAGTCGATCGGCCATCCGTTGGTGGGGGATCCAGTCTATCGCGCCGGGCGGGGGACGGCGCCGGGGCCGCTGGCAAGCTTCAAGCGCCAGGCGCTCCACGCCTACCGCCTCGGCCTGGTGCATCCGGTCAGCGGTGCGACAATGCAATGGGAGGCGCCGCTGCCCGAGGACATGCGCGCGTTACTGCTAGCGCTCGCAGCATGAGCACCCACGACTGGATCGTTCCCGACTGGCCCGCGCCGGCCAGGGTGCGCGCGCTCATCACCACGCGCGCAGGCGGCGTCAGCCGCGGCGCCTATGCGGGCCTCAACCTGGGCTTCGGCTCGGGCGACGATGCCGGGGACGTGGCGCGCAACCGCGCGAATCTCAGGCAATGGCTGCCGGCCGAGCCGCTATGGCTGCGCCAAGTACATGAAACGGCGGTGGTCGAGGCCGACGTCACGGAGGGCAGCCCTGAAGCCGATGCGGCGCTCGCGCGAAGGTCGGGGAGGGTGTGCGCGGTGTTGACTGCGGACTGCCTGCCGCTACTTCTGTGCGACGCGGGGGGTACGGTCGTAGCCGCGGTGCATGCTGGCTGGCGCGGGCTTTGTGCCGGCGTGATCGAGCAGACGCTGCGCGCTATGAATAGTCCGCCGCAGGAACTGCTCGCTTATCTCGGGCCTGCGATCGGGCCCGGGGCGTATGAGGTCGGTGCCGAGGTGCGGGATGCTTTCATCGCGGCCGATCCGGGGGGCGAGTCCGCGGTTGCGTTCAAGCCGGGCAAACCGGGCAAGTTCTATGCTGAGATTTATGCGCTCGCACGCCAGCGCCTCGCGCGCGCCGGCGTGGTCAAAGTCTACGGCGGAGGCTATTGCACCTACACTGAACGCGAGCGCTTTTACTCCTATCGCCGCGACGGCGCCACCGGGCGCATGGCGAGCCTTATCTGGATGGAAACTTAACCATGAGGCCATTTCAGAAATACCGAAATGGCCCCCAACTTAGAGGAGCATGAGGGAAGTATCCCTCATATGCAAATAAACTATATGTCTACCTTGGCCTGGATCACCGCTGCGAGCCTTTTGGGCGGAGTGCTGTCGGTTGCCTGCGCGGCGTTGTTTGCGCTCACCGCGCGCGCCGCCTGGGTGCCGATGCTGGTCAGCTACGCCATCGGCGCGCTGCTCGGCGCGGCTTTCCTCGAACTGCTGCCGGAAGCGTTCGAGGGCGCCACCAGTGTGCGCAGCGTCGCCGCCACCATCCTCGCCGGCATTTTCGGTTTCTTTATTCTGGAAAAACTGGTGCTGTGGCGCCACTGCCACGTTGAAGATTTCGATGTGCACGACCAGCAGGCCGACGCGCACGACCACGGACGCAGCGGCATGCTGATACTCATCGGCGACAGCTTCCATAATTTCGTCGACGGCATCCTGGTCGCCGCTGCGTTCATGCAGGACACTCAGCTCGGCATCGTCACCGCGTTGGCAATCATCGCGCACGAGATTCCGCAGGAGGTGGGCGATTTCCTGATTCTGCTGCACTCTGGCTACAGCCGCACGCGCGCCTTCATGCTCAATTTGCTGTCGAGCTTCGCCATGCTCGCCGGCGGGCTGATTGCCTACTATGCGCTGCAGTCGCTGCGGGAATATGTGCAGACCTTTATCGCGCTCGCCGCCGCGAGCATGATCTACGTCGCTGTTGCCGACTTGATCCCCGGTCTGCACAAGCGCCCCGAACTGCGCGCCACGCTATCGCAGTCGGTGTTGATCGCGCTCGGCGTCAGTTCGATCTGGCTGGTCGGCTATCTGACACGGAATTACGCAGCGTAATATCCCGAATATTCAGAAAGCTATCGGCGAAAGCTATAATGCCGGCTATTCATACGCTCGGAGCATGACTTGATTCTAGTCACCGGTGGCGCCGGCTTCATCGGCTCCAATTTCGTACTGCAATGGCTGGCGGCGCAAGACGAGCCCATCGTCAATCTTGACAAGCTCACCTACGCCGGCAATCTGCGCAACCTCGACAGCCTGCGCGGCGACGGGAGGCACATCTTCGTGCGCGGCGACATTGACGACGCGCAACTGGTGGCGCAGCTCCTGCGCGAGCACCGGCCGCGCGCCGTGCTCAACTTCGCCGCCGAGAGCCACGTCGACCGATCCATACTCGGTCCGGCCGAATTCGTGCGCACCAATATACACGGCACGTTCAACCTGCTCGAAGCTGCGCGCGCGTATTGGAAAGGGCTCGCCGACGACGCGCAGCGTCAATTCCGCTTCCTGCAGGTTTCCACCGACGAGGTCTACGGCTCGCTGGCCGCAGACGATGCGCCGTTTCGCGAAACGACGGCCTATGCGCCGAACAGCCCCTATGCGGCGTCCAAGGCCGCCGCCGACCACATGGTGCGTGCGTACCACCATACCTACGGTCTGCCGACGCTGACCACCAACTGCTCCAACAATTACGGCCCGTTCCAGTTCCCGGAAAAGCTGATTCCGCTGGTAATTCTGAACGCGCTTGCGGGTAAGGCTATTCCCGTCTACGGCGATGGCGAGAACGTGCGGGACTGGCTTTATGTGGACGATCATTGCAGCGGCATCCGCAAGGTGCTGGAGGCGGGACAGCCGGGCGAGGTCTACAACATCGGCGGCAACAGCGAACAGAAGAATATTGAAGTGGTGCAGACGCTTTGCGCTGTGTTGGACGAGTTGCGCCCGGCGGCAAAATCCTACGCGTCGCTAATCAGTTACGTCAAGGACCGGCCTGGGCACGATCGGCGCTATGCCATAGACGCGAGCAAGATACGGCGCGAGCTCGGCTGGCAACCCGCCGAGAATTTCGCCGGCGGCATGCGCAGGACCGTCGGCTGGTACCTCGCCAATGCCGAGTGGATCAGTTCGGTGACTTCGGGCGAGTACCAGAAATGGGTGGACGCGAATTATCTGGAAAGGGGGGCGGCATGAGCAGGGAGCAGGGGCCCCGCAAAGCGGGGATGCGACCGCCCGCGATTGCCGCCGGACGCCGACAGTGCGAACGTGAAGCGTTGATGCAAATGAGGGAGGCGGCGGCATGAGCAGGGGTAGGGGTTATGGCCGCAGGCCTGGGATGCGACCGCCCGCGATTGCCGCCGGGCGCCGACAGCGAGGCGTATGGACTCAAGGTAATGGAACGGAGGCGGCGGCATGAAGGGAATCATCCTCGCCGGCGGATCCGGCACGCGCCTGTACCCGGTGACACACGTCGTGTCAAAGCAATTGCTGCCAATCTACGACAAGCCGATGATCTACTATCCGCTATCGACGCTGATGCTGGCGGGAGTCCGCGACATCCTGGTGATCTCCACGCCCGAGGACACGCCGCGCTTCCAGCAGCTCCTCGGCGATGGCTCTAAATGGGGAATAAGCTTCTCCTATGCGGTGCAGCCCGCACCCGAAGGTATCGCGCAGGCCTTCATCATCGGTGCCGACTTCATCGGCGATGAACGCTCGGCGCTGATCCTCGGCGACAATGTCTTCTACGGACACGATCTGATAGCGAAGTTGCGTGCCGCCGTGGGTCGA
>JACZJU010000178.1 GCA_014860395.1 Burkholderiales bacterium | reverse complement strand
CATCGCCTCCCATTCTGGTCACGCCAGATCTGCTGCGCAAATACGATCGGCCGGGGCCACGTTACACCTCGTATCCGACCGCGGTTGAGTTCAGCAGCGCCTATGACGCATCCGCCTACTTCGACTCGCTCGGCGAAGCGGCCCTGCATCCGGACGATCCCCTCTCGCTGTACGTGCACCTTCCATTCTGCGAGCACAGGTGCACCTTCTGCGGATGCAATGTGGTCATCACCCGGCATCGCGAAGTTGCGCAGAAATACCTGACTTACCTGCATCGCGAGATCCGCGAGGTGGCCCGACGCCTTCAACCGCGGCGAAAGGTCGTGCAGTACCACTGGGGCGGAGGCACGCCGACGTATCTCAACCTGGAGGAAATGCGCGCCCTGCAACAGGTCGTGACCGAGTGCTTCGATATCTTGCCGGACGCAGAGACGGCAATCGAGGTCGATCCTCGCGTCACCAGCCGCGAGCAGATCGATCTTCTGCGCTCGATGGGCTTTAACCGCCTGTCCATGGGGGTCCAGGACTTCGATCCCGAAGTTCAGGCGATCATCAACCGCAACCAGACCGAACGCCAGACGCGCGAGCTGTTCGCGTACAGCCGCAGCGCCGGATTCGCATCGATCAATATCGACCTCATCTACGGCTTGCCGCTGCAGAAGCCGGAAACATTCGCGAAGACCCTGGCTGCCGTGATCGAGTTGCGCGCCGACCGCGTCGCCGTCTACTCCTATGCCCATGTCCCATGGCTGCGCACCCAGCAAAAGGGCTTCGATCCCGCGATGCTTCCTTCGGGCGAACAAAAACTCGAGCTGTTCTGCCTTGCGCGCGAGGCCTTCGTACGCGCCGGCTATCGCGAGATCGGGATGGACCATTTCGCCGTGCCGGAGGACGAACTGGCGAAGGCGGTTGAGACACGCACGCTGTCGCGCAATTTCATGGGGTATACGGTCAAGGCAGCACCGGACATGATCGGCGTGGGCGTTTCCGCGATCGGCGACGTGGCCGGCGCCTATGCGCAGAACCAGAAGAAGCTGCCGCGCTACTACGACGCGATCGACAGCGGCTCACTCGCGATTGACCGCGGCTATCGTCTCAGCGTCGATGACCAGATCCGCCGCTTCGTCATTACCCAGCTGATGTGCAATTTCCATCTGGACAAGCGAACGGTCGAAGAGCGCTTCGGAATCGTGTTTGATCGCGCGTTCGAGCGTGAACTCGCGGAGCTGGCCCGCCCTGACGGCCTGATCGCGAACGGCTTCGTCAGCGCCAGTCGCGAGGCCCTGCACGTGGAGCCGCTGGGACGGCTGTTCGTGCGCAATGTGGCGATGCTGTTCGATCGCTACCTGTTGGACAAGAAGGCCGGCCCTCCGATTTTCTCCAGAACCGTGTGAGTTGCCGCCGCTGCGAGCATCCTGCTCGAACGGCGGGTAACAGTGCGCACGGCGGGCGATCAAACCGCCTCTCGCGGCGCGTTCAGATTCCGTTCGTCGGCCGCCGCTTGGCTTGGTCGCCGCGCAGGCTGGGGTCCTGGGTGCCCGTTGAACTAATATTGCAACAGCACGGCCCCGCAATCCGGAAAAGAAGGTTCTTGACAATACATCACATTATGATATATTTTACCCATCGTTTGCTCGCAAGCAGGCTTCGCATGCCGACTTGCATGTTTGATGAATCCGGACCGCGCCCGGTCCGCCTCGCCGTAGGAGGATGCTATGCGCCCGTCGCAAATGCCGAAAATGATGCTTTCCTTTCATGCCGGATGGGATGAACTGATCAGAATTCATCCGTCCGTATCCCGCATGTTCGCCCTTGTGGTGCTGCCTTTTTCCCTGTTGCCGCCCGCTATGATCTACTATGCCGGCGGGAATTACGGCGACATCTTTTCCCCCGGGGTTTCCGCCGCGCAGTGGCACATCGCCGCCGGCATATTTTTCCTTGCCGAATTGCTCACCGTACCGGCAATGGCATGGATCATGCACCTAGCCTGCCGCGCGAACGACGTCCCGGCCGGCTATCACGAGTGCTACACCCTCGCCGCGATCGCGCCGATCCCGATGTGGATCTCATCGCTCGTGCTGTTCGTTCCGAACCTCCTTGTGTGCATCGCTGTGGGTGCCCTGGGCCTGCTCGCGTCGCTGGCCATCACCTACCGCGGCATGTATGCGCTGTTTCGCATGCATGAAGACCTCCGCGCCATGCAAATGGCGACAGTAGTGACCGGCGCCGGCCTGCTCGCCTGGCTGGTGCTGATGCAGATCGTGCTGATGCACTGATCCTCCGGTGCGGCCGCGCGGCAACCGCGCGGCCCGCTTGTCAACGCGCGCGTATCCGGGCACGATGCGGGGGCGTACATCTCCTGCTTATTGCCCTACGGATCCCTCGTGCAAAAACCTGACGCCCGCCCGCTGAACAAGCGGGACTTCGAAACGCTTGCGGATTTTCGATATCAAATCCGGAAATTCGTCCGATTCAGCGAGCAGCTCGCCCTCAAGCACGGAATCAAACCGCAGCA
>JACZJU010000177.1 GCA_014860395.1 Burkholderiales bacterium | reverse complement strand
CGCCAGGAATTCGGCGGCATCACCTGCAAGGAACTGCAACAGCAATTCACCGGGCGAACTTTCGATATGTGGGATGCCGGCGAATACAAGGCCTTCGACGTCGCACGCGGCAAGCAATGCGCCCATGCCACGGGAACGGTGACCCAGTGGGTCGTCGAAATGCTCTGACGCCGCGACGGCGCATCAGAGGGCATGCGCGGCCATGAGCTTGCGCACATGGACGTGCTTCGATTCCTCGACGGCCAGGCCCTCGCGGATACGCTCCAGCACCAGCGGCTTCTCCTGCGGAAATCGATAACCCTCGTAATCCTGCCTGAAGAGCAGCCCGCCCTGGCGGTCCACCCAGGCGTTCATCGCGTGATCAAAGCAGACCCGCGAAGTCACGTCGAGCGCGCCTATCATCCAGGCCAGCTCTTCCAGCCGCTCGTGCGGCGAGGAGAGCTGCAGGCGGCCTTGCGCGACCTCGTCGAACAGCGGCGTTCCGGGCCGCGGCACCAGCGGCCGCGAGCGTATGTAGTGGGGATTGATCGCCGTAAGCGCGCTGGCCGTGTTCTCCGCGTGCTGCCGCCGTCGCGCGCGGCCGCCCAGATCCGGCATCCAGTACATGGACACCTGGAAACCCGCGGCGATGGCTTTGCGGCCGCCCGCGATCTGCTCGGCTCGCGTCACTCCCTTTTGCACCAGCGCCAGCAATTCGTCATCGCCGGTCTCCAGGCCAATATGCAGTCGGTCCAGGCCGGCCTCGCGGATCATGCGTAGTTCCTCCGGCTTTTTTTGGGCCAGGGTTTTCGATCGTGCATAGGTGGTCACCCGGGTCAGGGAAGGTAGGGTCTTACGCAGATGTTGGAGCACGGCAATGAACTCGCGGGAGCGCATGATCATGCTGTTTGCGTCCTGCAGAAAGGCTGTCTTCCCGTCGCCCGCGAGCCAGTTGAAAACCGTGACGAAGGCGGGGTTCCCGATCAGGTCGCGGCCTTCGGCGAGCAGGGTGGCGCCGAGCTCGCGGGTGACTTCGCCGTTCATCCCGAGCTTGTGTGAAACGGCTCTGATTTCATCGCGGATTGCCGCAACGCTGTCGATATCGGCCTTGATATCGTCCACCGGCCGATAGACGAAGCGGTGCGCCTTGTACATCTCGCAGAAGGTGCATTTGTTCCACGGACAGTTTTCGCTCACGCGCAGCAGCAGGGAGGCGCTGCCGCCCTCGCTGGGTGGCCGGTACGTCCCGATCTCGAAGGAGAGCGCACGCAGCCTGTCGACGTGCTTCTGAAGGCTATCGCTGTCCACCATCATCGCCACGCCTCTCTGGATTTGCCTGTTTCATTCGTGCCACGGTGCCCGCTACGCTACGGTGCGGCCGCGGCGCTCAGCACGAGCTCGATGCGGCGACGGATGCGCGCCGCATCGGCCTGATCGCCGACTGCTTCCGCGCGCTTGGCCTGCACCCCGAGCCAGGCGAGCAGCGGCCGGCGCCAGCCGTAGTCTGATGCGGTATCGGCGGCGGCGTCGATGCCCGCGGGTGTCAGGCGACCGAGACGGAACAGCACCCCCGCGGCGACCAGGCGCGACATCGGATCCTTGATTTCTGCCAGCGCACCGACATCGGCTCCGCCCTTTAGAAGTGCGCGGTGCTGCGCCGGCAGCAACGACGCGTCCAGACCCTGCCAGCGTCCGGCGAGAAAGTCCGCGTAGGCGCGCTCTTCCTTGCCCGCGTCGGCGGCGAGCGCCAGGAACCCGGGACATTCATCGAACTCCAGGCTCGCCACGCGCGCGGCGCAGCGCACCAGTTCGGCGCGCGCGAGCAGGTCGGGGCGGCCGGTGCTGGCGATTTCGGCGCGGGCGCGCTCGAACTCCTGCGCAGCCAGTTTCGCATTGCCGGCGTAGTACGCGGCGGAAAAATTGCGCAGCGAAGCATGCGCGTTCGCCTGCCAGTCGGGCGGCACCGGACTGCCGGCGCAGCCGGCGAGCAGCGCCGCTCCACCGAGGGCGGGCAGCAGTGCCGCGGCGAGGAGGATCGCCCTCACGGCAGCTTCAACTCCGTGTCGCGCGCGAACGGCCATTTGCGGTTGATTTCGTCCACCAGGTGCGCGACCTTGCGCAGGCTCGCCTCCACCTCGGCGCGCAGGGCGGCGAGATCGACTGTGGCCGCGCGCGTGTTCGCGCCGATCGCCTGCGCTTCGGCGAGCACCGCATCGACCTTCTTCAGGCTCTCGCGCGCATCGCGCAGCAGCACGTTCAGCTGCGCGATGGTCTGTTGTGTCTCGTCCATCACGCCGGTTGCGCCGAACACGCGCTCGTCGGTCTTGGCGAGGATGCGGTCGAGCTTCTGCGACACTTCGCCCACGGAGGCGAGCAGGGCATTGGTGCGGTCGATCGCGGTAATCACCTTTTTCGCGTTGTCCTCGCTGCCGAGCACGCCTGCGAGCGCGCCGTAGCGGCCTTTCATGCGCTCGGTGAAAGTCTGCACATTGGCGAGGCTCTCGCTCAGACTCGAACTCGCGCCTGTCATGCGCTCCAGGTTCTCGAGCAGGGCGCGCGTGGTGGCGACCAGACGCGGGATTTCCGCGCTCGCATCGCCGCGCAGCACCGGGCGCGTGGCCCCGTCGGGCAGGGGCGGGTCGTCCAGCACCCCGGTGTAGGCGCGGATGCGCACGTCGCCGACCAGGCCGCGCTCCATGGTGAATACCGTGGACGTGCGCAGCCAGCGGGCATCCTTCTGCGGCACGTCGATCAGGATGCGCGCCTTGCCGTCCTCGGCGAGTTCGATGCGCTGCACGCGTCCGATCGGAAAGCCTGAGAAGGTCATGTCCATGCCGACTTTGGCGCCTTCGGAGTCGTCAGCGATCAGCACCAGCCGCTGCTTGCTTTCGAACACGCCGCGCGCGTACATGACATAGCCGAGAAAACCCGCTATCAGCGCAAGCGTCAGCGCGAGCAGCACTGCCGCCTTGAATTCGACGTGGGGAATCGGCGGTGCGCTCTGGGGTTCGGGCGGCATGCTTTGCTCGGGCATGTTAGACGTATTTGACTGCGAGGGATGCTCCCTCGATCACCACCAGCACGAGGAACAGCCGCACCATGCCGCGCAGCACGGCCACCGGCGCGAGACGGACCTCGCGCGGCATCTCCAGGCTGGAGGTGATCGGAATCACCGCCACTGCGAGGCCGAACAGCAGCGTCTTCAGCGCGAGGCCCATGCTCACCTGCAGGTCGAACACGTGGCCGATGGTGCGCGTGTAGCCGGGCAGTCCCCAGGGCGAGAAACCATACACGCCGAGGTAGGCGAGCAGCAGCGCAATCACGCCGCTGACCGCAGTCAGCGCCACCACCGAGACCGCGCTGCCGATCACCCGCGGCACGAGTTCGCGGCGCAGCGGATCCACGCCGGCGCGCTGCATCGCATCGAAGTCGCCGCGGATGTGCATCAGCGTGACCTCGGTGTTGATCGCCGCACCCGAGCGCAGCGCGACGAACAGCGCGGCGGACAGCGGAATCAGCTCCAGCACCAGCACGCGCACCACCATTTGCAGCGCGTACTGCGACAGGCCGTAGCTCTGCGCGCTGACCACGACGATGCGGATCAATACCATGCTGAGCAGCGCGGCGAGGACTGTGAACCAGGGGAGCACCTGCCAGGCGGTGAAGTAGATCTGTTTTGCCGTCACCGCGCGGTTTTCTTTGTCGTAGGTCGCGGGCGAGAGCGCCATCACCAGCGCGAGCGCGCCGAAGTGGAACACGCGCCACCAGCTGGCGCCCCATCCCAGGAACGCCGTGCCGACCTCGCCGGGGGCGCGAAAAATATCGCGATGCAATGAAGAGGCTTGCCGCATGCGCTGATGATACCACCCGAGAATTGCGGTCGCGGTGCCCGCCTGGCCGGGATCAGCCGGCGGACGTCATCCTCTTCTGCGATACCCGGTCAAATCAACCCGTCGAACAGCTGCACCTGCACCAGCTCGCCTGGCTTGACCGTGCCGCGCGCATGCTCGAGCACGATGAAGCAGTTGGCTTCTGACATGGAGCGCAGCACGCCCGAGCCCTGTGCGCCGGTCGGGGACACGCTCCATTGCCCCTGATCGTTGCGCGAGAGGGTGCCGCGCTGGAATTCGGTGCGCCCCGGGTTCTTCCTGATGGCTGCGGTGCAGGGCACCGGCAGCAGCGGCGGCGCGCAGTCGCCGCTGCGTCCGGACAGTGCGAGCAGCGCCTCGCGCACGAACTGGTAGAACGTCACCATCACCGCAACCGGATTGCCCGGCAGGCCGAAGAAGTGCGCCGCATTTCCTGCGTGGGCGATTCTGCCGAAAGCCATCGGCCGGCCCGGCTTCATCGCGATTTTCCAGAACACGACTTCGCCCAGCTTGCCGAGCAGTTCGCGCATGAAATCGGCTTCGCCCACGGACACGCCGCCCGAGGTGATGATCGCGTCGGCGTCGGTCGCCGCAGTCTTGAGCGCGTGCTCCAGGCTGGCCGGGTCGTCGCGCACCACGCCCATGTCGATGAGGTCGCAGTTGAGGCGCGAGAGCATGCCGTAGAGCGTGTAGCGGTTGCTGTCGTAGACCTCGCCTTGCTTCAGTGCCGAACCGACCGAGGCCAGTTCATCGCCGGTCGAGAAAAACGCCACGCGAAGGCGCCGCCGCACTGTCACCTCGGCCAGGCCGAGCGAGGCGATCAGTCCCAGCTCGGGCGGGCCGACCGGCTGCCCGGTTCTGAGCACGGGTTTGCCTGCAGCCAGATCCTCGCCCGCGAGACGGCGGTTCTGGCCGCGCTTTTGGCCCGCGGGGATGCGCACCTGGTCGCCGTCGGTCTGGACGATTTCCTGGATCACGACGGTGTCGGCGCCATCGGGCATCACCGCGCCGGTCATGATGCGCACGCATTCGCCTTTGCCCACGGTGCCTTCGAACTGGCGTCCTGCGAAAGCGCTGCCTGCAAGGCGCAGCACGGACTCTCCTTCGGGCGCGAGGTCGGCATGGCGCAGTGCATAGCCGTCCATGGCCGAGTTGTCGTGCGCCGGCACGTCCAGCGTGGAGATGATGTCCTCGCCGAGCACGCGTCCGAGGGCCGAGCGCACCGCAACCTTTTCGTTGGTGCTGACCGGGGTGAGGAAGGCGCGCACCACTGCGCGCGCCTTATCCACCGCGAGCGCTTCCGGGTCGTATGCGTCCATGCAACTGGTGATTTGCTGCAGCGTGGTCATGCTTTGGGCTCCGTTTTGTTTTCCTGCGGTCGCTCTGACCGCGTCCGTCATTCGGTCAAAGATTCCCTGTTTCAAGGGCCTTGAGTTCATCGTTGGTGTTGATGTTCGAAAACGCTTCGGCCTCGTCGTCGAACGCGACCTCGGCGACGCGCAGGGTCGCATACCAGGCGTCGACCTTGCGGCCGCCGGCCTCGAGGAAGGCGGTGAGGTGATCGAGCACGTCGCGGCGCACGATGCAGAAAACCGGCTGCTGCCATTTGCCGGTCTTGGCCACGGCGAGGTCCGCGCCGGCGCTTTTGAGGCCGGCATACAGGCGTGCGACCAGGTCCCCGGGCAGGAAAGGCGAGTCGCAGGGCGCCGTGGCGAGATAGGGCCGCTGCGATACCGACAGTCCGGCGTGCAGTCCCGCGAGCGGGCCGGCGTATTCGCCGATGGCGTCGCTCACCACGCGCACGCCGAAAGTCCCGTAGGCGTCGTGGTTCTGGTTTGCGTTGATGATTATGCCGCCGACCTGCGGCGCGAGGCGTTCAAAGACGTGGTCGACCAGGCGCTTGCCGCGAAAATCCTGCAGGCCCTTGTCGACGCCGCCCATGCGCCGCCCCTGGCCGCCGGCAAGGATCAGCCCCGTGATTGGTTTACTGTCTGACATCCCGCCATTCTATCGGTTCGCCGGGGCTCGGTGCGACTTGCCGTTTCGCGGGACGGCGTGATCATGGATTCTTCGCCGAGTTCCACTATAATCGTCGAAACGGGGCGCGACGCGCCCCGTGTCCTTTTCCCGGTCCGCCCTTGACTCCCGAACATCGCAAGCACTGGGCATACGCCCTGATCTTCATCGCTCCGGCCCTGTGGAGCGTCAACTATCTGGTTGGCCGTAGCGCCGTGGACACCGTCGCGCCGCACGCGCTCGCATTCGGCCGCTGGCTGATCGCGTGCGTGCTGCTTTACGCGATGTCGTGGCGTGAAATCGCTGCGCACCCGATTGCGATCCGGCGCGGGTGGAAGCAATTCCTCGTTCTGGGCGCACTTGGTATGTGGATCTGCGGCGCTTTCGTCTACGTGGGCGCGCGCACGACGGTGGCCACCAATATTGCGCTGATCTACTCGACTTCGCCGGTGATGATTGCGCTGATGTCCCGCTTCGTGCTGAAAGAGCGCATGGGTGCGATACAGTTGATCGGGGTCGCGCTGGCATTCGCCGGCGTGCTGCACATCGTTCTCAAGGGTCACTGGAGCGGATTGGCGCAAGTGGAATTCACCGTTGGAGATGCCTGGATTCTGCTGGCGATGCTCTCCTGGACGGCGTATTCGCTGCTGCTCAAGGCATGGCCGAGCCCGTTCGGGCCTGCAGCGCGCCTGACGCTCATCATGGCAGGCGGGCTGGTGGTGCTGGCGCCGCTGGCCGTTATCGAGGCGTTGTGGTTCATGCCGACGCAAGTTTCCTGGGCCAGCTTCGGCTATGTTCTGGCAGTCGCGTTATTCCCCGGCCTCGGGGCCTATCTCGCCTATTCCTACATGCAGCGCGAACTTGGGGCGGCGCGTGTCGGCGTGGTGCTGTATCTGGGACCGATCTACGCGGCGGCCACCGCGTGGCTGGTGCTGGGCGAACCGGTGCGCGATTTTCACTGGGTAGGCGCGACATTGATCCTGCCGGGGATCTACTTGTCGACGCTGTCGGCACGCTGAATCGGAATCTGTCGCAATATGGTTGCTGCTATCAATGTCATCCCGAGCAAGGCGAGGGATCTGCTTTTCAATTAATCAAGAAGCAGATTCCTCGGGCTTCGCCCTCGGAATGACACTCTATTCTGCAACGGGTACTTAGGCGACCAGCGTCGGGCTGATGGATTTGATGAAACGCTGCTTGCCGGTGAACAGCAGATAGTGCTTGCCGGTGGCGCGGCCGATCATGGTGATGCCTATCCGTTGGGCGATCGCGTGGCCCATCTGCGTCAGGCCCGAGCGCGACACCAGGAACGGGATGGACATCTGTGCCGCCTTGATCACCATCTCCGAGGTGAGCCGTCCGGTTGTATAGAAAATCTTGTCCGAGCCGTCCACGTTCTCCAGCCACATCTGCCCGGCGATCGCATCCACGGCATTGTGCCGCCCCACGTCTTCGACGAAGCTCAAGATGCGGCTCGCGTCCGGCTCGTTGGTGGCCAGGGCGCAGCCGTGCACTGCCCCGGCATTCTTGTAGATGGTTTCATGGTGGCGCACCTGGTCCATCAGCGCATACAGCGCTTCTTCCGACAGGCGCACGTCATCGCGCAGTTTTACCTTGTCGATTTCCTCCATCAGGTCGCCGAACACCGTCCCCTGGCCGCAGCCGGTGGTGACGGTGCGTTTTTTCATTCTGTCAGTCATGCCCTTGGCGCGCGCGCGCGCTTCCCCGCTCGTGGCTTTGCGCGTGGTCACCACCACCGAGTCGGTGTCCCAGTCCACCTGCACTGCCGCGATTTCATCGATCGACTGCACCAGCCGCTGGTTGCGCAGGTAGCCTATGGCCAGTGCCTCCGGCGCCTGGCCCAGGGTCATCAGGGTGACGATTTCGCGCTTGTCGACGTACAGCGTCAGCGGGTTTTCGCCGGCGATGGCGGTGGGCACCATCTCGCCGCGTTCATTGATCGCCTCGACGTCGAACGTTAGCGGACGGCTGGCGCGGGTGATTTCGGGACGATAGTGCGGCTTCATGGCGAAATCGTCATACCTACTACGATCGGATGCGCCGGCATGCTCAGCCGCCGATGTAGGACATTTCGATCTTGCGCTCTTTCGCCGTTTCCGCGGTGCGGATTTCGGAGTAGCGGTCGTCGCGCGCGCCCCACACGGCGGCGATGGCGGCGCGAATTTCCGCGTCCGACTTGCCCTCGCGCAGCAGCGCGCGAAAATCATAGCCCGAGGTCGCGAACAGGCAGGTGTAGAGCATGCCCTCGGTGGAGATGCGCGCGCGGGTGCAGGAACGGCAAAAGGCCTGGGTCACCGAGGAAATGACGCCGATCTCGCCCGAGCCGTCGCGGTAGCGCCAGCGCTCGGCGACTTCGCCGTGGTAATTCGGATCAATGGGTTCGAGCGGCATTTCCGCATCTATCATGCGTATGATTTCGCGCGAGGCAATCACGTCGTCCATGCACCAGCCGTTCGTCGCGCCCACGTCCATGAACTCGATGAAGCGCAGCACGTGGCCCGTGCCCTTGAAGCGGCGCGCCATCGGCAGGATCGAATGCTCGTTTACGCCGCGCTTCACCACCATGTTGACCTTCACCGGCGCGAGGCCCGCCGCATCCGCTGCCTCGATGCCCGCGAGCACCTTGGCTACTGGGAAATCGGCGTCGTTCATCGCCATGAAGGTCGGATCGTCCAGCGCATCCAGGCTTACCGTGACCCGGCGCAGGCCGGCGTCTTTCAGCGCGCGCGCCTTCTTCGCGAGCAGCGAGCCATTGCTGGTGAGCGTGAGCTCGACGCGCTCGCCGCTGGGCAGGGTGATGGCGGCGAGCATTTCGACCAGACGCTCGACGTTCTTGCGCAGCAGCGGCTCGCCGCCGGTGAGGCGGATTTTTTCGACGCCGTGAGCGACGAAAACCTTCGCCAGGCGCGCGATTTCCTCGAATGACAACAGCTGGTCGTGCGCCAGGTAGGGGTAGTCCTTGCCGAACACTTCTTTCGGCATGCAATAGACGCAGCGGAAATTGCAGCGGTCGGTAACCGATATGCGCAAGTCGCGCAGCGTACGGCCGAGCCGGTCCCGCGTCGGTCCCGCGACCGGCTTGACCGGCGGCGGCAGCGGCTTGTGCCGACCCGCGTCGACCAGAGCGATAACCCTTTCAGTCATGTGGCCTTTTTCGAGTTGAATAGCATTGTTTACATGATAGCAGAGCGACCGCCACGCTAGTACAGGTGCCAATCACCGTTGCATCATCGATCCGCGTTGCACGGTCGACGCGACTATCGCACAATGGGCATATGTCGGAAAACAAACCAGCAAGTCGCGCGGACGTTTTTTCGTTTGCGGTAATCATGGAACGGCTGCCCGGGGGTGACCGCTGGGCAACAGAGCGGTGGGAAACCAAGGGCATCGTGCGTGACCTGCCCGCTGCTGATAAAGCACAGCGAGTTATTTATACCGACGAGCGCACCGAGCAGATCTTGTTTCCGGGGCTGGTTTTGCGGCTCGAACCGAGGGAAGCGGAAGGCTATTATGTGAACATTACGTCCACGCGGCCCAAAGTGTTTGTGATGTGGCGGATGAACGGCGAGATCGCGCGGCCGGAGTACATCACGGCCAGCTACCTCGAGGGCGTCGGCTGGGTGGACTGCGGCGAAAATGTCGACAGCGTTGATCTTCCCGAAGATCTGCTGCCGCATATCGCTGAATTCGTTGCCGAGCACTACCGTCCAGAGCCGAAGAAGGAACCACGCTACGCCAGCAGCAAGGATAAGGGCGTGGCCTCCCGGCGTTGAAAAAGTCGTTTGATTGGATTGCGGAATTTCTAAGAACCCGTTGCAAAATGAATTTTGCAACGGGCCAATATGGGGGAGTATGAGGGGAGATATCTCCTTATTTTGAAACAGACTCTAAAATGTCGACCCAGGAAAAAGAAGAGAAGGAACCCTTCATATCGCGCTGGTCGCGACGCAAGCAGGAGGCGCGTGAACGGCCGCTGCAGGAGGCGCCTAAGCCAGCGGATGCCACGCCGCTGCCGGAATTGCCGCCGGTGGATAAGCTCAGCTTCGAGTCAGATTTCACCGGTTTCATGGATACCAGAGTGGATGATGCCGTGCGGCGGATCGCCTTGAAGAAACTATTCGGCGACCCGCGGTTCAATATTACGGATGGTCTGGACGACTATGCCGAGGACTATGCGGCGCTCGAAGACCTGTCGGCGGCCATGGTCGATCAATTGCAGCATGCGCGGCGTACGTTGCGGGGCCCGGAACCGGACTACAGCGAGACGCCTGAAATGCAGGTCGCCGAGCAGCACATTGAGCAACCGGTACCGGAACTGCAGCCGCTCGCGGACGCCGGGTCGCGGGAAGACGAAGGTCGTGCCACGAAAGACGACAATAGGGAAAGCCGTGCCTCGAAGGACGACAATAAAGACAATAGAAATGGCTAGACTGGGGTTTTTGTTAGCCTGTAGTATGTATGTGCATGCGCTGGAGGAGCCCGCGTTCGATGGGTTGCGCAAAGACAAATCATTATAAAAACTAATGTCGATGGACAAGACCATCAAGCTGTGCAATTGCAACCAGACCATGGCACTGGACGCGAAGGCGTTGTCCGACGCGTTGAAGCTGAACGCGCCCGTCGCCATCCATAGCGAGCTATGCCGACGCGAAGTCGAGGCTTTTCACGACGCGCTCAAGCACGGGGATTGCCTGGTGGCCTGCACCCAGGAGGCACCGCTCTTCGCCGAACTCGCCGAGCAGGCACAGTCCAGGCACGAACTCAAATTCGTCAACATACGCGAGACCGCCGGCTGGTCGAAGGAATCCAGGCAAGCCACGCCCAAGATCGCGGCACTGCTCGCTGTGGCCGGTCTGTCCGAGCCCGAACCCGTGGCCAGCATCGGCTACCGTTCTGACGGGCAGCTGCTGATCGTCGGTCCAATTGACGCTGCCATTCCATGGGCCGAGCGACTGAAGGAGCAGCTCGAAGTAAACGTGCTGATCACCGACGGTCCGCCCGCCGAGAGGACGGGAGGGGAGCTATCGGCGGTGCGTGGCTACCCGGTCTGGTCGGGCAGGCTCGAATCGCTCAAGGGCTATCTGGGCGAATTCGAAGCGGACTGGGTGCAAACGAATCCGATTGATCTGGAGCTATGCACGCGCTGCAATGCCTGCATCAACGCCTGCCCGGAGCAGGCGATCGATTTCAGCTACCAGATCGATTTGGAAAAATGCAAGGCACACCGCGCCTGCGTCCAGGCCTGCGGCAAGGTGGGCGCTATCGATTTCGACAGGCAGGCGCGCGAGCGCAGCGAACGCTTCGACCTGGTGCTCGATCTGGGCGCCGAGCCGGCGCTCAAGCTGGCACAGTTGCCGCAGGGCTATTTCGCGCCGGGCCGCGATCCGCTTGAACAGGCGCTCGCGGCGACGCGGCTGGCGCAAATGGTGGGCGAGTTCGAAAAACCCAAATACTTTTCCTACAACGTTAAGCTCTGCGCGCACAGCCGCTCGGGCAAGCCGGGCTGCAGCAATTGCATCGATACCTGTTCCACCGGCGCGATCTCGGCGGCGGGCGATGGGATCGAGGTCGAACCGCATTTGTGCATGGGCTGCGGCGGCTGCGCCACCGTGTGCCCCTCGGGCGCGATGACCCATGTGTATCCGCGCGTTTCAGACCTCGGCAGGCGGCTCAAGACTTTGCTCGCGACTTATCGTGACGCGGGCGGCAAGGACGCCTGCATCCTGTTCCACAGCGCGGGGGCCAGCGCCGAGCTGATCGCAAAGCTCGCGCGGCGCGCGCAGCCGGGAAAGAGCGGCGGCCTCCCGGCGCGGGTGATCCCGCTGGAGGTACATAGCGTTCCCGCGATCGGCGTCGACATCGCGCTTGGTGCGCTCACCTACGGCGCGAGCCAGGTGCTGCTGCTCGCGAACGCGCAGGAGGCGGACGAATACGGGCAGGAAGTAGAGAAGCAGCTGCGCCATGCCGAAACCATAGTCAGCGCGCTGGGCTACGCCGGCATGCACCTCAAGCTGCTCGCCACCGCGGACGCTGCTGTGCTGGAGCGCGAGGTGTGGGCGCTGCGGCCGGCGCGGACGGTCGCGGAACCGGCGGGCTTCAACCTGAGCCAGGATAAGCGCAATACGCTGGAATTCGCGCTCGAGCATCTGGCGCGCCTTGCGCCGACGCCGAAGGAGGAGATCGCGCTGGAAGCGGGCGCGCCCTGGGGCCAGGTCAAGGTCAACCGCGACACCTGCACCCTGTGCATGGCTTGCGTCGGCGCCTGTCCGGTCTCGGCCCTGGTAGACGGCCGCGAGCAGCCTTTACTCAAATTCATCGAGCGCAACTGCGTGCAGTGCGGCCTGTGCGTCAACACCTGCCCGGAGAAGGCGGTCGCGCTCGCGCCGCGGCTGCTGCTCAGTCCACAGGCCAAGGCGGAACAGGTGCTGCACGAGGCGGTCCCGTTCAACTGCGTGAGCTGCGGCAAGCCTTTCGGCAACAAGCAGATGGTAGACAACATGATGGGCAAACTCGGCACGCACCCCATGTTTTCCGGCGACGGCCTGAAACGGCTGCAGATGTGCGGCGATTGCCGCGTAGTCGACATGATGGAAAACAAGAACGAGCAGACCATCTTCGGTATCCGCTCATGAAAGGGCAGTCTAATCCGCTGGCATCAGCGCCGTCGGTGGCCGAGGAAGATCAGGCGCGCGCCGATTTTTATGCCTTGATCGCGCGCTTGTTCTACTCCGGGCCGGATGCGGCGCTGCTCGCCGCAATCGCCGCTACAGGCGAGGCCGCGGCTGCGGACGCTGCCGCTCCTTTGCCGATGGCGTGGCGCGCCTTGGCTACGGCCGCAGCGGCGATGGATGCCGAAGCGGCGCAAGAGGAGTACGACAGCGTCTTCGTCGGTACCGGCAAGGCCGAGATCACACCCTATATAACTCACTATCTACATGAATCGAAGAAGGAAAACATACTAGCTCGGCTGCGATCCGAACTGACCGAACTGGGCTTGGCGCGCGCGCTGGGCGTGGCCGAATACGAGGATCACTTTTCCAGCCTGTGCGAAGTAATGCGCCACCTCATTTTTTTTGCTCAGGATGTTGCACTGCAGAAACAAAAATCATTCTTTTTGATGTATCTTGTTCCTTGTTATGCAAACGTTTGCGATGCAGTGACGGCCTCGCCGAACACCAATTTCTACAAGCATGTGGCGCGTTTCACCAAGGCATTTCTCGACGTGGAGGCTGAATCGTTCGACCTAGCCAAATAGCAAATACCGGTGTCTTTTTAGAAGGAGGGGACAACAATGAATCAAAATAAGGCCAGATTGAGCCGTAGAAATTTCCTGCTTGCTGTCGGTGCAGGCGGGGCTGCCGGGGCAGCCGCAATAGTCGCGAAGGGCGTGCCGACGGCCCAGCCAGGCGCGGGCGCCGCCAATAGCAAGAAATCGTCGCAGGGCTACCAGGAGTCGGCGCATGTGCGCAATTACTACCGGACCGCTAAGGTCTAAGGGGGCGCCATGTCATTGACCCGGATATCCGCAAACACTTCCGCGGCGCGCAGCCGCCTCGCCAAGGGCCTCGCCGGTGTGCTGGCCCAGACCATAGATCGCCGCACCTTTCTCAAGCGCTCCGGCGTGACCGCGGGCGCGGGCGCGTTCGCAAGCCAGCTCCCCTTCAACATGATAGGCAAAGCCGAGGCAGCGGGCGAGACCAAGGAGCCAGGCAGCAAGGTTGAAGTCAAGCGCACCGTGTGCACGCACTGCTCGGTCGGTTGCGCCATCGACGCCGTGGTGCAGAACGGCGTTTGGGTGCGGCAAGAGCCGGTATTCGATTCGCCGCTCAATCTGGGCGGGCATTGCGCCAAGGGCGCCTCGGTGCGCGAGCACGGCATGACCGAGAACTCCCATCGGCTGAAGTACCCGATGAAGCTCGAAGGCGGCAAGTGGAAGAAGGTGTCGTGGGACCAGGCTTACAAGGAGATCGGCGACAAACTGCTCGCGATCAGGAATGAAAGCGGCCCCGACGCGATGTTCGTCCTGGGTTCCTCCAAGCACAACAACGAGCAGTCCTACCTGCTGCGCAAGTGGATCGCGCTTTGGGGTTCGAACAACATCGATCACCAGGCGCGCATCTGCCACTCGACCACGGTCGCCGGCATCGCGAACACCTGGGGCTACGGTGCGATGACCAACTCGTACAACGACGAGCAGAACTCCAAGTGCCTGTTTTTTCTCGGCTCGAACGCGGCCGAGGCGCATCCCGTATCGATGATGCACACGCTGCACGCCAAGGAAAACGGCGCCAAGGTGATCGTCGCCGATCCGCGCTTTACGCGCACGGCGGCGCATGCAGACAAATTCGTCCGCATCCGCTCGGGCTCCGACGTCGCGTTCCAGTTCGGTCTGCTCTATCACATTTTCAAAAACGGCTGGGAGGACAAGAAGTACATCCACGACCGCGTCTACGGCATGGACCAGGTCAAGACGGAGGTGATGGCCAAGTACACGCCGGCAGCCGTGGAGGAAGTGACCGGGGTGTCCGAGAAGGACATGTATGAAACCGCGAAAATGCTGTCGGACAATCGCCCGGGGTTCATCATCTGGGCGATGGGACAAACGCAGCATACCAACGGCAATGCGATTACCCGCGCGAGTGCGGTCCTGATGCTCGCGCTCGGCAATGCCGGCATCACCGGCGGCGGCTGCAATATCTACCGCGGCCACGACAACGTGCAGGGCGCGACCGACATCGGCCCGAATGCGCAGTCGCTTCCCGGCTACTACGGACTAGCACCGGGGGCGTGGAAACACTGGGCCCGCGTCTGGAACGTCGATCTTGACTGGCTGAACAAGCGTTTTACCAGCGCGGCGATGATGGGCAAATTCGGGTTTACCGTTTCGCGCTGGGCGGATGCCGTGCTGGAGAACAAAGAAAATATCGACCAGGATTCGAATGTGCGCGCCGTCATTTTCTGGGGCCATGCACCGAATTCGCAGACACGCGGTCCGGATCAGCTCGAGGCCATGAAGAAGCTTGATCTGATGGTCGTAATCGATCCGTATCCGTCGGCGAGCGCGTCGATGTTCGCGATGGTCCGGAAAGATGGCGCTTACCTTCTGCCGGCGGCGACGCAGTTCGAGTCCTCGGGTAGCGTTACCGCTTCGAACCGCTCGCTCCAGTGGCGCGAACGCGTGATCGAGCCTTTGTTCGAGTCACGCACCGACCACATGATCATGTACCAGTTGGCGCAGAAGCTCGGCTTCGCCGACCAGTTGGTCGGTAAAAAGGACGGCAAGCAGAACATCAAGCTGGTCAAGGGCAAGGGCGGGATGGACGAGCCCGAGATGGAGGACACGCTGCGCGAGGTCAACAGCGGCACCTGGACGATCGGCTACACCGGCCAGACGCCCGAGCGTCTCAAGGCGCATATGCGCAACATGCACGTGTTCGACGTCAAAACGCTGCGTGCGAAAGGCGGCATAGACAAGGAAACCGGCTACAGTCTGGATGGCGACTACTTCGGTCTGCCTTGGCCCTGCTGGGGCGATGGGAAGGTCAAGCATCCCGGCACGCCCAATCTGTACGATACCTCCAAGGCCGTCATGGACGGCGGCTGCACGTTCCGCGCGCGTTACGGCGTCGAGCACGACGGCGTGAACCTGCTGGCCGAAGACGGTTCATGTTCTGTGGGCAGCGAGATCACCACCGGTTATCCCGAGTTTGATCACGTCTTTCTCAAGAAGCTGGGATGGTGGGACGAACTCACAGAAGCCGAGCGTAGCGAGGCCGAAGGCAAGAACTGGAAAACCGACCTGTCGGGCGGCATACAGCGCGTTGCGCTCAAGCATGGTTGTGTTCCCTTCGGCAATGCCAAGGCGCGTGCCGTGGTATGGACCTTCCCGGACGCCATACCGTTGCATCGCGAGCCCTTGTATAGCCCGCGTCCCGACCTGGTGGCGAAGTGGCCGACCAATGCCGACAAGAAGGCGCTGTACCGGCTGCCGACGCTGTTCAAGACCGTCCAGGACAAGTCAATCGCCGACAAGGACAGCGAAAAATACCCGCTGATCATGACCAGCGGCCGGTTGGTGGAATACGAAGGCGGCGGCGAGGAGACGCGTTCCAATCCCTGGTTGGCCGAACTGCAGCAGAACATGTTCGTGGAGATCAATCCGAAGGCAGCCAACGACCGCGGCATCCGGAATCGCGATTACGTCTGGGTAAAGACGCCGACCGGAGCACGGATCAAGGTCATGGCCATGGTGACGGAGCGCGTCGCCGCGGACACCGTGTTCCTGCCGTTCCACTTCTCCGGCTGGTGGATGGGCAAGGACATGCTCGACCACTATCCGGACGGCGCAGCGCCGATTGTGCGCGGCGAAGCCGTGAATACCGCCACCACTTACGGCTACGACATCGTCACCATGATGCAGGAAACAAAAACCACTCTGTGCCAAATTGAACAAGCACAAGTATAAGGAGAGGAAATCATGGCCAGAATGAAATTCTTGTGTGACGCCGAGCGCTGCATCGAGTGCAACGGCTGTGTGACTGCCTGCAAGCAGGAGAACGAGGTGCCCTGGGGCGTGAACCGGCGCCGCGTGGTGACGCTGAATGACGGCGTGCCGGGCGAGAAGTCGATCTCGGTCGCCTGCATGCACTGCTCGGACGCGCCATGCATGGCGGTGTGCCCGGTGGACTGCTTCTACCGCACCGAGGAAGGCGTGGTGCTGCACGACAAGGACATGTGCATAGGCTGCGGCTATTGCTTCTATGCCTGTCCGTTCGGCGCGCCGCAATTTCCGCAGGCAGGCGCCTTCGGCATGCGCGGCAAGATGGACAAGTGCACCTTCTGTGCCGGCGGACCGGAGGCGGACAACTCCAAGGAGGAGTTCGCCAAGTACGGCTCGAACCGGCTCGCGCAGGGCAAGCTCCCCGCCTGCGCAGAAATGTGTTCGACCAAGGCGCTGCTGGGCGGGGACGGCGATGTCATCGCCGACATTTTCCGCGACCGTGCGTTGACGCGCGGCAAGGGCGCGGAAGTGTGGGGCTGGAGCACGGCCTACGGCAAGCCCGACAAGCAGCAGGCGCCGAAAGGAGCGAAATCATGATCAGCGCACGCAAACTCGTAATTGCCGCGGCTGCTCTGGCCATCACGGCTGGTCTGGCCGGCTGCGGCGAAAAAGACCAGGTGGTCATGTACCAGCAAGGCAAGTACCAGGGCAAGCCCGACACCAAGCCCTGGGACGACGATCCGGCGGCCAGCCTTTACACCACTTCGAAGTGGACCAAGGGCGACAAGAGTAGCTGGGAGGACGCGTTGAGGACGCGCAGCCAGAGCCAGAACGAATACGTGCGCATTGGCAACTGACAAGGAGGAATCATGCGAGCCATCAATTCAGGCATGCGGCATTTCTTCCTGGCGCTGTTGCTGCTGTTGCCGCTGTTCGGTGGGGCGGCCTGGGCCCAGCAGGCGCAGGAAACCCAGGCACAGCGCCAGCAGGTGCAGCCGGGCAACAACGCACCGACCTGGCGCGCGGCGCGCTCGGGCGTCGCCGGGTACACGTCGGTGCAGGGGCGCGAAACCGGCGTCCTGATCCAGAGCGAGGGCGAGACCTGGCGCCAACTGCGCAACGGACCGATAACCCGGTACGGGGGCTGGCTGGTGGTGCTGGTGCTGATCGCGATGGGTGCGTTCTACATGGTGCGCGGACCCCTCGGGCTGCACAGCCCGCCCACGGGCAAAATGATCGAGCGCTTTTCCGCGTTCGAGCGCATCGCCCACTGGAGCATGGCGATCAGCTTTTGCATCCTCGCCATTACCGGTCTCACCATGCTGTTCGGAAAACACCTGCTGCTGCCGATCATCGGACACACGCTGTTTAGCTGGCTGGCGGAGCTGGGCAAGAACCTGCATAACTTCGTCGGCCCGATCTTCCTGTTCAGCATCGTCGTGTTTGTGATCAAGTTCATCCGCGACAATCTTCCGCGTGCCTACGACATCACCTGGCTGGCCAAGGGTGGCGGCGTGATCGGCGACGAAGTCGTGCCTTGCGGCCGGTTCAACGCCGGGGAGAAGCTCTGGTTCTGGGGCGGCGTGATCGGCTTGGGCACGATCTCCGGCGCGAGCGGGCTGGTGATGGACTTCCCCAATTTCGACCAGTCGCGCTCGGTGATGATGATCGCCAACATCGTTCATGTCGTCTCCGGCGTCTGGTTCATAGCCTGGTCGCTGACGCACATCTATTTGGGCACCATCGGAACCACCGGCGCCTACGAGGCGATGCGCAACGGCTACGTCGACGAAACCTGGGCGCGCGAGCATGCGCAATACTGGTACGAAGACGTCAAGGCCGGCAGGCGGGCGCCGCCTTCGGGTGAATCCGACGCTGCGGTCGCTGCCAGCGCGCCGCCGCAGACCCAACATTGAGGAGGCTGAAATGAAGATCCGAAAATTGCTTGTGGCCGGGGTGATGGGCTTTGTTCTGAGTGCAGGCCTGGTGCAGGCAAAGACTCCCGTTGCGCCGCCGGATGACCCGGGCAAGGCCAACGATGAGGTAGAGAAAGCCAAGAACGCCGAAGCCGAAAAACAGGAAGCCATGAGGAAAGCCGAGGCCGCAAAACAAAGAGCGGCGGAGCTGCTGTCGAAGGCTCAAGACCGGGCGGTCGAGAACTACAAGAAAAGCCACGCCATGAGCGGCAAACCGGCAATGAAAAAATAGTTAGGATGGTTATGCGCAAAAGGGGCGCTCCGGCGCCCTTTTTGTTTAGCGGAAACTCGCGCGGGAGAGGGGAGACAAATGTCCGAACGGAAATTCAGCGTCAGCCACCTGAAAGACAGCGAATTCAGGGCCGACGGCTTGCGTGCTTTTTTCGAGTACCGCGACCTCGGCGTCAAGGACGCTACCGGCGGCGGGGCGGTGGCCCACGTGATCCGCGCGCGTCCGGGCGGAGAATTCATCGCCAGGTCGCACTGGCACGAGACCGAATTCCAGCTGGTTTATATCCTGAAGGGCTGGATCAAATTCGACTACGAAGGCGTGGGCGAGGTGCTGCTCGAAGCCGGTTCCTGCGCCTACCAGCCCCCGGGCATCAAGCACCGGGAGCTGGGGCATTCGGACGATGTGGAACTGCTCGAAGTGGTGCTGCCGGGCGAATTCAAGACGGTAGAATTGCCGGATCACTGAGCCGGTGCGTTGCCGTCGGCATTCCGGGTGCTTACATTCCCTGCACCAGCAGCGCCTTGAAGTTCGCCGCCCCGGCGCGCGCCTTGATCGCCACCTGATATTCCGGCGAGCTATAGAAGGCCTTGGCTTTCTCCATCGAATCGAACTCCACGACGGTCAACCGTTGCGGTTTCCAGTTTCCTTCCAGCACCTCGTAGGCGCCGCCGCGTATCATGTAGCGCCCGCCGTACTTGGCGATCGCGGCGGGCGCAAGCTTCTTGTATTCCTCGAACTGCGTCGGATTGGTCACGTCGATGTCGACCACTAGGTAGGCTGCCATTTTCTCACTCCTTCCAAGTTGTCAAAGCAGAGAAGTCTAAACCAATCGGGTCCCCGCGCAAGCGGCTGCGCGGCACGCGGCGGGCTTTTCGTTGCCTGATCGCATGCGCTCGACTAGAATCGGCTGCGCTATTTGAATATATCCGTGGCGCAGGGTTTGTTGATGGAGGTGGCAGATTTTCCGCGCGCTCGCAAGATTCGTCCTGATTCCGCTTGCTGCACTGCTCGCGACGGCGCAGATTGTCCCGGCTGCTTCGGTCCCGGTGATCGCCGCGGCCTCCGATCTGCAATATGCGCTCACCGAGGTCGTCGCTGGATTCGAGCGTGCCAGCGGCCGCTCAGTCAAATTGACGTTCGGATCATCCGGAAACTTCGTGCGGCAGATCACCCAGGGGGCGCCGTTCGAACTGTTCTTCTCCGCCGACGAGGCCTATGCGCGCGAACTGAGCGAACGCGGGCTCACTGTTGACGGCGGCGCGCTTTATGCGGTCGGGCGGCTCGCGCTGTTCGTGCCGCGCGGATCGCCGGTGAAAGCAGATGCACGTTTGGAGGATTTCGCCGCCGCGCTCGCCGATGGCCGGCTGAAAAAAATCGCCATCGCCAATCCGGAGCACGCGCCCTATGGCCGCGCCGCGCGCGAGGTGCTGGTGAAGAAGGGCTTGTGGCAAAAGGCGCAGGGTCATCTGGTCATGGGCGAGAACATTTCGCAGGCGGCGCAGTTCGCGGCCTCGGGTTCCGTCGAGGCGGGCCTTGTCGCCTATTCGCTCGTCCTTTCGGCGCGGATGGCGCAAGCGGGAAAGTATGCTCTGCTTCCCGCCGACTGGCACGATCCGTTGCGCCAGCGCATGGTGCTGCTAAAAGGGGCGGGAGAGACGGCACGACTGTTCTACGCCTATGCGCAGTCGCCGCCCGCGCGGACCGTGTTCGAGAAACACGGCTTCGCCGTGCCGGCCGGAGATTAGTTCCGCGTGAACTGGCCAGCGCTGCTATTGTCGCTCAAGCTCTCGGCCTGGACCGTGGTCTGGCTGTTGCCGTTGGGCATACTCGTGGCGCGGCAGATCGCCTGGCGCGAATTCCCCGGCCGCGCATGGGTGGAAGCCCTGGTGGCTTTGCCGCTGGTGCTGCCGCCGACGGTGCTCGGCTATTACCTGCTGTCGGCCTTCGGCGGCGCCACGCCCATCGGCCAGGCCTGGCACAGTGCGTTCGGCCGGCCGCTAGCGTTCAGCTTCGAAGGCCTGCTGCTGGCTTCGATCGTGTTCAACATTCCGTTCGCGGTGCAGCCGATGCAGCGTGCGTTTCAGTCCATTCCGGATGAAGTGCGCGAAGCAGCCTGGTGCAGCGGCATGTCGCACTGGCGCACCTTCCTGATGATCGAGTTGCCGCTCGCCTGGCCGGGCATCGTTTCGGCGCTGGTCCTCACCTTTGCGCACACCATGGGGGAGTTCGGCGTGGTCCTCATGATGGGAGGCAATATCCCGGGCGAGACGCAGACCATCGCGAT
Organism: Burkholderiales bacterium; assembly: GCA_014860395.1. Lineage (GTDB taxonomy): Bacteria > Pseudomonadota > Gammaproteobacteria > Burkholderiales > SG8-39 > 2-12-FULL-64-23. Next base: position 40,203 of record JACZJU010000177.1, on the reverse strand, counting down.
TGCCATCTACGACCGGGTGCAGGCGTTCGACGAGCACGGCGCCGCGACCATGTCCAGCCTGCTGCTCGCGTTCTCGCTGTTGGCGATCGGCGCGGTGTACATGCTTGCGAACCGCATCGGACGGCGGCGTGGCTGACCCCGCGGGACTGGAAGTCAGCCTGCGCCAGGCGGCGCCGATTCCGTTGGCGGCGCGGTTCCATTGCGGCCGCGGCGAACTGGTCGCGCTGGTAGGCCCTTCAGGCAGCGGCAAGTCCACAATCCTGCGCTGCATTGCCGGCCTGGCCCATCCGGGCGAGGGCGTGGTGAGCTGCGCCGGGGACGTCTGGCTCGACACCGCACGAGGCATAGACCTCGCGCCACAGCAGCGCTCGGTCGGCATCGTGTTTCAGCATTACGCGCTGTTCCCGCATCTGAGCGCGCACAAGAACGTGATGGCGGCGATGACCCATGTCGCCGCGGGCGAGCGCGCGGGCAGGGCGCGCGAACTGCTGCAATTGGTGCACCTGTCTGGTCTCGAAGAGCGCCATCCGCGCCAGCTCTCCGGCGGGCAGCAGCAGCGTGTCGCGCTGGCGCGGGCGCTGGCGCGCGATCCGGCGGTGCTGCTGCTGGACGAGCCGTTTTCCGCGGTCGATCGCGTCACCCGCCGGCGCCTGCAGCGCGAACTGGCCCAGCTGCGCTCGCGCATCCGCGTGCCCATCATCCTGGTCACGCACGATCTGGACGAGGCGCGCGTGCTCGCCGATCGCATGGTGATTTTGTCGCACGGGGAAACGCTGCAGGAAGGACCGTCGGCGCAGGTGATGGCGCGGCCGGCCACGGCGCAGGTGGCGCGGCTGCTCGATCAGAACAATCTGTTCGAGGGCAGCGTCCTCTCGCAGCGTCCGGACGAGGGCAAGACCCTGCTCACCTGGTCCGATTACACGCTGGAGGCGGCTTACGCGCCCGCGTTCGGCGTCGGCGACAAGGTGGCGTGGATGATTCCGCCCGAATGTGTGATCCTGCACCGCCGCGACCGGCCTTCAGCCGGCGAAGCCGAGAACCCGGTAAGCGGGCTGATCCGCGAGTGCGTCCCGCTGGGCGAAAGTACCAGTATCGTGCTCGACATTGGCGCGCCTGCCAGTGTACCGCTGGCGATGAGCATAGCGACGCATCACGCGCGCCGCAACAAGCTTGTCGTGGGTGATCAGGTGAAGGTGACGCTGCTGGCGTCGGGCATTCATCTGATGCCGCCGGCAGAACTGCTCTCGGAGCGACTCACACAGGCGCCGGCGCTGCCGGGCTGAACGTCGCGCCCGCGCTGCCAATGGCGCGAGCGGTGCTGCCGAAAACGATCAGTCGATGCCGACCATCACGTTGCTCGCCTTGACGATCGCGTAGGCTTTCTTGCCCTTTTTAAGCTTGAGCGCTTTCGCCGAAGTGGCGCTGATCACGGAGACGATTTCTATGCCGGGCGCGACGCGCAGCGTCACTTCGGCGCTGACCGGGCCGAGAACGACATTTCTGACCGTGCCCTTGATAGTGTTTCTCGCGCTGATCTTCATCTCATTCTCCCTAGTTTGAACGCACTGGTGCGGGCGACGAATGTCGCGCCGGCAGCGCTTCGCTGACGTCGTAAAACTTTCCGGTGATGGCGGTGCCGTATCCCGGCATGGCAGATAGAATTTTGCGCAATTGCTCGCCCTGCAGGAGTTCGATAAACCGTGCCAGCAGAGGTTCGTCCATGGAATTGCCGCGGCAGGCGAGGTAGTAGCGCTCGGTCAACAGCGGGATGAATTCGAGGCCGTAGTGGGCGGCCGCTGCGCGTATGCCGTAGCCCGCGTCGGCCATGCCGCCGGCGACCGTGGCCGCGACTGCAAGATGGGTGAATTCCTCGGTGTGATAGCCGTCTATGGCAGCCGGGTCGATGCCTGCGCCGGAGAGCAGTTCGTCGAATTCGATGCGGCTGCCCGAATCACGCTGGCGGTTGATCAGGCGCACTTCGCTTCTGGTGAGATCGCTCAAGTCGTGAATGCGCTTCGGATTGCCTTTGGCCACCATCAGCCCCTGGGTGCGTGTCGCCAGGCCGATCAGCTTGTGCTGGCGCGGCTTAAGATACCGGCGGAACATCGCCGCCGCAGGCTGCTCCATGCCTTCGGCAAAGTGAAAACCCGCGATACTGCATTGGCCCTTGGCCAGCGCAGCCAAGCTGTCCAGGCTGCCGAGGAAGCGCAGATCCAGCTTCAGGCCCTCGCCGCGCGCCAGAGCGTCGCGCAGCTGCGCGAGCGCAAGATCATGGCTGGCGCAGACGACCAGCCGGTTGGTGCCGGCTTCGATCACCGGCGACAGGGCGCGCTCGATTTCGTGGCCCACGCTTTCCAGTTCCGGCGCGAGGCGCGCCTGCACCAGTTGTTCGGCCCATAGCAATTTCTGACCGAATTCGGTAAGCGCCGCGCCGCGGCCGCGGCTCAGCTTGACCAGCGGCTTGCCGAACATGCGTTCCCATCTGCCGACCAGGCCCCACACATGGCGGTAGGACATCTTCACCGTCCTCGCCGCGCCGGCGAGCGAGCCTGCGGCGTGGATGGCATACAGCACGCGAAACAAAGTCGGCTCCACTGCCTGGCCGCCGCCGGGCTGAAGTTGCCACTCATATTGGAGTTTGACTCGAATCATTATGCAGTCCCGTTCATATTTGGATGTGACCCGCAATCGAATACTATCCTGACAACTTACCAGAAAGCCGGGGAAATTTCGATCGCGCCCCGATTTTGTGTTTCCGGCGGTAGCCGGCATTTTGATTCGAGGAGATTGAACATGATAAGAAAGATTCTTGTACTGCTGTTCGCATTCGCCGCATTCGCGTTCGGGGCAATGAGCCCGGCAGCAGCGCGGGATCTCAAGATGGCGACCACCACCAGCACCGACAATTCCGGCTTGCTCAAGGCGCTGTTGCCGAAGTACGAAGCGAAATGCGGCTGCAAGGTGCACGTGGTCGCGGTCGGCACCGGCGCGGCGCTGAAGCTGGGCGAAAACGGCGATGCCGACGTGGTGCTGGTGCACGCGCGCAAGGCCGAGGATGAATTCGTCGCCAAAGGATACGGCGTGAACCGGCGTGACGTGATGTACAACGACTTCGTCCTCGTGGGTCCGAAGAGCGATCCGGCACACCTGCGCGGCATGAAGGATGTGATCGCCGCGATGAAGAAAATCAAAGACAGCGGTGCGGCATTCATTTCGCGCGGCGACGATTCCGGGACCAACAAGATGGAGTTGGGATACTGGAAGACGGCCGGCGTCGACCCCAAGGGCGCGTCCTATTTCGCCATCGGCCAGGGGATGGGGCAGACGCTCACCGTCGCCGGGGAGAAGCGCGGCTATACGCTCACCGACCGCGCCACCTATGCCACCTACAAGGACCGAACAGGGCTGGAGATAATGGTCGAAGGCGATCCGAAGATGTACAATCCCTACGGCGTGATCGCGGTGAATCCGAAGCGCTTTCCCGGCGTGAACTACGCCGGCGCGATGGATTTCATTGAATGGATCACTTCGCCCGAAGGCCAGCAGGACATTGCTGCGTTCAGGCCCAAAGGCGCGCAGTTGTTTTTTCCCAACTACAAGAAATAGCGCCGCATTCACTTTGGCGGCCGGCGCATCGCGCGCGCCGCCCGCTCCATGCACAGGAACACCATGGGCCTGCTGGAACCCACACGCGAAGCTTTCGCCCTGTTGTTGCAGGGCGATCCGGAATTGCTGCAGATCATCTGGTTGTCGCTATGGCTTTCGCTCGCCGCAATCGCCCTGATCTCGCCGCCGTCGATCGCGCTCGGCCTGTTGCTGGCGAAGCGGCGTTTCCCCGGCCAGCGCGCCATGGTCGTGCTGGTGCAGGCGCTGCTTTCGTTTCCTACCGTGGTCGTCGGGTTGGTCATTTACCTGCTGCTGTCGCGGCGCGGACCGCTGGGCTCGTTCGAGCTGTTGTTTTCTCCGTCGGCGATCGTGATTGGTTACATGGTGATCGCTTTTCCGATATTGGTGGTGTTCACCGTGTCTGCGGTGCAGGGGGCCGACCCGCGCGTGTACGAAACCGCGCGCAGTCTGGGCGCGAGCCGCATCCGGGCGGGGCTTACGATCCTGTGGGAAGTGCGCTTCGGCATTACCGCCGCGGTGGTGAACGCGTTTGGCCGGGTGGTCTCCGAAGTGGGCTGCGCCATCATGGTCGGCGGCAATATCGCCGGCCTGACGCGCAACATGCCCACTGCCATCGCGCTGGAGACCAGCAAAGGCGATTTCGCGCAAGGCATCGCCCTGGGCATGGTGCTGATGGCGCTTGCCCTCGGCATCAATATACTCATGGCGCTGCTGCAGGGCGAAGGGGGGTTGAAATGAGCCAGCCCCTGCTCGAAGTCGAAGGGGTAGTGCGGCGCCTGGGCGGACGCCGCGTGCTCGACGGAGTCAGGCTGAACCTTGCGCGCGGACAGTGCTGCGTGCTCTCGGGTGACAACGGCAGCGGCAAGACCACCCTGCTGCGCATCCTGTCCGGACTCGAGGCGGCCGACGCCGGCATGCTGCGCTTTCAGGGCGTGCAGACAAGGCTGCCAGGCTATCCGGACGACTGGCGCCTGCGCGTGGTGTACGTGCACCAGCACCCCTACCTGTTCCATAGCAGCGTAGCGGGGAATATTGCCTATGGCCTGAAAGCGCGCGGCGAACCGCGCGAGACCTGGCGGCAGAAGGTGGAAGAAGCGATCGACTGGGCCGGGGTGCGTGACGTCGTCGCGGTGCCGCCGCAAAAGCTCTCCGGCGGCGAAAAGCAGCGCGTCGCGATGGCGCGCGCCAAGGTGCTCTCGCCGCAACTGCTGCTGCTGGACGAGCCGACCGCCAACCTGGATGCCGACGGACGTCGCCGCACCATGGAACTGCTGGCGCGCCTGTTCGCCGAGGGCGTGAGCGTCCTGATCGCCTGCCACGACCGTGAACTCATCGAGTTGCCGGGGGTGCAGCGCCTGCATCTGGAGAACGGCAAGCTGTTGTGATCGTTGCGCAATTTTCCGGATTTCGCTTCCCGGATCGGCAGTGGAATACTGCTAAAATCGCCCGTTCCACAACTACAGCTCCCCGCCCGGGCCGAGCATCGGGAACAGATGAAGATTTTCGGCTTTGCCGGCTGGTCCGGTAGCGGCAAGACCACCCTTATAGAGCAGGTGATTCCGCGCTTCGTGCATGCCGGCCTCAAGGTATCGCTGATCAAGCACGCGCACCACCGCTTCGACGTCGACCATCCGGGCAAGGACTCCTACCGCATTCGGGCGGCCGGCTGCAGCGAAGTGCTGGTGGTCTCGAAACAGCGCTGGGCATTGATGCACGAGGCGAGCGGCGAGCCCGAGGGAACGCTGGAAGATCAGATCGCACACATGTCGCCTTGCGATCTGCTGCTGATCGAAGGCTACAAGTACTATCCTTTGCCCAAGCTGGAGATCTATCGCGCGGCAAACGGGAAACCCTTGCTGCATCCGCAGGACGAGCACATCGTCGCGTTGGCGACGGACACGCCCGTTCAAAGCCGCTTGCCGCAGTTCGGCCTCGAGGACTACGATGCGATCGCCGCTTTCGTGCTCGAAACTCTGGAGTTGAAACGATGAAGCCAGGCATGCTTTCCGTCGACGAGGCGCTCGCCACCCTGCTTGGCGGCGCGCAGCCGGTCGCCGACACGGAGCAGGTCGCCACGCTGGCCGCCAGCGGGCGTGTGCTGGCGCGCCCGCAGCACTCCACCTTGAACGTGCCCTCGCTGGACAACACCTCCATGGACGGCTACGCGGTGCATGCGGCGGATTGCGCCTCGGGCGAGGCGCGCCTGCCGGTGTCGCAGCGGGTGGTGGCGGGCAGCGTGCCGCAGCCGCTGGCGCGGGGCACCGCGGCGCGCATATTCACCGGTGCGCCCATTCCGCCCGGGGCAGACGCGGTGGTGATGCAGGAGCTGTGTGCGCAGGACGGCGATACGGTGACGGTGAAGCACCGGCCGGAGCCCGGCGAATGGGTGCGCCGCGTCGGCGAGGACATCCGCGCCGGCAGCGAAATCCTCGCGGCGGGGATGAAACTGCGGCCGCAGGACACCGGCCTTGCCGCCTCGGTCGGTCTAGCGGCGCTGCCCCTGTATCGCCGGCTCAAGGTAGCGGTGTTTTTCACGGGCGACGAGCTGGTGATGCCGGGGGAGCCCTTGCCGCCGGGCCGCATCTACAATTCCAACCGCTACACCCTGAACGGCCTGCTGCAACTGTTCGGCTGCGAGGTCACCGACTACGGCATCGTGCCCGACCGCCTGGATGCGACGCGCGCCGTGCTGCGCGAGGCGGCGGCCGGCAACGACCTGATCGTCACCTCGGGCGGCGTGTCGGTCGGCGAGGAAGACCACATCAAGCCCGCGGTCGAGGCCGAGGGCCGCTTGAGCATGTGGAAAATCGCGGTCAAGCCGGGCAAACCCCTGGCATTTGGCGAAGTCAATGCAGGAGGCGGGCACAAGGCGCATTTCATCGGCCTGCCCGGCAATCCCGTATCGAGCTTCGCGACCTTCCTTATATTCGTGCGGCCGTTCATTCTGCGCTGCCAGGGCGTCGATCGGGTGGAGCCGCTCAGTTTCCCGCTGCGCGCCGATTTCGATTGGCAGAAACCCGATACCCGGCGCGAATTCCTGCGGGTAAAATTGAATGCGGGCGGCGGGCTCGATCTGTTTGCCAACCAGAGCTCGGCGGTGCTGACCTCGGCGGTGTGGGGCGACGGCTTCATCGACAATCCAGCGAGGCAGGCGATCCGGCGCGGCGACATGGTTAAATTTCTGCCCTTTTCGGAGCTGTTCAAATGAGCATCAGAATTCTTTACTTCGGCAGATTGCGCGAGGACATGGGCATCCCCGGCGAGATGCTCGAACCGCCGGCGCAGGCATGCGACGTGAAGAGCCTGCGTGCGCAGCTGGTTGCGCGTGGCGGGGCTTCGGCAGTTGCGCTGGGCTCGGGCAAGGCGGTGCGCGTTTCGGTCAACCAGGATCTGGCGCGCGACGATACGCCGGTCAAGGCGGGCGACGAGATCGCATTCTTCCCGCCGGTGTCCGGGGGGTGACATGCCCGTTCGCGTGCAACAGGAAGATTTCGATACCGGTGCGGAAATCGCCGCGTTGCGACGCGCCGATCCGGGGATAGGCGCCATCGCCAGTTTTATCGGACTGGTGCGCGACGTAAACGATGGCGACGCGATCGCCGGCATGACGCTGGAGCACTATCCGGGCATGACCGAAAAGGCGCTGGCGCGCATCGTCACCGAGGCGAAACAGCGCTGGGACATAATCGACGCGCTGGTGATTCACCGCGTCGGCGAGTTGAAGCCGCTGGACCAGATCGTGCTGGTGGTGGTGGCCGGCGCGCACCGCGGCGCGGCCTTCGACGCGTGCGAATTCATCATGGATTATCTCAAGACCCGCGCGCCGTTCTGGAAAAAAGAGCAGACTGCGCAGGGCGCGCGCTGGGTCGAGGCGCGCGCGAGCGACGATCTGGCGGCAGAGCGCTGGAGTGAACCGCAGGCGAAATAGGCCGCAGGCCAAGGTTTTTTAACTATAGGTTCTTATCAGTCAAGAGTTGACAGGAATGGCACAGATTTCGATAAATGGCGAGGATGCATCCGCCGGGGGATTTACGCCCCGAAGGAAGTCCCCTTGGGGGACAAGGGGGGATGCATCCCCCCTTGTTCGTGGGATAAAGGCTTTTCTACCGCCGGAGACACTTTGCTTGGTTCCGGCTTGTCCGGCTTAGGGGATACGAGTGTCTTTTTCCGGATTCATCGCCATCGGCGGGGGCGCCGCGGTCGGCGCCTGGGTGCGCTGGATGCTGGGGCTGCTGCTCAATCCGATTTTTCCCACGCTGCCGCTGGGCACGCTGGCGGCCAATCTCGTCGGCGGCTGGCTCATGGGCCTGGCGATGGGTTTCCTGGCCCATTTCGAGGCCCTGCCGCCGGAGATGCGGCTGTTCGTGACGACCGGGTTCCTCGGCGGGCTCACCACCTTTTCCACGTTTTCCGCCGAGACCGCCACGCTGATCTCGCACGAGCAATACGGTTGGACCGCCGCCATCGTCACCGCCCACGTCATCGGTTCGGTCCTCATGACGCTCGTCGGCATCGCGATGATCGGTCTGGTGTTGAAGCGCTGAGCTGGTCCGTCCCGCGATCGGGCGCTGGCCGGCGACGAAGGAGTGAACATGACAAACGGCTGTTACCTCAGGTTCTACACCCACGAAAACAGGAAACATCATCACGTCCTGTTGTACGAGTGGCTGCTGGAGCAGGCGAAAAAATGCGGCATCCACGGCGGCTCGGCGTTTCGCGCCATCGCCGGCTATGGCCGCCACGGCATCCTGCACGAACAGCATTTTTTCGAGCTGGCCGGTGACCTCACCGTCACGGTCGAATTCCTGCTTAGCGAGGAGGAGGCGCAAAGCCTGCTCGACTTGGTCGTGCGCGAGAAGGTGCGCGTGTTCTACGCGAAATGTCCGGCGGATTTCGGCATGACAGAAGGGACGGATTAGGAAGAATCCGTCGATCCGCGGAGATCCGATCCGGGCAAGTCCAGCGAAGGCGCGGACATTCGCCTGTGCCATCCGGCCCTGGCCAGATGCGCGTCTCTTTGACCAAACTCAAAATGCGCCGCGGCCGAAAGGCTAGCTTGTGGCCTATTGGGCGCGCAGCCCGGGTGCAGCGATCCAGACCAACCGATATTTCGTCAAGACGCATGAATGCGAACACGCCGGCTGCGTCTTATTCGATAGAACCTTACCTTCAATCAAGCCAGGAGATACTTCAACATGAACTCAGCGAAAAAGATTGCCCCTATCGTCGTTGTTTTGGCATTTTGTTTGGCGCTGTCCGCCCCGACGGTTGCCTCAGCCAAAGAAGTCGACGGCGCGATTGCAGCCTGCCTGAAAGCCTGGGGCGATCATCCTTTCGGGAGCAACCCGCAGTTCAAAACCCTGGATACATCGGTAAAGGTGTTTGGAATCGGAAGTATATCCAACGATAAAGAGCCCACAAGTTCCCCTTCTCTGGTATTGGTCAAGCCGATTTACAATGTGATAGGCGGAGCCACCGTTGAATTGCTGAACCCCAATGGCTGGTACTGCCTGAAAACGGCGCTAAGTGTCATGGGGCGGTTGAGCATCCGCGTGCAGTGCAAGGCGCATCTGGCGATGACCTCGGACGGTAAAACCGTGCTTGGCGACAACACCGAAAACAGGGCAATCAGAGACATAGGTGTAACGTCGATAGGCAGCATCACCGTCGAGCGGCCCTGCGATTGATCGGCGGCAGATCGACACCGAACAACTCGTTGCGCGCTTGCGCCAGCCATGTGGAAACGGACTGACCGCTTTCCTCAGGATAACGCAAGCATCGCAGCGGTCAAGGTTGCACCTGACCCTATAGCGCCGAATTTCGTCTCAAGGCCGGGCGGGGGCTGCGAATCGATGCACCGACATTCCGATCAGCGCCAACGCCCATACCACCACGGGGCCGGAAGGAAGGTCGAATATGGTCGAAACTCCCAGCCCCAGGGCATATCCCGCTGCGCCGACTGTGTAGGCGGCGATCAGCCGCCGGCTCGCGGGATAACCGCGGCTGGCCAGCGCGGGTACGATCAGGCTGGCGAATACGAGATAGACACCTACGAGTTGCACCGAAGCGGTAACGGCAAAGGCAAACAGTCCGTAGAAGCCGAAACGCCCGATCCGGCTCCCCAGCCAGAACCATAGGCACAGGATGACGGCAGTCAGGCCGGCTACCGGCAGCAGTTGGGTGTAACCCACCCACAATATCTGACCTGCCAGCAAATCCTGCAAATGCTCGCCGCCATGCGGGTTGTTCGCCACCAGTATCATTCCACCACTGGCGGCCAGCGCGAACAGCACCCCGATCAGCGCCTCCTGGATTTCTGGCCAGCGCTTTTCGGTCCAGGTCAGCAGGGCGGCGCCCAGCAGCGCCGCCGATACCGCCGCCACCTGCGCCACCCAGCCGTCCGGCTCGAATCCCATCCGGTCGGCGGCGATCACGCCAAGTGTGGCAATTTGCGCGATGGCCAAGTCGATGAACACGATGCCTCGCGAAAGCACCTGCATCCCCAGCGGTACATGGGTCGACAACACCAGCAGACCCGCCAGGAATGCAGGGAGCAGGATGGAAAGGTTGAATGCGTCCAGATGCATGAGTCCCCCGCAGCCTATTTCAGCGCCGACAGCAGCTGCTGCACGGTGTCGTCGTACAAGCCGAACAAGTCCTTGGCCCGCTCCGAACCGCCAACGGTGAACGGCAATACGAGCGCCGGGATTTTTGCTCGCTGCGCCAGCCATTCCGAACCGCGACCATTGCTATAGGCGGCGCGGATCACTGCCTTGGCCGGCTGTCTCTGCAGCTCCGCCAGCACCTCCGACAAGTGGGTGCTGGTGGGCTCCACGCCGGGCTTGGGTTCGAGCGCCGCCACTTCGTGCAAACCCAGCCAGTTTTCCAGATAAGCGAAGGCCTTGTGGTGCACGACGATGTTCATCCCCTTGAGCGGGGCGGCCTCCTTGTCCCAGTTCAGTATCGCGGCATTCCAGCGCGCGGCGAAGGCCTTGTATCTGGCCTGATAGTAAGCGCCGTTGGCCGGGTCCACCTCGGCCAGCCGCTTCGCCAAGCCTGCGGCGACCAGGCCGATGTTGCGCGGGTCGGTCTGGATATGCGGATTGCCGCCGGGGTGGACGTCGCCGAGGGAGCGATCCACGCTGCTCGGCACCTCGAGCATGTGCACGAATTGCGCTGCCTCGAAGTAGCCCGGCTGTCCGGCCTGGATTTTCGGATTGCCGGCCTGCTGCTGCAGAATCGGCAGCCAGCCGATTTCGAGCTGGGAGCCGGTGCACACCACCAAATCGGCGTTGCGTGCGCGCACCAACAGGCTGGGCTTGGCCTGAACGTGGTGCGGATCCTGAAAGGCATTGGTGGCGTTGTACACGCTCACTTTGTCGCCGCCGAGTTCCTGCGCCAGCGCCCCCCACTCGGGTTCGCAGGCAAGTATGTTGAGTGCGGCGAATGAGGGCAGTGCAAAGACGCACAGTGCCGCCGCGAGTAAAGACTTGATCGATCTGTTCAGCATGGCAAGCTCCTAGTATTTGTGTGCACCGTGAGCGCCGAGGCTCATCTGGTATTGCAGGAAAATCTGATTGTCGGTCACGTCCTGGCGCGACTTGTCCTGGGCGATCTGCAGGCGGATGCGGCTGAATTCGCTCGGGTTGTAATCCAGCATCAAGGCGTTGCGGGTCGGGGCATAATCCGGCCGCAACAGATTGCCGTTGTTGCGGCCATAGTCGACCGTGCCGGTGTCGAGGCGCTCGGTGCGCAGGCCGACGCGCCAATACGGCGCGAACTGGTAAATACCCTGCACATACCAGCCGGATTGCGTCGCGGCGTAGGACGAGTCCAGCCCGGCCGCATTCACCTCGTACACGAGGTTTCCGTTTTCTCTCCGGCGCAGATATTCGCCCTGAAGCTTGAAGTTGGTGTCGTAGGCGTTTCCGTTGGGAGCCCATTTCCATACGCCATCGACGATCCACAGCCTGCTGTCGCCGGTGAAGCTGTTAGTGACCGCAGCGCTGGCCGCATCCATGTCGTCCCATTGACGATCCTGGGGCGAAGTGGTCAGCAGCGAAAGCCCGGCACGCCAACTGTTGCTGGCGCCGACATCACCGCCCATGTGCGCGAAAATTGCGCTCGCGCCCGAGCCGTTCTTGTTTCGGCCTGTGCCGGGATAATTGGCGCCGCGCCCGAGTTCCGCGCCGATCTCGACGAACGTGTCGGTGGGAACGAGCCAACGCATCTGCAGGCCGTCGTTGTTGAACTGTCCGCCGAGAAAAGCCTGGTAGGCCAGCGGCGCATCGACGAAATCCCAGGTATGGGCGTGCTGCTCGTTGAGGTAGCCGATCCCGGAAAAATACCGCCCGGCCTTCAGCGTCAGACCCTGCGGCAGCGACGTGGTCTGGATGAATGCCTCCTCGGCCGACACTGTGTCGTCGGGGTGGATGGAGAAATTCATCGCCCCGTAGAAAAGTTGATCGACGTTGGCCGAGATGCCAAGTTCGCTTTCGGCCAGGCCAAAGCCGCGCTGCGGCGTGATTTCACTCAAGTGATCGTTGGGCAGATGGAAGCCGGTGATGCGGTAACCGTTCGGGTCCTTGGAGAGGTTGTTGTACAGGCCGGACAAGATCAGCGATACATTCGGATTGAATGCGTTGGTTCCCACCGGCGCGGATGGCTGCGGCGCCGCGGCCATCGCGGACGTCGTGGCGCTGGCGGCTTCGGCGGCGACGCTCGCCGCCGAAGCCGCCTTGGCCTCCGCCTGGGCCAGGCGCTTTTCCAGGGCGTCGATGCGACTTTCGTAGGTTTCGCGCAGACGGGCGACCTCATCGCGCAGGGTGCGCAGATCAGCGTCTTCCGCTGCAGATGCAACGACTGGAACGGCGATCAGCGCCGCCAGCAGGGCAATATTCCGGGCTTTCATGTTCATTCTCCAAAGCAATGGCAAAGTCGTCCGCGTGAAGCAGACGGCGAGGACAAGGGAAACGCTTTAGAGAACGCTGGGTGGCGCGCGCGCGGTGTACGGTGACGGGGCGCGCGCCGTTACGTCGGAGCGGGGCGCGTCAGGGAAATGGGTTGCCGCAACGTCGGCTACGGCAAGCGGTGGAACAAATGCGGGTGGTGCAGCAGCGAGCGTGGCAAAAGCCACGCAAGTTGTGCAGGTATGAAAGGGAGCGTCGCCATGGTCGCTGTTGTCGCCATCGCCACCGGAGACGGACACTGACATTGCCACAGTGCCAGTGGCGGCACCGACATGGCCGATCCAGTGGACGTAAGCCGCCAGTTGCGCCCCGAGCAGGGTCAGGGCGCAAATTATGACGATCAGCGGAGACGGGCGGCGGCGCATGGCGGTGCATTAGAACACAAAACTGGCACCGAGTTTCCTCGGTTCGGGCGCGTCGACGCGATCCGCGTTATCGGCAGCAATGCAGCGAAGGCCGCTATTTACGCCAACTCCCAATCTGCGTCGTTGGCAAATCCTCCTGCGGGTTCCCTGCGCATTGCGACTTAAGCTTGGCTTAATTCGGATGTGCCATTGTTGAAGCGTGCACAGCCTTGATTCTGGAGTACTGGTGCCCTAATCGGAACTGTTGATATGAATATGACCGTGGTCACCGCCAATTCGTGACCTTAGGCACCTGACGAACGATCAGCCGCGGGCTAGAGTTCACATTGATTCAGCAACAGTAGGACCGGGAAGCCGGTATCGAGAAAAGGAGAATTTCAATGTCTTTCAATACGGAAACCGTCCATACGGACAAACCAGACCAAGGAGGCCCGCGCTACGCGCCAGGAATGGCGTTGCCGGGGGCCGATACGCAAAAGGTTCTGCGCAACACCTATTTGCTGCTCGCGCTGACCATGATCCCAACCATCGTTGGCGCGTATATCGGGATGGCCACCGGCGCCGTCCTGGTAAGCCATCCGATCGCGAGCACCCTAATCATGCTCGGCACAGTCATCGGACTGCAGTATGCGATCATCGCCAATCGCGACAGCGCGCTCGGCGCAGCGCTGCTGCTGCTCATGACCGGGATTCTCGGCTGGTGGCTGGGGCCGCTGCTGACATACGTGCTGGCGATGCCGAACGGCGCCGGGCTGGTCGGCTACGCCGCCGCGGGTACCGGGCTGATCTTCTTCGTGATGGGCGCAATCGCGACGACCGCCAAGCGCGACTTCAGCTTCATGGGCAAGTTCCTGGTTGTGGGCATGATGGCGCTGCTGGTCGCGATGATTGCCAACCTGTTCCTGCACATCCCTGCGCTCGCGCTGACGATCTCAACGCTGGTGATCGTCGTGTTCTCATTGTTTCTGCTTTACGACCTGAACCGCATCGTGCGCGGTGGCGAGACCAACTACATCGTCGCCACTACCGGCGTTTACATGAGCCTGTTCAACATTTTCGCCAACCTGCTCTCGATCTTCGCGATGCTGGGCGGCGGAGGCAGGCGCTAACAGGGTGTTGAAAAAGGGGGCGTGCCCCCTTTTTTACCCCCAATTCGGAGGCTGCCGAAATTCGTTTCCCTCTGAAGCGCTGTGACTTTTACGCGTGATGTGCCGTCAGGGAAGCGATTTTCAACAGTCTGCCAACCGTCCACGCGACACTGCGAACGAAGGTCGTGGGTGCAAGGCTAGCTGCCGTCACGAATCACGCGGCACGACTCGATGTCGAACGTCACGGCGCCGATGGTAAGCGCGGTCTGATCGCGCAGACCGGCGGCGAACTGCACGAAGCGCTCGACGTCGGCGAAATTGCTGACGAGGCCGAGCGACACGCGAATCGCGCCGGCGCTCTTGCCGCCGCGATGCTCCATCACCTGAAGAAAGCGCGGGAGCGTGATGTCCTTGCCCTCGGCCATTCCCGCGCGCATGTCGTCCTCCGTCAGCCCCTCGGCCGTCTCGCCCGCGCCGGGATTGCAGAAGCATCCGGTTCTGAGCGAGATCAGCTCCACTCCCGCGAGTTCATCGATACGCCGATAGTCGAGCAGGTGGCCGTTCGGATCGTAGAAGTTCATCGTCACCGTGCCGCCGCGCATGTCCGTGGACCTCGGACCGTAGAGACGCACCATGTGGCGTCCGTTGCTGTGCCGGAGCGCGAGAAGTTCGCTCATCAGCCAGTCGGTGAGGCAGCCGACGCGCGTCTGAATCGCGTCCATGCCTATGCGTTCCAGATGGCGGAGGCCGATCTCCACCGCAGGTATGCTCAGGTAGTTCAGCGTGCCGTCCTCGAAGCCGGCTTCGCGCGGCGCCAGCACGTGCAGGCGGCCCTGCACGGTGGCGAAATTCACCGTGCCGCCGGCAAACCACGGGCGTTGCAGCCCCGGCAGCGCCGTATTGCGGATCAGCAGGCAGCCGACGCCGGTGGGATAGCCGAACATCTTGTAGAACGAAACCGCTACGAAATCGGGTGATGCGATGCGCAGGTCCAGGCGATTCGTAGGCGCGAACGCCGCGGCGTCGAGGAGCACGTGCCAGCCGCGCTCGCGGGCTGCATCTATGAGCGAAAGCGGGTGCTTCACGCCGGAGAAGTTCGACTGCGCAGGGAAGGCGAACAGATTGGGGTGCGAGCGATCGGCTTTGTCGAGGAGCGCGGTCAGTCGCGGTTGATCGACGCGCAGCTCGGGTACGGTCAGGGGCGCGTATTCCACGGTAGCGCCCTTCGCGCGCGCGAACTCGCGGATGCCGTTGACGGAATTGTGGTTGTCCGCCACCAGGAGAAACCGTCCGCCTGGGCCGAAGGGATAGGACTCGCCAACCAGCTTCAGCGCAGCGGATGCGTTCAGCGTGAAAACCGCTGTGTAATCGCCGGTGCCGTTGAAGTAAGCCAAGACTGCCGCGCGTGCCCGCTCGACCGCCTGCGTCATCGCCATCGAGCTCGGGCTCGCGGAGTGCGGGTTGCCGAACACGCGCTTGCCGAGCAGCTCGGCGTGCTCCCTGACCTGCGAATCTGCGTGGAGCGCTGCCCCCGTATAGTCGAGGTACGCGTGCCCTTGCGAATCGAGACGCCCATACTCCAGCGCGCGCAACGCGTCGAGCGCGTTCGTGCCGGCGTAGGCCGGGTATTTGTCGAGGAAGTGCGCGAACGTCGTCACGCGCGAATTCTATCGCGTTCCCGGCAACTCGGACGCCTGCGTCCGTTGCGATGACAGATTCAAGGCTGCGCGCCGACGGTCGCCGATCCGCCGCGCGACGCGGAAGGCGTCAGGCCCGGATCGGCATTGCCTATCCCGCGCCGCTCTCCGCTTCCTCCAGCGGCACCACTCCGGCGCCGCGAAATGCGTGGCCCATCATGATCATCCCGGCGTGCGGCGCGTCGAGGCCGGCGCTGTAATAGAGGAAGTGAAAAACGTCATCGGCGCGTTCGGCTTCGACCAGCACGGTGAGGATCTGCTTTTCGTCGGAATAGACGCGCTGGCGCAGGCTGTGTGTGCCGATCCCGCGCGCATGGTGGGCGATCGCGCTGATCACGCCGGTTTCGCGGCGCAGGGCTTCGAGCACCTCGCTGCCGCGGCCGGCGGGCATGATGCAGGTGAGCACACGATATTCGCCGCGAGGGGGCGGCACTGACGTGGAGGGAGCCGTCTTATCCATGATGGCCGGAATGCTGACCAAAGCGCGCGGCGATTTCCGGTGGAACGTAGGTCGCCATTTTCTCCAGCGGCATCATGTAGATCATGCCCATGCCCGGCGTGTCGAGCTTGCCGGCGACGTAGACGCGCTCGAATATGTGGTCGGCATGGTCGGCAGGCGCCACGATGTAGAGCACTTCTTTTTCCACGTTGACGGTGATGCCGAGCACGCCGAGGTGCTTTTGCCGCACGCCGGTTCCGCGCGCGTAGAAAATGGTGGCGCCCTGCGCCCCGGCTTCGGTGGCTGCGTCGACCACTGCATCGGCCGAACCGCGCTGGACTATGCAAGTGATCAGCACTGCATCGGTCAGCACCACGATCTCGTCGCGTTGTTTCATTTCGGCTTACCCCTTTCTTTTCAATCTCACCGCGCGCCCTTGCTTCGGCGGCGTATCCACAATCCTACGGCCAGCACGCTGATAATCGGCCCGGCCGAGGCCATGGCCAGTATGCCGAATCCTTCTGCGGCGCCGACCGCCTTGCTCAAACCAAGCCCGAGGGCAAGAACCAGCGGGACTGTCACCGGGCCGGTGGTAACGCCCGCGCTGTCCCAGGCCAGGTTTACGTATTCCTCAAGCGACAGTACCGTACAGACGAGTGCGACGCTGTAAGCCCCGAGCAGCAGCGGTAGCATCGGCCACTCGAACAAGACTTTGGCCACGCCCAGCGCCGTTCCCAGCGCCACGCCGACGGCCACGGCCTGGATCAGCAGCTTGCGCGGAAAGGCGCCGTCGGTGAGGTTTTCCACCGTCACGCCCATGGCGTTGAGCGCGGGCTCTGCCGCCGTGGCGCCGTATCCGACGGCGGCGGCAAACAGCATGGTCAGGCCCACGCCGAAGGGATAGGGATAGAGCGGTTTGCCGCCGTTGATGGCGTGAAACGCCGACGGAACGACCTGGCCGGCCTGTTCGCCCAATGGTATGAGGCCCACGCTCAGGCCGACATTGAACAAAGTCATGCCAAGCACGGCCACCACCACCCCGTAGGCGACGATCTGGCGATGGGCAAGTTTTTCGCCGAGAATGAAGCGCTGAGCCAGCCATAAGAGCAGGATGAGCGGAACAATGGCCCGAAGCGACGCCAGTACTTCGGCCACGGGCGTCATTTCCCACCACGCTGTCACGCCGCTGACGGCAACGACCGCCGGCAGGGATGCCGGATCGGGTACCTCAGAGACGAGGCCGACGGCGACCAGAATCACGGACATCGCCGGAAACAGCGAGGCCAGCGTGACGATGCCGAATCCCGAGAGCGGGTTGTCCCGCCGGCCTGCGGCGGCAGACACTCCGATCCCCAGAGCCAGCACCAGCGGCACCGTCACCGGCCCGGTGGTGATGGCGCCGCAGTCCCAGGCCAGCCCGAGGATGGGCGCCAGACGCGCATCGAGTCCGGCGTAGACCGAAGCTGCGAGGCAGGGCAGCAGTACCGCAATCACCAGCGTCTTCATGCGCCAGGCAAAAATGAAGCGCAGCATGCCGAGCACCACGGCGGCGCCGACGCCGGTGCCGACGGCCAGTACCAGCCGGTCGGGATAGCGCGTGAGCAGCAGGTGCAGCCAGGGCGTGCGCGCCGGATCCAGCCCGGCGCCCGCGGCGCGCAGGGCACCAATCGCCGGTTCGGCGAAGGTGGCGATCCCGCCAAGCAGAAACGCAAATACGAGCACCACCGTTGTGGGCGAGCGACTGGGCAGCTTGAAGCCGATGTTCTCCGAGAACGGCATCAGCCCGTACTTGACGCCCTCCATGAAGAGCATCAGCCCGAGCATGACCGCGAGCATGCCGAACGTGATCTCCTCTGCCTGTGTTACCGTGGAGCGCAGCGCGGCGATCTGGAACAGCGCGAGGAACAGCGCAAGCGGCACGACCGCGCGCACCTGTTCGAGGAAGCGCACGCTGACATAAGGCGTGAGCAGGCGGTGCAGGTCGATGAGTCGCAGTCCGTGCGTCCGGTCACGGTGCGGCGCTTGGGAATGCACATCGTTGTAGCTCACCAGGCGCTGCTTGACGCGCACTGCGCTCAGGAACTCGCCGTAGCGCAGTCTGGCAGCAGGAGCTTCGGGATTGTCGGGGGGCTCGACGGAAGGTTGTGACAAAGTGGGACGGTACCGGAATCGGGCAACCGGTATTCTAGCCGGATTGCCTGGTACAGGTACGCAGTGCAGGTCGTTCCGGCCGACTCCTTGAAAATCCGCTGCTTGGCCGCATTTGTAAAGTAATGAGACCAGGGAGTCAGGTATGCGATTAGACAAACTCACCACCAAGTTCCAGCAGGCGCTCGCCGACGCGCAAAGCCTGGCCGTGGGCAACGACAACCCCTACATCGAGCCGGTGCACGTCCTCTCCGCGCTGGTCGCGCAGGAGGACGGCGGCACGGCCTCGCTGCTCGCGCGCGCCGGCGTCAACACGGCGCGGCTGCGCGAGTCCCTCAAAGGCGCGATCGGCCGCCTGCCCAAAGTGGAAGGCACTGCTGGCGAAGTGTCGATTTCGCGCGAATTGACCAACCTGCTCAATCTGACGGACAAGGAGGCACAGAAGCGCGACGATCAGTTCATCGCCTCGGAGATGTTCGTGCTTGCCTTGGGCGAAGACAAGGGCGAGGCCGGCCGCCTGTTGAAAGAAGCGGGCGGCAACAAAAAGGCGCTGGAGCAGGCCGTTACCGCCCTGCGCGGCGCGGAGAGCGTGACCAGCCCCGAGGCCGAAGGCAGCCGCGAGGCGCTGAAGAAATACACCATGGACCTGACCGAGCGCGCGCGCGCGGGCAAGCTCGACCCGGTGATCGGACGCGACGACGAAATCCGCCGCGTGATCCAGATCCTGCAGCGGCGCACCAAGAACAACCCGGTGCTGATCGGCGAGCCCGGCGTGGGCAAGACCGCCATCGTCGAAGGCCTGGCGCAGCGCATCGTCAACGGCGAAGTGCCCGAGACCCTCAAAAACAAGCGCGTGCTGTCGCTCGACATGGCGGCTTTGCTCGCCGGCACCAAGTACCGCGGCGAATTCGAGGAGCGACTGAAAGCGGTGCTGAAGGAATTGTCCCAGGACGAAGGGCGCACCATCGTGTTCATCGACGAACTGCACACCATGGTCGGCGCGGGCAAGGCTGAAGGCTCGATGGACGCCGGCAACATGCTCAAGCCGGCACTGGCGCGCGGCGAACTGCATTGCGTCGGCGCCACCACCCTGAACGAATACCGCAAGTACGTGGAGAAGGACGCGGCGCTGGAGCGCCGTTTCCAGAAAGTGCAGGTGGGCGAGCCCAGCGTGGAAGACACCATCGCCATCCTGCGCGGGCTGCAGGAGAAATACGAGGTGCACCACGGCGTGGACATCACCGACCCGGCGATCGTCGCCGCAGCCGAGCTTTCGCACCGCTACATCACCGACCGCTTTCTGCCGGACAAGGCGATCGACCTGATCGACGAGGCGGCGTCGCGCATCAAGATGGAAATCGATTCGAAGCCGGAGGTGATGGACAGGCTCGACCGGCGCCTGATCCAGCTGAAAATCGAGCGCGAAGCAGTGAAACGGGAAAAGGACGAGGCGTCGAAAAAGCGCCTGGCCTTGATCGAGGACGAGATCAAGAAACTCGGGCGCGAGTACGCCGATCTGGACGAAGTGTGGAAGTCGGAAAAAGCCGAGGTGCAGGGCTCGCAGCACATCAAGGAAGAGCTGGAAAAGCTCAAGCTCGAAATGGAAGCGTCCAAGCGCAAGGGCGATTGGCAGCGCATGTCCGAGCTGCAGTACGGTCGCATACCGCAGCTGGAGGCGCAGCTGAAGAAGGAAGAAAAGACGGTGGCCAAGCCGGGCAAGGCGCGGTTGTTGCGCACCGAGGTCGGCGCCGAGGAAATCGCCGAGGTGGTGTCGCGCGCGACCGGCATCCCGGTGTCGAAAATGATGCAGGGCGAGCGCGAGAAGTTGCTGCAGATGGAGGCGAAGCTGCACGAGCGCGTGGTCGGCCAGGACGAGGCGGTGCGCCTGGTGTCCGATGCGATCCGGCGCTCGCGCGCCGGGCTGGCCGATCCGAACAAGCCTTATGGATCTTTCCTCTTCCTCGGGCCGACCGGGGTGGGCAAGACCGAGCTGTGCAAGGCGCTGGCCGGGTTCCTGTTCGACTCCGAAGACCATCTGATCCGCGTCGACATGAGCGAGTTCATGGAGAAGCACTCGGTGGCGCGGCTGATCGGCGCGCCGCCGGGCTACGTCGGCTACGAAGAGGGCGGCCATCTCACCGAGGCGGTGCGGCGCAAGCCCTATTGCGTGATCCTGCTCGACGAAGTGGAGAAGGCGCACCCGGACGTGTTCAACGTGCTACTGCAGGTGCTCGACGACGGACGCATGACCGACGGCCAGGGCCGCACCGTGGATTTCAAGAACACGGTTGTGGTGATGACCTCCAACCTCGGCTCGCAGATGATCCAGCAGATGACGGGCGACGACTACCAGGTGATCAAGCTTGCGGTGATGGGCGAGGTGCGCACGCATTTCCGCCCGGAGTTCGTCAACCGCATCGACGAGATCGTGGTATTCCATGCGCTGGACGAAGCGAACATCAAGAGCATCGCCAAGATTCAGCTGGGCATCCTGTCCAAGCGCCTGGCGGGGATGGAGATCAAGCTCGAGGTCGCTGACAGCGCTCTGGCGCAAATCGCCGCGGCCGGTTTCGATCCGGTGTACGGCGCGCGGCCGTTGAAGCGCGCGATCCAGTCGGAAATCGAGAACCCGCTGGCGAAACGCATCCTCGAGGGCGAATTCGGCGCCAAGGACACGGTCAAGATCGCCGCGAAAGGCGGCGCGATTCAGTTCAGCAAGGGCTGAGGGCCAAGACTGTCTCGAAGACGTCCGGTCGGGTCGAACGTCGGCGACCGCACTTGCGCGGACGGCGGACCGTCCGCGCGGATCGCCGATAGTGCGCGAAGGTGAAGCGTGTCCGCGCACAATCGGCGATCTTGTGTAAAACCCCGCAACGTATCTGGTGTTTACCGTAACCGTGTTTTTCGTGCGGATGCGCTTTTCTTCCGCGCGAAAAACACGGTTGGCACGCAGCGCGCAATGGTTGCTCGCTGAGATCGGCGGACGCCGGAGTATATTGCGGACCGTGATGCTCGCGCTTGCGCGGACGGCGGCCCGTCCGCGCGGATCGCCGATTGCGCGCGGATGAAAAGCGCATCCGCACGCAATCGGCGATCTTGTGGAAAAGCAAGCCCAAGCAGCCCGCTTCGGGCCGCGATCTCACTTAACGAATCCCGGCTGGCGGTAGAATAGCGGCGAAGATAGTCCATTCGTCACTTTTTTCTTTACCGGGAGCAGCCATGCAGTTCGATCCAAAACGCAGTGATTTCACCCTGGGCATCATCGGCACCGGGGCCATGGGGCGCGGTATCGCCCAGGTCGCCACCACCGGCGGCATGCGCGTGCTGATGTGCGATGCGCGTCCGGGGGCGGCGGCGGAGGCCAAAGCCTTCGTCGCCAAGATGCTCGAGCGCGCGGTGGAGAAGGGCAGTCTTACCAAGGAGGCGCACGCGGCGGCCCTGGGGCGCATCGAGGTGGTCGACGGTCCGGCGGCGATGGCGCCCTGCCATCTGGTAATCGAGGTGATCGTCGAGGATCTGGCGGCGAAGCAGGCTTTGTTCGCCGAACTCGAAGGCATCGTCGGCGCCGACTGCGTGCTCGCCACCAACACCTCATCGCTCGCGGTGACCACCATTGCCGCCAAGCTGAAAAATCCCGAGCGCTTCGCCGGCATGCACTTCTTCAACCCGGTGCCGCTGATGAAGCTGGTCGAGGTGATCGACGGCGTGCGCACCGCGCCCTGGGTGGGGGATGCCCTGATGGAAGTGGGCCGGCGCATGGGTCGCGAGCCGGTGCGCGTCAAGGATGCGCCGGGCTTCATCGTCAACCAGGTCGGCCGCGGCTTCGGCGTCGAGGCGGCGCACATCGCCTCCGAGGGCATCGCGGATTTCATCGACATCGACCGCATCATGCGCGACGTCGCGAGTTTTCGCATGGGCCCGTTCGAGCTGATGGAGCTGACCGGCCTGGACGTGAGCCAGCCCGCCAGCGTCGCCATTTACGAGCAGTGCTATCACGAGCCGCGCTATCGTCCGGCGCAGCTGATGCGCAGCCGCTTTGATGCCGGAATTTTCGGGCGCAAGACCAACAAGGGTTTTTACGACTATACCGAGGGCAAGGCGGTGGTGCCGGCCGAGGCTCCCGCGCCTTCAGCGCGGCCGCAGAGCGTCTGGGTCAGCGGCGCCGAGCCCGACGGCCATGCCGCGCTCACCGCGCTGCTGAAAGCCCTGAACGCGCACCTGGAGACCGGAGCCAAACCCAGCGACAAGGCCTTGATCCTGGTGACCCCCTATGGCGAGGATGCGACCACCTGCGCGGTGGAACAGGGCCTGGACGCGAAGCGCACCGTGGCCGTGGACACGCTCTTTCCCATGGTCAAGCGGCGCACCATCATGACCACGCCGGTTACCGATCCGGCCTACCGCGATGCCGCGCACGGACTGCTGGCGAGCGACGGCGTGCCGGTGACGGTGATCAAGGACAGCCCTGGCTTCATCGCCCAGCGCGTGGTGGCCATGATCGTGAACATCGGCTGCCATCTGGCGCAAAGCCGCACCGCGGCGCCGGCCGATATCGACAAGGGCGCGACGCTGGGGCTCAACTACCCGCACGGGCCGATGGCTTTCGGCGACACCCTGGGGGCGGCCAAGGTGCTGAAGGTGCTGAACAATATGTACAAGCTGTACGCGGATCCGCGCTATCGGCCGAACCTGTGGCTGACGCGCCGCGCGCGCCTGGGCGTGTCGCTGCTGACGCCGGACAGTTGATCTCGCGGGGGCAGCCGAGCGGTGCTGCATGCTTCTTGCGGGCTGTAACGAGACGAGGGGGAGGTATCCCCTCCTCTTGAAATGCGTGTACGGGTTTAGACCAGCTGAACGGCTGCCTGGATTTCGGAAATCATCGCTCTGAGAAGCTGGCCTTCCTTTTCGGCCAGGGGCACGGTTTCACCCGCCGTCCAGTCGCCGTAGAGCAGCGCCACCGCCCGCTCTTTCAGGAAAATCGGAAGCAGCATGAGCGAGCGTGCATCGCCCAGCGCATGCCGGTGCCACGGCGGGATGCGCGAGCGGATCGAGATGTCGGCGGCATTCTCTATATGGATCGGCGTCTTCGATGACAGCGTCAGGTGAAATATGTCCGGTGCAAAACCGCCTTCGAAGGAGAGCGCAGTGAGTTTCCCCGCCAGGGGCTCGCCGAAGCCCGCGCGTGCCCTGTAGCCGCCGGAGGCGGGGTCGAGCACGAAAGCGATGGTGCGAACGCAACCCAGGCTGTTCTTCAGTACTTCCAGCGCCATGCCCAGCAATACCGGAAATGCGCATTCCTTGGCCGAGCGCGCGATTTCGGCGACCCCGGCTGCCAGCCTTTTTTCGGCATCGGCCGGCTTTCCCGATTTCTCTTCGCCGACTTTGTGGAAATATACGTCCGCCAGCCCCTCCCAGCCGCCTTCCGTGCTGGCCTCCTCGGATAGGGTGTGCATCGCGGCACGCGTGGTCTGGATATCCATCGCCACCAGCGGCGCGAAACGGTCAGTCGCGGCCTTGGCCAAGGCGGGATTCTTGGATGCCATGGCGTGCGCGAGCTCGCCCGAAAATGCGGACATCGCTTGCAGCCAGCCGATGTGCGACAAGGGCTGATCGCTGCCGCTGGGCTTGAACGGCTTGAGCGCCTCGCGAAGTTTCACCGGCAAGCCCCAGCGGGCGGCGATTTCCTGCCCGAGTTCCGTTAGGCTGATCCCAAGGACGGCCGCGGCCGCGGCATCCGCGGACAACTTTTCGGCCTCCATCTTCTGCTCGATTTTTTGCCATTCTTCAGGCGCGTAAAACACACAGAGAAGCTCGCCCAGACGCGAGAGCAGGGCGCAGACCACGGCCTCTTCGCCGTCCCTGACGCCGGTATTTTCGGTAAGCCGCCGCGCGACCAAGCCGGTGAGCATCGTCTGCGCGAGCGCCTGCTTGGGCTTTTCGCGATCGGTGCTGATGCCCTTGAAGCTGTCGAGCAGGCGCAGGCCCAGCGCCAGATGACCTACCGTTTCCTGGCCCAGCACCAGCACTGCCCGACTTACCGTGGTGACTTCCCCGCCGAAGGGTGCGTACATGGCTGAATTGGCGAGCCGCAACACTTTTTGCGTCAACGAAAAATCGGAAATGATCGCCGAGACGAGCTTCTCCATATGGTCGGTCTGCGACTGTACCGCGCCGACGATGTGGCCGATGGAGTGGGCGAGTGTCGGAAAGTCGCCGCGCTCGGCCATCCGGTTCCACAGCGTATCGAATATCTTTTGCTTTTCCGGGGTCATGGTTTCAGTCGCGCCTGGCGCGCCTTCACCGCGCTGACGAAATTCGCGGCCGGCATCGGCTTGCCTATGTAGTATCCCTGGACGTACGGGCATCCTTTGTCTCGCAGGAACTCAAGCTGCTCGATGGACTCCACGCCCTCGGCCACCACCTCCAATCCCAGCTCCCGCGCCATGCTCAGCACCGCCGACACGATCACCCTGTCGTTTGACGACGTCGTCATATCGCGCACGAACGAGTTGTCGATCTTGAGCGATGACAGCGGCAGGCGCTTCAGGTAGGAAAGCGAGGAATAGCCGGTGCCGAAATCGTCCACGGAGATTTGCACGCCCAGTTCCTGCAACGAAGCAAGCAAGGCGTGCACCTGCTCCGGGTTGTTCAGCAGCACGCCTTCGGTGATTTCCAGGACCAGGCGCGACGGAGCGATGCCCGACTCGGCGAGCGCGTGGCGAACCTGATTGAAAAAATTTCCATGCCGGAATTGTCGCGGTGACACGTTGACCGCTATCGACATGTCCGGGATTCCCTCGCCGTCCCAATGCGCCACCTGCATGCACGCGGTGCGCAGCGCCCAGGCGCCGAGCAGATTGATCAAACCGTTGGTTTCCGCGATCGGAATGAAAATGTCGGGGGAAGCCATGCTGCCCCCGCTATGCGGCCAGCGCATCAACGCTTCGGCGCCTACCACCGTGCCATCGGTGCGAGCGATCGGCTGATAGTGCAGCAGAAATTCGCCGTTGCGTACGCCCTCGAACATGGCGTGCTCGAGCTTGAGGTATTCGAAGCGCTTTGCGACCAGCTCCTGGCTGAACAATTGCCAGCAGTTGCGCCCAAGGTCTTTGGCGCGGTAGAGCGCGGCATCGGCGCAGCGCGTAAGCGACTCGGCATCCGTCGCCTGGCTCGGATGCAGCGCAACCCCGATGCTGATGGTCACGAACTGCGTATGTTCGCCTGCCAGAAACGGCGTTTGCATCGAATCGATCAGACGTCTAGCCAGGCTGTCCGCTTGTTCGGGAGTCTCGATCTCGGGCAGCACCAGCACGAATTCGTCCCCTCCCACCCGCGCAACGGTATCGACGCCGCGAAGTTCGGCTTTCAGGCGCGCAGCTATTTGCATGAGCAAGGCATCTCCGGCGGCATGGCCGAGGGAATCGTTGATGCGCTTGAATCCGTCGATATCGGCCACGGCCACGGCAAAACCCTGACCGCTGCGTTGGGTCTGCGCGAGGGCTTGGTCCAGACGGGCCGCAAGCAGCGCCCGATTGGGCAGGCCGGTGAGTGCGTCATGCGCCGCCGCTCGGGTGAGCTCCTGCTCGCGCTTTCGGTGCTCGGTGAAATCACGGCCCACGACCAGCACGCCGGCGCCGCTGGCGCCGCTATCGCGGATCAGGCGCAGTTCCACCCAGGCGGTTTGCGTGACCGACTTGATCATGCGCAGGGTGACGCACTCGCACGTCCCCGCGGCATCGCTTAAGCGCTTCAGCGCGTCTTCCAGCTCCTCGACGTCCTCGCTGACGATCACGTCGCGCAGGCGTGCGGCTGCGAGGTATTCGAAGGAGTAGCCGAGCAGCGACAGGAGTCCTGCCGAGGCTTCGACGAAAAACCCCGCTGCGGAAACCCTGGCATAAAGATCGACTCCATGCTCGACGAGCAGCGCGAGCTGGCGCGCCGAGGAGGAGGACTCGTCTGCGGAGTGTGGCTGTTTCTTACGTATCAGAGATACCGTCACTTCACACCATCGAAGGGCGTCAACGCGTTATCCGCGATATACGTCGGGCATACGCCGGCCGACTTGTTTTTCCATCGCGACCAGGCCAATGTCCGGATCGCGTCCAGGGGTTGCTGCATAAAATGGCCTTCCACAATCAGAGCTCAATCGGTACGGCTCAAGCGGATTGAGTCAAGAGTCCAGATACTGATGCATTTGGAGGAAATCAAAACCGCGAATAGAGGGACGATCTCTACCCGATTCTCGTTTATGGACGGGGGGATAGGCGCTCCGGGGACCAGGCGCCGGGGTCGGAAGACACCCGGCTTGACAGCCGTTGGGGGCCGTTTTGGCTAACGCAGGGACGCGGTGACCGCGCGTGCGCGCAGCAGCAATTCTTCCCACAACGTGTCCATGTCGTCGCGGAACACGGTATTGGCGTCGGCGTTGAGCAGGTACCAGCCGCCGCGAGCCAGTTCGACGGCAAGCTGGCCCGGCGCCCAACCGGCGTAGCCGTTGAAAAAACGCACCCGCCGGGGCGGGGCGTGCAGCAGTCGTTCCACCACGGCGGGATCCAGGGCGAAGGATACGTCGTCGATCACGCGCAGCGCACCCGGCGGATTCACGCTGGCGCGGAACACGGCAAACAGGCCGGCAGTTTCCACCGGGCCGCCGAGGTAAAGCGGCTCGGTGAAGCGCTTCAGCACCTCGTGCTCGGGCAGAATCTGGGCGAGCGAACGCTGGCCGGGGCGATTGACGATGAAGCCCACGCTGCTGCCATCCGCGGCCTGGGTGACCAGCACCACGCTGCGGCGGAAATTTGGATCCAGCAGTGCCGGCGACGCCACCAGAAACACCCCGTTGCCCGTATCTACGGTCTGGGCGGATGACATGGTTGCCGGTCCGAGCAAGGCGGCGAAGAGCAGCAGTCTAAGAGGCCATTTCAGAATTAACGAAATGGCCTCCGAATTAGGGGAGTATGAGGGGACGTGTCCCCTCATTTTGAAATAGGCTCTAAGAACCCGTTGCAAAATGAATTTTGTATCGGCCGATCCAGGGGAGCATGAGGGGAGGTATCCCCTGATTTTGTAATAATCTCGCAGGCTCATCGCTTTGCCTGCAATTGCGGATGGCGAAAGCATCCGGTCAGGTGGTCGTTGACCATGCCGGTGGCCTGCATGTAGGCGTAACAGATGGTCGAGCCGACGAACTTGAAGCCGCGCTCAATCAAGTCCTTGCTCATCGCATCGGATTCCGGCGTACGCGCAGGCACGCTTTTCATGCTGCGGCGCCGGTTCTGCTTCGGTTCGCCGCCGACGAAGCGCCAGATGTAGCGATCGAAGGATCCGAACTCTTTCTGCACTGCGAGAAACGCCTTCGCGTTTTGTGTGGTGGCGGCGATTTTGAGCCGGTTGCGCACGATGCCGGCGTCTTCGAGCAGGCGCACGACCTTCTTGTCGGTGTATCGCGCGATCTTGCGCGCATCAAAGTTGTCGAATGCCCTGCGGTAATTTTCTCGTTTGTTGAGGATAGTGGACCAGGACAGGCCGGCTTGCGCACCTTCAAGGATCAAGAGTTCGAACAGCGTGCGTTCGTCGTGCACGGGTGTTCCCCATTCGTGGTCGTGGTAGGCGACATAAGTTTCGCTGGCCAGGCACCAGGGGCAACGCCGTTTGGAGTCGATAGTGCTCACGCCCATATGATAGCGGATAGCGTCGGCGCGCAAGGCCCGCAGGGGCGCGCCCGACAGCGGGAGAACGCGGCCCGACCGGCCCTGCGCGCGCTTGCGAAACTTTGATGCAAGTGGTGGAAATAAAAAGAGTTTTGCCGGAATTGCGCAGAGCTTGATCTCGGTCGAACTGCAAACGCGCGCTTTGTGCTAGCTTACGCTGTCAGTCGGCGGCGCGGCAGTACTATGCAGCGGACGTTTGACTACGCGTTTTGACAACACACACAACTGAACTCAATCGAGAGGGGAGTAACCATGGCAGAAGTTCTGGCTCCGCTGGCGGGAAAAATTTTGGCCGTGCTGGTCGAACCCGGTGCGAAAGTCGAAGAAGACGACGAGCTCGTGGTCATCGAAGCGCTGAAAATGGAGAACACCGTGTACGCGCCCAGCGACGGCACGGTGAAGGAAATCAAGGTGAAGGTCGGCGACAGCGTGGAGGACGAAGACCTCCTGATCGTGCTCGAATGACGAACGGCGAAAAATAGACATAGGCGAGGCAAAAATGAATTTTGAACTTACCGAAGAACAGCGACTGATCCAGGACACGGCCAAGCGATTCGCCGCGGAAGAGATTGCACCGACGCTCGAGCAGGAAGAGGCGAAGCACGAGTTTCGCCCGGATCGCGTCGCCAAGATGGGCGAACTCGGCTTTTTCTCCTGTGCGGTGCCGGAGGAACTGGGCGGCAGCGGCATGGGTTTCATGGAGTCGGTGCTGATGGCCGAGCAGATCGGCAAGATATCGGCGTCCTGGCGGCTGCCATTCAACATGCAGAACCTGGGTCCGGCGCTGACCGTGAGCAAATTCGGCACCGATGCGCAAAAGAAAAAATACGTTCCCGGCTGGGTGGCGGGCACGCAGCTCGGGTTCTTCGCGATGACCGAGTCCAATACCGGTTCTGATGTCGCCAGCATGAAGACCCACGCTCTGGACAAGGGCGATCACTGGGAAATCCACGGCAGCAAGATGTGGATCTCGCAGGCGCACGTGGGCGACGCCGGGCTGCTCTACGCCTACACCGACAGGGAAAAAGGCAACAAAGGTATCACCGCATTCATCATCGAGCCGAAGAAGATGAAAGGTTGCAGCGCGCGCGCGATCGAGACCAAGCTCGGCCTGCGCTGCGCACCCACCGGCGAATTCGTGTTCGAGGGCATGAAGGTGCCCAAGGAAAACGTGCTCGGCAAGCCGGGCGAGGGCTTCCGCGTCTGCATGTGGCAATTGAACCAGACGCGGCTGGGCTGCGCCGCGGGTGCGCTGGGTGTCGCCGGCGGGGCGCTGGACCTTGCGATCAACTATGCCAACGAGCGCACCCAGTTCGGCAAGCCGATTTCGCAGCACCAGATGATCCAGGCGCAGATCGCCGAAATGGTGGTCGAGCACCAGTCGGCGCAGATGCTGGTGTACCGGGCGGCCTGGCTGAAGGATCAGGGCAAGCCGAATCAGTATGAGACTTCGGTGGCCAAGTACGCCGCCTCCGAGGCGGCGGTGCACGCGGCCAACGAGTGCATGAAGATCTACGGTTCCTACGGCTATTCGACCGAGTATCCGGCGGAGCGCTTCTACCGCGATGCCAAATCGCTGCAGATCGTCGAAGGCACGTCCAACATCCAGAAGATCCTGATCTCTGGCATGGCGCTGGGCTTCACGCCCAACCGGGAGTAGGGCAACGCCAGCAGTCCCAATTCTGTCATTCCTAGCAACGCGAGGAATCTGCTTTTCATAGCGTACAAAAAGCGGATTCCCCGGCCGTCGGCCTCGGAATGACATTTTGTAAAGATTGCCCAACGAATAAACGGGGTTCTAACCCCGCGCAAAAAAAGGAACCAGCATGAGACCCTATTTCGAAAAAATGCCGGGCTTCGGCAAGGCGCTGAAAGAAAACCGCATCGCGCGCACGCAGGAGAGCCGCACGAAGCTGGAAGCGATCGAAGCGGAAATCGCCGTCGCGAAGAAAGCCGCGGAGGAAGTCGGCATACCCGCGGCCAAGATCAACGAGCGCGGCGGGCTGACCGTGTACCAGCGCCTGGAATACCTGGTCGATCCGGGCACCTGGCAGCCGCTGCACAGCCTCTACAACCCGGCGGACAACGAAGAGGGCACGACCAACGTGGTCGACGGCCTGGGCAAGATCGGCGGCCGCTGGGCGGTGATCATCGGCTTCGACAACAAGGTGCTCGCCGGCGCCTGGATCGCCGGGCAGCCAGACAACATCCTGCGCGTGACCAACCTCGCGAAACGGCTGCACATCCCGCTGGTGTGGCTGGTGAACTGCAGCGGCGTGAAGCTTCCCGACCAGGAGAAGTTCTACGCCGACCGCCGCGGCTCGGGCGCGCCGTTTTTCCGCCACGCCGAACTGGAGCAGGCCGGCATTCCGGTGCTCGCCGGCATCTACGGCACCAATCCTGCAGGCGGCGGCTACCAGGCGATCAGCCCGACCATCCTGATCGCGCACAAGGACGCGAACATCGCTGTCGGCGGCGTCGGCATCGTCTCAGGCATGTCGCCCCAGGGCGGCTTCGACCTCGCCGGGCTGGAGCAGCTGATCGCGAATACCCGTGACATGAAGAACAAGCCGCCCGGCAGCGCTTCGACTCACTACGATGCCACCGGCTTTTTCACCCGCGTCTGCGACGAGGAAAAGGGCGTGCTCGACGGCATCAAGGAATACATGCGCATGATCCCGGCCTACGACCCGAAGTTCTTCCGCGTGGCCGAACCGGCCGAGCCGACGCTGCCGCAGAGCGATCTCTACCATCTGCTGCCTTTCAACCAGAAGTCGGATTATTCGTTTGACGATATCCTCGCGCGCCTGGTCGACGGCAGCGAGCACATGGAGTTCCGCCCCGGCTACGGGCCGGAGGTGTACACCGGCCTGGTGAAAATCGACGGCATGCTGGTCGGCGCCATCGGCAACCGCCAGGGCCTGCTGCCCAAGGGCTATCCAGAGTACGCGGATTACCCCGGCATCGGCGGCAAGCTCTACCGCCAGGGCCTGATCAAGATGAACGAATTCGTCACCCTGTGCGCGCGCGACCGCGTGCCGGTCATGTGGTTCCAGGACACGACCGGCATCGACGTCGGCGACATCGCCGAGAAAGCGGAGTTGCTCGGCATCGGGCAGTCGCTGGTGTACTCGATCCAGAACGCCGACATACCGATGATGCTGGTGGTGCTGCGCAAGGGCAGCGCCGCGGCGCATTACATCATGGGCGGACCCACGGCCAACCGCCAGAACGCCTTCACCCTGGGCACGGCCGCCACCGAGATCTACGTAATGCACGGCGAGACCGCCGCGGTGGCGACCTACTCGCGCCGCGCGATCAAGGACAAGGACTCGGGCAAGCCGCTGGAGCCTCTGGCGCAGAAAATGAACGAGATGGCGCAGAAGTACTACGACACCTCGCGCCCGGCGTACTGCGCGCGCTACGGTTTCGTCGACGAGATCGTCGACCTGAAAGCGCTGCGTGGGTATCTGAAGGCGTTTGCTGGCGCCGTCTACCAGAACCCGAAGTCCATCTGCCCGCGCCACCAGATGCTGCTGCCGCGGGTGATCAAGGGCTGAGGGCGCTTGCGCGATGGGCGCAAGACAACTCGCCGCTTTAGTAAATAAGACAGGCCTGAAAGGAGAAACCATGTCCAAAACCGTGCTCATCACCGGAGCTGGAAGCGGCTTCGGCCAGGGGGCGGCCGTCGAGCTCGCAAAGCGCGGCCACAAAGTCATCGCCACGGTCGAGAACGAGCGGCAAGCTGCCGAGCTCTCTGCCGCCCACCCGGAGCTGACGGTCGCGAAGCTCGACATCACCAATGCGAAAGACGTGGCCAAGATAGACCAGTGGGACCTGGACGTCTTCATCGCCAATGCCGCCATGGGCCAGACCGGCCCGCTCAGCGTTCTTCCATTGGAGCGCTTGCGTGCAGTGTTCGAAGTCAACGTCTTCGGCACCTTCGCCACTACCCAACGGGTCGCGGCGGCGATGCGGCGCAAGCGCGCTGGCCGCATCCTGATCGTGTCTTCGATCGCCGGCGTGCGTGCCGGCGTCGGCTCCGGGCCCTATGCGATGACCAAGCACGCGCTGCAGGCGATGGGCACTTCGCTGCGGGCCGAATTGGCAGTCTTCGGCGTTGACGTCGCGCTCATCAACCCGGGGCCGTATGCCACCGGCTTCAACGACCGCATGGCCAACGATCCGGGCCCCTGGTTCGATCGGAAGACTGCCGCGCCTGAAGACGTGGCGGCCATGGACTCGCTGGTGCAGCGCATCACCGTCGGCCAATTCGATCCCGCCGAAGTCGTCACGCGCTACGTCGAGCTGGTCGAAGCCGACAAGACCGAGCTGGTCAACTTCATCCCCAAAGACCTGCTCGAACGCATGAGCAAGCCCAAGCCCGGCTGAGGGCGCTTCTCGAATGTAGCGATGCGCAGTCCGGGGTCCAACTCAGATTCATCCAGCCCACGTTGGCCGGCGGATCCTGGGTTGCCTGGCGCATTGATCTTCCTGTCGCTCTGATTGTCTGAATGAGGCGCTAGAGGCGCAATCGACATGGAACGCCTCCGTGCTTTAACCTTCGTTCTCGCATTCGGCAGCGCCGCGGCCTCGGGTGTGCAGGTGGCCCAGGCGCAGGGTCCCGCATCATTGGAGGTGGCCACATTCTCGACCAGCCAGCCTGGTCCGGGTCTTCCCGAAGGATGGAAATCCCTGACATTCAAGAAAGTGCCGAAGCAGACCCGGTACCAGCTTGTCAGGGAAGGGGAGACAATGGTCGTGAAAGCGACCAGCGAGGCCTCGGCTTCCGGCTTGATCAAACTAGTCAGAATCGATCCGAAGGAATACCCCATCATCCGCTGGCGACCCTGAGCAGTCACCGGCAAAGATGGAAAGCAGCCATCCATTCGCCGCCAACGCCGAGGGATAAAGGATAGCGAATCAATTCAGCCACGAAGTCTGAAGGGCCCGCTGCCGTACTGCAATTGCGTACCGCCGGAGGCGGCGCTCTGAGCGAGTTTGGTGGTCAAGCCGTGCAGGAGAGCGTTCTTGCGCACGCCCGTCCGCCAATGCGCTGGGAATACTTTGTCCGACACCAACAGGTTGAGGACGCGGGTCGTCACCGCTTGAACAGATCGACGACCGAGTTGTAGATGTCCTTGCCGAGCGTATCGAGCATGTCCTCGAGGTTGAAGTCGATGGCGATCGAAAAGCTGTGCGGCGCCCTGTCGACCTCCACCGACACCGTCGCGGCGAAGGCGGACTTGCCGAGCGCCGAAAGGGATTCGGTGCAGGTCACTGATTGGATCACGACCGGAACGTCGTCGATGAAATCGGCGATCTTGTTCAAGGCGACATTCTCGACCGTTTTCGCGGCGCCGAGCGAGTCGTTGGCGAGCTTCAGGGTCTCGAGAGCGGCCTGATAGGCAATATTGCATGACGTCACCTCGCCCTGCACGACCACAATCTGCGACTCGTAATAGGGTTTCTTCCACCACGATGCCTTTTTGCGTTCCTTGATGAGCTGGTTCAGGACTGCCTGCCGCTTGTCGCGCTCGTCCTTCACCGGCTTCAGGTCGCGCTCCGCCTTCGACACTTTCTCCTCGGCGGAATCGATCGCGCCCTTCGCGGCGGCGGCCGCCTTGCGCAGATCCGCGTTGAGGCCGGAGGCGAGCGATGCCAGGCCCGTCAGCGACAGCGTCACGTCAAACGCGCCGGAGCCGAAATCCGCGAAGTCCGCGTCGGCGGTGAACTTGACCGCCGCCGTGCGGAAGAAGCTTTCGGTGAAGGAGAAGGAAAACGCCGTAAGCGAAAACATGATCGACGTGGTGGCCGAAAAGGCGCCCGCGATCGACAGGTGCGCGGCCGCCGTGAGATAGGGCTTGCCGGGCGCAGGCGCCGTCGTGAAGTCGAGGTGGGGCCCGACGGAGCTCTTGCTGCCGCTGATCTGGAGCAGCGGGCCGACGCGGATGGGGGACTCGACGTCGCAGTCGAACGTGAGCGCCGCGGTGCCGACCTCTACGTCCACTTGCGCCTTCCAGCCGAACAGGTCGACGGCACCGCGGACGATCATGCCCTGCGGAAACGTCTGCGTTCCGATGGTCGCCGCTTCGGGCGCGACGTAGAAATCGCAGTCGTCGAAACTCACTTCGCGCAGCAGCCGGTCGAGTGAGGGGGCGGCGTTCGGGATGAACAGGTGGTAGGCCTCGCAAAGATCGAAATGGTTGAAGTTCACGCCGAACACCGATGCGCCCGGGTTGCCGCAGTCGACAATGAACACGACGCCGCCGGCGAACCGGCTGCCGGTGTGCGGCACCGTCACGCCGAAGCTGCCCGCGACGCCAACCGTAGGCAGATCGTCGTCGAACGACCAGCCGAACTCCATCGCGAGATCCGACACGTCGAGGCTCGGAATGTCGAGCGCATTGGCCCAGACCGTGGGCTGTACCAGTTGCGCGGTGATCTTCGCTTCGACAGCCGAAACCGAGACCGTCCCGTAGAGTTCGAACGTCTGGTCCTTGAACGGGAAGCTGACGCCCGCGGCGAGGGCCAGGGAAGGATTGGTCGCAAGGTCCGCCTGTAGCCAGAATCCGTCGAGCTTCCAGTCGCTGTCCGGGATCAGGTCCAAGGGTCCGGGGATCAGATCGAATTGGACCTGTGCCATCAACGGCGAATCCGTCAGTGTCACCGCCGCGTGGACCTTGGTGAGATCGGACGCGGCCTTGACCTTGCCGAGGAACCTCGCCGTGCCGTCGGGCAGCAGGCCGGTGACGTCTATCGTGGTGCTGGCGGCGAGCGAATCCCCGCCGCCGATGGCGGGAACCTGCACCTTCCGCGCCATGAGGACGGGGCCGTCACGCGCATCGATCGCATACAGCAGGTTGCCTTTGCCCGTCGCCGCGGGGGCGCTGAAGAGCGCCTTGTGCTGCGCGCCGGTCAGCTTGGTCAAAGTGATCTGCGTGTTCTCGAAGGTGATTCCTTCGATCGCGGAGCAGGCACTGGCCAGGGCAGGAATCGCCTGCGCGACGAGTTTGGCGGGCGAAAGCGTGGGGATCGTGATGGTGATGGTGATCTCGCCGGGGATCGTGAAGACGCCCGAGGCGCGCACGTCCCCGATCGACGCCTCGGCCGTGGCCCAGAAGGACGCAGGCCCCGCGACCTGGCCGCCGAGCGACAGCAGGGTCGCCTCCAGGGATAGGAATTTCAATGTCGCGCCCTGGAGAGTCGACGACAGCCTGAGGTTCCTGAACGGCAGATCGAACTCGATCGTCGCCTGCTCGAGTTTCGGCGCGCTGAAGGGCAGCGTTCCGATGCCACCCATGGACGCAATTTCCTGGAGGACCGCCTGCGTATCGATCGGTTTCCCGTCGTTCAACAGGATGACGACGTGGCCGTCGGTCGAGACGGTGGTCGTCGCCGCGAAACCGCAGAGCTCGAGGTCGCCGGAGATCCACGCCGAGAAGGATTGCGCTGGATCCGTCGGCAGGCCGATGAACAGGGTCAGCGTCAGGTTCGTGATGCTGCTCTTGCGCACGCCGATGGTCGTGCCGCGGGGCAAGCCGACCGTGATGCAGATCGAGGCGACGACCTTCGCCGCCGTGTCGATCGTGACCGTCATCCCGTCCAGTTCAACGTTCAGCACGGAATCGATTGGCGGCGGGAGCGCGGCGAGCGGGTCTTCCGGCAGCAGCTGCAGGAAGTCCTTCAGGGCGATGCCGCCGTCCGGAAAGGACCCGATGGTCTGCACCAGATTCGCGGGTGCTCCGGCGGGCGCTGCGGGGATCGGAAAGACGACCTTCCTGGAACCGACCGGGAAGGTGAGGGGCGTGGTGAAATCGGAACAGACTTCGCCGCACAGCCGGGTGAGAAAGTCGCTCATTAGTACCGCCCCCTTGCCCGATGCACCACCGACCAGTTTCCGCCCACCTTGCCGAAGATTACGACGTCACCGGTATCGGCCTCGAATCCGACGGAATACTCGCCCCCGAGGTCTTCGCGCTGCCTCAGCTCCTGGAAAAAGTCGGAATCGGGAACATCCTGGTAGTACGCCGCCCAGGGCGCCGCCCAATTCGGGGACAACTGGCCGTTTCCGCGCAGGAAAAGCACTGGCGGCGAATCGTTGGTGTCGTCACGAATCAGGTCGGAAATCGCCCCGATCATTTCGGCTGCAGGCCTGGAGAGGAGCGCCAGGGCGAACTGGCATTCCGGGCAGAAGTTCAGCGACGGATTCACCGCCCGGCAGTAGGTGTCCAGGCAGAAGCCGCTGGCCGGGCCGTCGGGATGCTCCTGCAAATAGTTGGCGACGCAGTACATCACCACGTTCATTTCCGCATGTCGATTGGGGACGCGTGCAATCTGGTCGGAAGGCTGGATCTGAACGTAATTCCCTCGCGGCGCCGTGCTGGTTACCGAGAAGTACGTGACCGGAATGGTGGGGTCATACAGCTGCTGCCGGGCGCCGCCGTTGAGCAATCCGCTGGCGCTGTTCTGCGTCACGATCACGCTGTAGTCTTGCGACTGCGAATGCGCGCGGACTTCCGCCACCGCATAGCATGTCCGGCCGGCGAAGCTCCTTTGCCTGGCGTGATCCAGGAAGGCGAACATCGAAGTGTAGAACTGGTCGCACATGCCTTGTTCTCCGCAATCTATTCGACGCATCGATCGGCGCGTAACCCGACAGCTCGTCGAACATCATGGCAATTCGAATCGCGAATGCGCACGACGGGGAGCGCGTCGCACTTGGCTTTTTTTTTGCAGCGCCGCCCTGCCCGAAGTGCAGCCGATTTTGCGTGTAGATGACAAGATCGGCACCTAATGCCGAGAATGAACCTTATTTTGCGCTGCCCTTTGTTGCCTCTCGCCAATCAGATCCGTACCCGACCCCATCAAATCCGAACCGGGGCCCGGACCCCGAGGAGGCGATTGGCCTCCTCCCGGAGCTTGGCGGACCAGCCGGTCTTGCGCGAGGCCAGCACCTTTGCGCTCACTGCCTCACGCTCACTCGTGGTCATCAGATCCTCAACGAAGAACCCCCAGTTGCTCGCGACCTCCAGCGTACTGCATTGCCGCGCGTGCGTGTACCGGTCATTCAGCTTGGCGCCGCCATTCGCGACCCACGCAAGGTGCGCGGCAGGCCCGTACATCGACTGTCCAGTATTGTCCTCGACATCATCCGTATTCAAGAACGCGTGCGTCATCTCGTGGATGAAGTTCGCGAAGCACGACTGCCCCCAGTTGGCAGTGTTCGCGTCGGTGTTGATGGGCGGGAGCGCAAGCAGGGCCGAGTTCGCCGTGAAGACGAACTTGCCTCCCGTATCGACGAGCAGCTTCTCCGCTCCGCTAATGGTGTAGTTTCCCCACTGCGGCGGAAGCGCCGACCCGAGGGTGCCGCGATCACGCTCCTTCAACGTTGCGTACTTGACGTTGATGCCGACGGTGTTGAGCGTGCTCTTGAGTTGGCGCAGCGTCTTTGCGACTTCCCCGCGGCTCGCGCCGGTCGCTAGCGGTGGATTAAGGCCGAACCAGCGAGCCACCTGGGTCG
This sequence comes from Burkholderiales bacterium, assembly GCA_014860395.1. Classification (GTDB taxonomy): domain Bacteria; phylum Pseudomonadota; class Gammaproteobacteria; order Burkholderiales; family SG8-39; genus 2-12-FULL-64-23. The sequence continues at coordinate 2,637 of JACZJU010000177.1, read as the reverse complement.
TCTCCAGCGCGGAATTGGGTCTGCTGAGTTCCGCGCTGGCCCGCTCAGAAAGCACGAGCAAAAGTTCTTGGTACAGAGAGAGCTCGGAGAAGTAATTGGCATCGATACCGTCATTTACAAGCATGGCTGATTTCCTTTATGTGCAGCGCAAAGAACCGCGCCGAGTTTGTGACACGCAGCCGCCCGGCGGGCCACGAGGGGCCGAACGCCTAGACCTGCTACCGCTAACATAGCTGGAACATCCAATTGCCTAAGGGATGCCCAATTTGACGATATTGATGTCCATGGAGCCTGACAATCGGCCGAATGCTGATTTTTATGTTCAAGAAAGCTGAGAGGGTCACTGAGCCGTAGATTTGCGCGCCAATCGGCGCGGGTTCAAGCAACGGATTGTGGCGCGCCGGCAGGCTCCTCAGACTTGCTGGCCGCACAGGTCATTCAACTGAGCCGACACAACCGGCAGCAATGGCCCAACTGCCGACTCCCGCGCAATGTTCTCGACTGCGCGCTTTTCGGCCATTGCTGTCGGTGCGGCCCCGCGCCAACTTGGTCCGCTAAGCGCCGCTTAGCTGCCGCCTATCGCAATTGCAAGCCGAACGGCAGGCTTTAAGCGCGACGAAGGAAGCACACAAGTGGTCAGAGACGAAATGCATTTGATGCGCGTCATTGTCCTGCGGCGCCCGGCAACTGCATGGATTACCGTACAGCCTCGTTACAAACCGTTACGATACAAACACAATTCTGCGGCAGACACTCGCCCGCAGCGCGCCTAGACTCGCCTTGCAGTCTCGCAATCATGGGAGGCCAAAATGCTCCGCAGACTCTACCTTGCCTGGCGTTTTTACATCCACCTCGATTATTCGTGGCGCATTGCTTGGCAAAAAGCACTGCGTTCGAATTAACCCGAAAAGTGCATTCCGCCGGATTCCAAGGCGCTGATAGCGAGAGTCCACTATTAGCCGGGAGACCTCAGAGTCGAATTTAAGTTTGACTTCGACCCTGTCACGCCCTCTCAAGGGTAGCGCCGCGCCTACACCGTGTAGTTGAGCGGCAGCCGACCCCCGTCGGCGTAAATCACCTGCCCGGTCACGTACGACGAAGCCTCGGACGCCAGAAAGACCGCGATCGAGGCGATCTCGGCTACATCGCCGGCGCGGCCCATGGGCGTGCGCGACATTACTGCCGCCTTGGCCGCGTCCGAGGTGTAGATAGTTTTCTTCACCAGCTCGGTCAGGATGGTGCCGGGGCCGATGGCGTTGACGCGGATGCCGTGCGGCGCCAGCCGGATGGCGAGGTTTCGCGTCAGCTGGTTGAGGCCGCCCTTGGTGATGTTGTAGGTGAGGAGGTTGGGAATGTTCAGCACGGCGTTGACCGAGGACATGCTGGTGATGGTGCCGCGCGTGCCGCTGGCAAGCATGTGGCGCGCGACGGCCTGGCTGGCGACATAGGCGGATTTGAGGTTGACGTTCACCGTGCGGTCGAAATCCTCGTCCGTGAGATCGAGAAAATCCTTCGACACGGCGATGCCGGCGTTGTTGAGCAGCAAATCGATCCCGCCCATCAGGCCGATCGCCTGCTCCACCAGGGCGCGCACCTGATCGGCCACCCCGGCGTCGGATTCGAGGAACCACGCCTCGTGCCCGGCTTCGCGCAGGGCTTTCTCCAGGGCTACGCCGTTCGCGCGATGGATATCCGAGAACACCACCTTTGCGCCTTCGGCGGCAAAGCGCTCGACGCAGGCGCGCCCGATACCGGCAGCCCCTGCCACCACCAGGGCCCTGCGGCCCGTAAGTTGACCCATTGCAGCTCCTTCATCGATGAAATTGCCCGCGCGGGCACGATCGGAGAAGCTAGCGGAAATCGCCAAGAAACACAATGCGGCCGCATTGCCGCCACCGCTCAGTCATCGATGGCAATTTCCTGCGCCAGGTTCTGCCCGCCCGATTGCGTGAATTCGACCTCCACCTTTACCCCGTTCACCAAGGATCCGCCTTGCGGGGTCACGCCGTTGATCTGGATCGTGAGGCCGTTGACCTCGAAAGCGCTCGAAGTGACGCCGTAAGCGAGCCCCTCGGTCTCCAGCCTGCCGTCGGAAGAACTGCCGGAAGTCGCAGCGGTCTTCCGAAAGAACACGCCATAGGCGACGATGCCACCGGCGGTGTTGGTCGCCTCGATCTCCACGTTGGCGCCGTTGACGAGTTGCGCTGCGTTGCCGTTTGCATAGGCCACGTTCGGCGCAAGCTTGACTACGGCGCTCGCCCCGTCCTCATCCAGCGACCCGGTCAGCACGAACGATCCGCTCGCCGCGTCGAACTGACTCACGGTCCCTCGATAATTCACCGTCCCTCCGGTCGGCGCCGTGCCCTCCGCGGACACCGACTTTGCGACAACCACGTTGCCGTTCGCGCCGCCGACGCTGCCGATCACCTCGACGAACATGCCGTTGCGCAGGCTCGCGCCGAAAGCGGCGCCGAGCAGCTGCGCCTGCGAGGCATCCACGGGTACGCCGCGAACGAGGAAGTTGCCCTGGTCGACAAAACCGGTGATGGTGCCGTTCAGTTCCACCTGGGCAGGCTGCGTGGCATACCTCGCAATGCTGCTGGCCACCAGCGCGCTGCCGCGCGCATCGGCCTGCCC
>JACZJU010000176.1 GCA_014860395.1 Burkholderiales bacterium | reverse complement strand
CGACCGGATTCTGCTCAAGCCCGCGCGGCTCACACAGGCGGAACGCGAGGAGATGAAGACGCACACGGTGCGCGGCTTGCAGATGATAGACGCGATCGCGCACAACTTCGGGCTGGAGCATCTGGATGGCCTGGACCTACTGCGTCATATCGCCGAGTCGCATCACGAAACCATGGACGGAAACGGCTACCCCCACGGTCTGCACGGCACGGAGATTCCGCTGGAGGCGCGCATTGTTGCTGTCGCGGACGTGTTCGATGCGCTCACCAGCCCACGCCCGTATAAGCCTTCATGGACCGACGAAGAGGCATTCGCCTGGTTGCGCAAACTTGCGCGTTCGAAGTTCGATGAGGACTGCGTCGACGCGCTGCTGTTCAATGCGAAGAAAGTGAAGGAAATCCAGGCACAGTTTCCCGATTTTCCGGGACAGAGCCTTACCTCGCGCGCGCGCCGCGCGAAGACCGAAGACTAGGGGATGCAGACGCGCTGACACGGCGGCGGGAAACCGCTGCTGCTGCCGGTCGGCCGAGGCTGTTTCGTCGGTGCCGAAGCAGCCTCGGGGGAACGTGCTCTCCTGGCTAACTATTTACTACTTGATGGTGAGCTTCTTCGTTTCGGCGCCGGGTTTCTTCGGCAGGGTCAGCTTGAGCACGCCGTCGCTATACTCGGCTTCGGCTTTGGCTTCGTCGATGTCGTGGCCGACGGTGAAGCTGCGGAACTGCCTGCCATAGTAGCGTTCGCTGCGGACCAGCTTCTTGCCTTCCTTTTCTTCCTTTTCGTGCTTGACTTCGGCGCTGATGGAAATCTGGTTGCCGTCGATCGATACCTGGATGTCTTCCTTCTTCACGCCAGGGACATCCGCCTTGACCGTGTAGGCCTTGTCCGCTTCCGAAATCTCGAGTTTGATCTCAGGCTCGGCTTCCAGGCCCTGGAACACGGGCCGCAGCATGAAGCCCTTGAAATAGTCATTCATGTCCCGAAATGGATCGAGCCGAGCCATTTCACTGAACGGATCCCAACGAGTGAGATTTGCCATGGTGATGCTCCTTTCTTGATCGATAAAAGCAGTTGCTCTCCTGCCACGCTCTATTTGAGCCGGGAAGCGGCACGCTCGATCGCCTCCCGCAACTCTTTCCATGCCTTGTCCGCGCCGCCTTTCACATCTTCCCAGGCCCACTCGCCATGCTGGCGCAGTTCCTGCAGCTTTTCCTGCGCCACCGCCTGCTTGGCGGTGAGACCTTCAAGCTGCACCTCGAATTCCGCGCGGATATCATCCTTCGCTTCCTTCGCTTTGGCCCGCAACTGTTCGAGCTTCGCTTCCCAATCCTTGAGTTGGGTCTCGAGCTTGTGCTGAAACGCCTGTTTCGGACTGGTCTTTGCGCTCTCGCCCGGGTCGGCCGATTGCTCGAGCCGATGCCCGATTTCCGCTTCCGCTTCCAGCCAGTCGGTGGTCGGGTCGCCGGGTGCGAATCCGCGGCGTTCGGCTCGGTAGTAGGCTGCCACCGCGACCATCTCACGGTGCATCGCAGGGGTGTACTCGGGCTTGTTCGCGGAGGGAGACGATTCGGCGTGGCGCTTCGGCATGATCATTCTCCTCTTGCATAAAACTACACTACGCGCTGCAGGTTATTTCGTCGTGACAATAGTCAAGAAATACCGCGGTCAAGAAATACCGCGGTCCGCCGCGCAAGGGTTCAGGTTTCAGCAGGCGTGGCTGCCGGCGCAATGCCGGCGCCGGGCTCGATGGCCATGCGCACCGCATCGTCCACATCCTCGAGAAACACGAACTCCAGCTTCTCTTTCGCCTCGGCCGGCACTTCCTCCAGATCCTTGCGGTTGCGCGCGGGCAGCATCACCCTGCTGATGCCGGCGCGCATCGCGGCAAGCACTTTTTCCTTGATCCCGCCCACAGGCAGCACCAGGCCGCGCAAGCTGATTTCGCCCGTCATGGCGGTGTCGGTGCGGACCTTCTTGTCGGTAAAAAGGGAGGCGAGCGCGATGAACATCGCCACGCCGGCGCTGGGCCCGTCCTTGGGGATCGCGCCGGCCGGCACGTGCACGTGAACGTCGCTGCGCTCGAACGCCGCGGCATCGATGCCCAGGCTCGTCGCGCGCGACTTGACCAGGGTGAGCGCCGCCTGGGCGCTTTCCTTCATCACGTCGCCTAGCTGGCCGGTAAGGATGAGTTTTCCGCTGCCCGCGTTCTTGCTCGCTTCGATAAACAGGATGTCCCCGCCCACCGGCGTCCAGGCGAGCCCGGTGGCCACGCCCGGCATGCCGGCGCGCAGCGCCACTTCGTTCTCGAACTTGGCCGGGCCGAGGATGTCGGCGAGATCGCCCGCTTCGATGCTGGCCTGGCTCAGCTCCCCTTCGGCAATCTTCACTGCGATGCGGCGGCACACGGCACCGATCTGGCGCTCGAGCGAGCGCACGCCGGCCTCGCGCGTGTAATCGCCGATGATTGCGGTCAGCGCCGCATCGGAGATCTCGAGTTGCTCGGGCTTCAAGCCGTTGTCTGCGAGCTGGCGCTTCACCAGGTAGCGGCGC
>JACZJU010000175.1 GCA_014860395.1 Burkholderiales bacterium | reverse complement strand
GCGGTGGCGGCTACGGTTGCGGCCGCCGCGGCCGACGAGCCGGGCTCGCGCAGCCTCGCCAGCGAGATCAAGTCGATGCGCGGATTGATGGAAGAGCAGCTCGTCTATCAGGCCTGGGACACGGCGCAGCGGCGCGAGCCGGGCAAGGCCCGCGTGCTGCGCGACATGTTGCACGCAGGATTTAGCGCGGGGCTGGCGCGGCAGTTTCTCGCGAAGATGCCCTCTGGGCTGGGTGCGGAGGAGAAGCTCGCTTGGGTGAAAGCGGTGCTCGATCGCAACCTGCGTACCGTCGCTGGGGCGGACGAGATCGTCGAACGCGGCGGCGTCTATGCGCTGGTGGGCCCGACCGGCGTCGGCAAGACCACCACCGTGGCGAAGATCGCCGCGCGCTGCGTCGTGCGCTACGGCGCCGAGCGGCTCGCGCTGCTGACCACGGACGGCTATCGTATCGGCGCCCACGAGCAGCTGCGCATCTACGGCAAGCTCCTGGGCGTGCGCGTAATCGCCGTCAAGGACGCATCCGACCTGCAGTTCGTGCTCGACGACCTGCGCGGCAAACACCTGGTGCTGATCGACACGGTGGGCATGAGTCAGCGCGACGAGATGGTCGCGGAGCAGCTCTCTATGCTTTCCGCTACCGGGACCCAGGTGCAGCGCCTGCTGCTGCTCAACGCCACCGGCAACGGCGAAACCCTGGACGACGTGGTGCGCGTGTATCGCGGCGGCGGGGTAAACGGGTGCATCATCACCAAGACCGACGAGGCGGTGGGCGTCGCCACCGCGCTCGACGTCACCATACGCCACCAGCTGGCGCTGCACTATGTCACTGACGGCCAGCGCGTTCCGGAGGACCTGCATCTGCCGGACCGGGAGTATCTGCTCTCGCGCGCGCTGAACCCCGTCACCACGCCTTCTGTGCACCATCTCGACGTGGCCGAATGCCAGTTGATGCTGGCCACCACGCCGGCGAGCGGCGCCTTTGCCGGAGCGAGCCTTGGATAAAGTACATAGCAATACGAGGGGAGACCTCCCCGCGTACTCCCCTGAATCGGAGCGTAGCAAAATGACTTTTGCTATGGGTTCCTAGAATGCGTCCCGACCAGGCCGAAGGCCTGCGCCGGCTGCTCGACCGCAGCGGTCTGCGCGTAATCTCGATCAGCGCCGGCACCGGCGGCAGCACGCCGGCGACTATTGTCAATCTTGCCGGGGCGCTGGCCGAACGCGGCAGCGACGTGCTGATACTGGACGAACATCCGGCCGCGCAAGGCGTGACGGCCGCGCTCGGCCTGAAGGCGCGCTTTGACCTCGAGGACGTGATCAGGCAAAAGCGGGACCTGGACGAGGTGATCGTGCGCGGCCCGGCCGGAATCCTGATACTGCCGCTCGCGCGCGGCGCCCGTTCGCTCGCGCAGCTGCCGGCGTCCGAGCAGCAGCGCCTGGTGGAGCGTTGCGGCCGCCTCGGCTTCCCGGTGGATACCTTGTTGGTGGACGCCGCACCGGGCAGCGCGAGCGCCTTGCTCTGGCCGGATGCCGCGGCACAGGACGTGATCGTCATCACCGGGGGCAACGCCAACGCAATTACTGCGGGCTACGCATTGATCAAGCGCCTGGCGAACGAGTTCGCGCGCCGCGAATTCCATGTTCTGGTCAGCAATGTCGGCAGCGAAGCCGAGGCCCGGACCATTTTCCGCAACATGGCGGGCACGGCGCGGCGCTATCTGCAGGTATCGCTGGCCTTCATGGGGCATGTTCCCACGGACGACAAGCTGCAGCATGCGGCGCGCTTGCGCCTGCCGGTAGTCGCGGCGTTTCCGAAGGCGGCGGCGGCGGGGAGCTTCCGCAGCCTGGCTCAGGCAATCACCGGCTGGCCGCGAGCCGAAGCAGACGATAGCGGCTTCGATGATTTCATGCGCCGCTTGATCCACTCAAACCGCCCGCGCGCCGCCGCGGCGTAATCCAGTCACCAGGGGCCATCATGTATACCGCTACCGCTACCGCCACCCGCGACACCGATCAGTATCTGACGAAGTACGCGCCACTGGTCAAGCGCATCGCCCATCACATGATGGCGAAGCTGCCCGCAAGTGTCGAACTCGACGATGTCATCCAGACCGGCATGCTCGGCCTGCTCGATGCTGTCAACCGCTATGAGGAATCGCACGGCGCGCAGTTCGAGACGTACGCGGCGCAGCGTATTCGCGGCGCGATACTCGACGGCTTGCGCCAGGCCGATTGGCTGCCGCGCAGTTTTCGGCGCGACTTGCGCCGCATCGAGGGTGCGATCGGCAAGCTCGAGCAGCGATTGAGCCGCGCACCGACGGAACACGAGGTGGCGAGTGAGCTGGACATGCCGCTAGGCGATTACCAGAAGATGTTGCAGGACGCGCGCGGTTACCAGCTGATCTCGTTCGAGGACTTCAGTCACGCCGACGGCGGCGATTATCTCGAGCGCCATTGCGAAGACAGCAAGGCCAACCCGCTTGAAGCGCTGCTCGATCGCAAACTGCGCGAGCGGCTGGTGAAGGGGATCGAGGGGCTGCCGGAACGGGAGAAGGTGGTGATGGGCCTGTATTACGAAGAGGAACTCAATTTTCGCGAAATCGGCGAGACGCTCGGTGTGAGCGAATCGCGCATCTGCCAGCTGCACAGCCAGGCGATCGCGCGCTTGCGCAGCCAGATACGGAACACCTGAGTTGTGGATTTTGGCAGCCTCATCGGCATCGCGATCGCCCTGGCAGGCATCATCGGGGGGCAACTCCTCGAGGGTGGATATGTAGGCTCTTTGCTGCAAAGCGCAGCATTTCTGATCGTGCTCGGCGGAACCGTCGGGGCAGTGATGGTGCAAAGTCCGGTGCGCGTATTCGTGCGCGGCATAAAAATGGCGAAATGGGTGGTGCTGCCGCCGCAGTTCGCGCCACAGGACATCATCGCGGAAATCCTGCGCTGGAGTTTTTCGGCGCGCAGGGAGGGACTGCTCGCACTCGAGCAGCATGCGGACATGACATCCGACCCGTTCGCGCGCAAGGGCCTGCAATTGCTGGCCGACGGCGCCGGCCCGGAGAAACTGCGCGAAGCCCTGGAGGTGGAAATCATCAGCTTCGAGGAATATCACCGGCAGGCGGCGCGAATCTGGGAAGCCGCCGGCGGATATTCACCGACGATCGGCATCCTCGGGGCCGTGCTGGGGCTGATTCATGTCATGGAGAACCTGACCGAGCCGGCACGACTGGGCAGCGGCATAGCGGTGGCTTTCGTGGCGACCATCTACGGCGTGGGGCTCGCCAACCTGGTGTTCCTGCCGGTGGCGAACAAGCTGAAAGCGCTGATCGCGCGCCAGGTGCTGGCGCGCGAGATCGTGGTCGACGGCCTGATCTCAATCGCCAATGGCGAGAATCCGCGCATGATCGAAAATCGCCTGCTCGGCTACATCACCGACCAGGTACCGGGCGCTGTCGGCCTCTGACCGCGCGCCGCGCCCGCACAGGACCGCTCGCAGTATGCGCCGCAAGAGAAAGTATCTCGATCAGAGGCAGTCGGACAACCACGAGCGCTGGCTCGTGTCGTACGCCGACTTCATCACGCTGCTGTTCGCTTTTTTCGTCGTGATGTATGCGCTGTCCTCGTTGAACGAAGGCAAATACCGCGTGTTGAGCGAATCCCTGATCGATGCCTTTGGCCGCAAGGGACCGGAGCGGATCGCACCCGTGAGACCGGCGGTGCCGCCGCCGCTGCCTCTGCCGCTGCCGCTGCCGCTGCCGCTGCCGCTACAGCGGCCGCATACGCAAGACTTGCCGCCGCCACCGATCATCAAGCCGGCCGACCCGCAGGCGGGCCAGCGCGAGCAGATGCGCACTATCGCCCAGGACATACTCAAGGTGCTGGACTCGCTGGTGCGCAACGGCCAGGTCCGGGTGACGCAAAGCAACCGTGGCATTTCAGTGGAAATCAATGCGAGCGTGCTGTTCGCCTCGGGCCAGGCGCAACTGCGAGCGCAGTCCGAGCGCGCGCTGCAGGAAGTCGGCAAGGTGCTTGCGGAGGTAAGACAGGCCATTGAGGTCGAGGGCCACACCGACGACGAGCCGATCAGCACCAGCCAGTTTCCTTCCAATTGGGAATTGTCGGCGGCGCGCGCGAGCAGCGTGGTGCGGCTGTTCGCCACCAACGGTGTTGCCGAATCGCGCTTGAGCGTCGTCGGTTTCGGTCCGAACCGCCCGGTGACCTCCAACGACACGCCCGAAGGCCGGGCGCGCAACCGCCGGGTAACGGTGCTGATCCTGGCTGAAACGCCGGGCAAGGTGGTCGAAATTCCGCTCGATGGCGCGCCGCCGGCGCGCTAGCAGCGGCGCGTTGCGGTCCCGAGCGTCTGCTTTGCGTATCCTCGGAGGTACTTCAAGCCTGGCGGCGTGACGGCATCACGCCTGCGCTCAGTGCGCTACGGGCCAGTAAAAAAGAAGGGGACTGCTGTCTACGCAGCGCGGCCGGTGGCGGCGGCGAATTCAGGCAGGGAGGTTGCGGTTGGGTTCAATGTCTTCCCGCGTCAGAAATCGAGCTGCTGACCGGGAAAAAGCCAATATGGCGTTCCAGCCGCCAATCAGAAGACCGCGCAAGCATTGTGCTCGCATGGCGCGGGCTTGATGCATAAGACTTTCGGATATTTGCATTTCGGTACCACCTAGCCCTGGCTGAGCGACCTTCCGCTGTGCAGCGGACGCAGTTGCCCGTCGGCACGATAGACGCCTTCGGAGTTTGCCGCGGAGTGCAGCACCGCGAGCTTCAACCGGGTCTGTTGCAGCCTGCTTTCGATCAAGGCGCCGTTGTTCTGGTTAATGCGCTGCGCCTTCTGCGCCAGGGCCAGCAGTTCCTGCCAGATCTTCTTCACCGCCGTGGCAAATCCAGGATTGCGGCCCAGCCAGGCCAGCATTCCATCGGCGCCGGCGTTCAGGTTCTGCGTAGCGAGATAGCTGCTGCGCAACGCGCCCAGATGGCTGAGCAAATCAATTTGTGACGCCTTTTGCTGGGCGAGTCCCGCCACGCGGTCTGCGTCGCCCTCTACCAGTGCATCCTGCTCGGCTTCGAGTAAGCCGGTGAAAGCGAGGAGCGCGACGCATTCGTCGCGCAGTGTGGTGACGAAATTTGCAGCAGTTGCCGCAGGGCCCGCGTTCGCGGACGTGCTGCGCAGCATCAGCCCAGTCTCGAGCGCAGCAGTTCGCGGGCAGTCTGGAGCAGGTGGTCGGCCACCGCGTCCGGATTCACCTTGAAGCGGCCCTCGGCGATCGCGGTCCTGATCTCGGCCACGCGTGCGCTGTCGACTACCGGGGTATCCGCCATGCTGCTTTCGATTGCCTGCAGCTGCGAAGAAAGCGGACTCAGCTGGACGCGGTCACCCGAGCCGGAACCGGACGCGTTAGCCGCGCCCTTGCCCGCACGTGATCCGCCACCGCTGACCGCGCCGGTGCTGACTGATTTGATGGAACTGTCGATTTTCATGGTCGCTTCCTTAGCCTTCTACGCCCTGTATCTTTAACGGCAGCCAGCTAGTGAACTTTAGGCCGAACGTAAAAATTTCGTGAAATTTCTTCGAGACTGGCTAGAAGCGATATTAACTTATTGTTTATATTAGTTATTATTGTGTGCGATCGCCAGGCATGACCCCTAATTTACGGCCGATTGCGCCAATTCTGAAGGGGCGCGCTACTGGATGTCGACGATTGCGCCAAAGCGGGCAATGCCGTTGATGGTGCGCCCGGACGGCGTGCGTACCTGCGCCACCTGGCCCTCGGCGGCGTTGGACACGGCCTTGCCAGCAGCGCTCACCCTGAATCCCGTTCCTTGCACGCGCAGGGTCACCGACTGTCCTTGCTGGACGGCCGGGGGCGAGCGCAGATAATCCTGCCGCAGCGGCTGCCCGGGGGCGAGGCTCATGGTGACTATGCGCCCTAGCGCCTGTCCCAGGTCGGTGACTACCGCCCCGGGGAGCTGGCCGAGATCGGCTTCTTGCAGCATAACGTCGCCCTCCACGATCGAACGCCCCTGCACCAGCGCACGCGCCGCAACCACGACGTCGCTCAGAACCTTGACCGAAACCGGAACGTAGATGGTCCAGGGGTTGCTTCCGCTGCAACGCACGCCGACGTTGGCCCTGCCCCACAGGCGCGCGCCGGGGGGCATGAAGGCTTCCAATGCAGGGCAGGCGGGTAGATTCAGGCGCGCATCGATGGCGCCCATAGTAAAGCTCACTTTGCCGGGCAGCCCGGCAGTTTGACGCTGCACCAGCTGTTCCACCGATTTCTGGATCTGCGTGAGTTGTGCTGGCTCGATCGATGCCTGGCACAGGGAGGCGCCGAGCAGCAGGAAGGCGAGAAGGCTATGGCGGATGTTCATGGATATCTACTCCAGTGTGATGGCAGTCATCAGTGGTGCGTCGGGCATGCGCGTACTATAGCCGCGCGGCGCTCAAGGCAGCGCGTGATTAGCGCCGGTTTTTGCCAGCTTATCGCCGCCTTGCGCGCAGCGGGGCTTGCGTACATTCGGTGCATGGGCGCATCAATGGCAATCCAGGCACATCCCGGGGGCGGCAACTGTCGCTGTAGCAGATCAAGCGCGCGCGATGCGCACCGCCGCCGGTGCCGGGCGCGCAGCAGGTTCCGATCTGCCTTGCGCGCAAAGTCCTGCCGGGGGATTTCTGCCGGCAACGGCAAAATTTGCCGGCGCATGCCGCCTCAAGCGTGGAAATGCACACGCTTTCCGCCGTTAATCCGGACGTTCCCCGCACCAGCTGCGCATAACATGGCTGGCATGCTTGATGCTCATACGAACCTTCAACCACACGCACAAATTTGCCATGATTGAATCACTCGACAAGCTATTCCAGTTTCACCAGGACGCGCTCAACGTGCGCGCTTTCCGTCAACAGCTGCTTGCGGCCAACATCGCCAATGCCGATACGCCGGGCTACAAGGCGCGCGACATCGATTTCGCCGCGGCGCTACGCGACGCGAGCTCCGGACAGGCGCTGACCGCGTCGCTGCGCGTCAGCAACGAGCGGCATCTGCCCGGCGCGGCGCAGGAAGACGCGGCGGCGGTGCTCTATCGCAGCCCGCAGCAGCCGAGCATCGACGGCAATACAGTGGACATGGACGTGGAGCGCAGCCGCTTCGCCGAGAACGCCATGCACTACGACGCCAACCTTACCTTCCTCAATCACCAGATCAAATTGATGCTGGCCGCACTCCAGGGGTAATCCTCATGTCCTTGTCCAAAGTGTTCGACATCGCAGGCTCCGCCATGACGGCGCAGTCGCAGCGGCTCAACGTCGTCGCCAGCAATCTGGCCAACGCCGACAGCGTCACCAGTCCCGGCGGCCAGCCCTACCGCGCCAAGCAGGTGGTGTTCAGCGAACTGGCGTTCGGCGGTGCCACCGGCAGCGGCGTCAAGGTCGTAGGCGTGACCGAAGACAGCTCGCCGGGAAAGCAGGTGTACGACCCGAAGAATCCGCTGGCCGACGCGCAGGGCTACGTTGCCATGCCCAACGTCAGCGTGGTCGATGAAATGGTGAACATGATCGCCGCTGCGCGCTCCTACCAGAACAACGTCGAGATGATGAACACGGCCAAGGCGTTGATGATGAAGACGCTGACGCTCGGGCAATAACAGAGCCAGGCACGCGGCCGGCGAGCAGAACATGCACACAACACAAAGGGTAAATCGATGAGTACCGTAGCCAATGTAAGCGACGTGAACGCCGCACTTGCGGCCCCGGCTGCCGCCAAAACGCCGGTCGCCGATGACGCGCAGGACCGGTTTCTCAAATTGCTGGTGACGCAGTTGAAGAACCAGGACCCGCTCAATCCCATGGACAACGCGGAAATCACCTCGCAGATGGCGCAGATCAGCACGGTGAACGGCATCGAAAAGCTCAACACGACCCTGCAGAGCATGGCGGCGAGCTTCAACGCCGGCCAGTCGCTGCAGGCGACGGCCATGATCGGCCACGGCGTGTTTATTCCGGGAAACACATTCCAACTGGAAAACGGCGCAGCCACCTTCGGGGTCGAACTGGCGCAGGCGGCAGACAACATGGTGCTGACCGTCCTCGACGGTTCGGGCCAGGTGGTGCACAAGGTGGATCTCGGTGCGCAGCCTGCCGGCGTGCTCGGTTTCGAGTGGGACGGCGCCACCGACAGCGGCGCGAGCGCCGCCGCCGGCAGCTACAGTTTTTCGGTCGAAGCGGTGCAGGGCGACAAGAAGATCGACGCCACCGCTCTCGCCCTGGGTCTGGTGAGCGGTGTGACGCAGGGCCAGGACGGCATCAAGCTCAAGGTGAACGGCCTGGGCTCGGTCGCGCTTGCCGATGTCAAGCAGGTCATGTAAAGGGCGATTCCGCAGTTTCGCAAACGGTTCTTAACGCAATGCATCACGCGGGGAAAAATCCCCGAAGTGGTAACGAACAAACGCAAGGAGAAACGAGATGAGCTTTCAGCAAGGATTGAGCGGCCTCAACGGTGCAGCGAAGAACCTCGATGTGATCGGCAACAACGTCGCCAACGCGAACACCTCGGGGTTCAAGCTGGGGTCCGCGATTTTCGGCGACGTGTTCGCCGCTTCGCTCGGCGGCGGCGGCGGAACGCAGGTCGGCATCGGCACGCAGATCACCAGCGTCAATCAGCAATTCACCCAGGGCAACATCTCGCTCAGCAACAACCCGCTCGACATCGCCATCAACGGCCAGGGTTTCTTCCGCATGAGCGATGCCGGCGCGATCACCTACACCCGCAACGGCGGCTTCAGTGTGGACAAGGAGGGCTACGTCGTCAGCAGCCGCGGACACAACCTCACCGGCTTCGAGGCGCGCAACGGCGCCATCGTGCCGGGCGTGCTGGTGAACCTGCAGTTGTCCTCGTCCGACCTCTTGCCCAAGGCGAGCACCGCCGCCTCGGTTGGGGCGAACCTCGCTTCGACCGCCACGGGATTGCCGCTCGCCGGCTTTGTCGCGACGGATCCCAAAACATACAACTTCTCCACGGCATCGACACTCTACGACACGCTGGGCCAGTCCCACACGATGACCATGTATTTCGTCAAGGACGATGTCACCGCGAACCAGTGGTACGGCAGTGTTTTTGTGGACGGACTCAACGCAGATGCCAAAATCGCGGGCGTTCCGCAGTACAGCAGCCTGACCTTCGATAACCAGGGCGTGTTGACGGGAGCCTCGAACACGGTAAAGGGCTTGACTGCCTTGGAACTCGGGAATGGCGCCGCGGCGCTGTCGGTCACAATGGACTACAGCGATGTGACCCAGTTCGGTTCAGGTTTCGGCGTCAATTCGCTGTCGCAGGACGGCTTCGCCTCCGGCCGCCTGAGCGGCTACAACATCGGCAACGACGGCATCATCCTCGGACGCTACACCAACGGGCAGTCGCAAATGCTCGGCCAGGTGGCGCTGTCGAATTTCGTCAACCCCCAGGGCCTGTCCCCCCTGGGCGACAGCATGTGGGCGGAGAGCGCCACTTCCGGCATTCCTCTTACCGGTGCGCCCGGCACTGCCAGCCTGGGCCAGGTTCAATCCGGGGCGAAAGAGGATTCCAACGTCGACCTGACCGCGGAGCTGGTCAACATGATTACCGCGCAGCGCGTCTACCAGGCCAACGCCCAGTCGATCAAGGCGCAGGACGCGGTGCTGCAGACCCTGGTCAACCTGAAATAAGGCCTAGGCGCGCGCGCCGGCCTGACGCCGCGCGCGCAGCAAACACGGGAGAAACGATTTGGACCGCATGATCTACGTCGCCATGACCGGCGCCAAACACACTCTGGGCCAGCAGGCGTCGGTGGCGCACAACCTCGCCAACGTCTCCACCAACGGCTATCGCGCCGCGGCGAGCGCGTTTCGCGCCGTGCCGGTCCAGGGCGACGGCCTGGCCACGCGCACCTTCGTGGTGGATTCGACGCCGGGCGCGAACTATGCCCCGGGCGCATTGCAGAGCACCGGCCGCGACCTCGATATCGCATTGCAGGGAAAAGGCTGGATCGCGGTGCAACTGGCAGACGGCGGCGAGGCCTATACCCGCAACGGCAGCCTGCAAATCAGCCCCAACGGCATGCTGCAGACGCGCGACGGCCTGAACGTGCTCGGCGACGGCGGGCCGATGGCGATTCCGCCGGACTCGATCATCAACATTGCCAAGGACGGCACGGTGTCGGCAGTGTCTAGCGTGCCGCCGCCAAAAACGGTCAATGTGGTCGGCCGGATCAAGCTGGTGAATCCGGACGAGAAACTGCTCGTGCGCGGCGGCGACGGGCTGTTTCGGCTTGCCAACGGCGGCAGCGCGGAGGCCGATCCCAACGTCGCACTGACATCGGGTGCGCTCGAAGGCAGCAACGTGAACGTGGTCGAGGAGATGATCACGATGATCAGCCTGGCGCGCCAGTTCGACATGCAGATGCAGCTGCTCAGCAACGCCGAGAAGAATGCGACCCAGGCCAGCCAGATACTGAACATCAGGTCATGAGCGCGCACATATCCAACCCAGCCCGGCCGGCGTCGCCGCCATCGGCATGACGCGGGCAGATTTAGATTTCAACCAGGAGTAGAACGTGATTCGATCTTTGTGGATAGCCAAGACCGGCCTCGACGCGCAGCAGATGCAGCTCGACGTTATCTCCAACAACCTCGCCAACGTCAGCACCAACGGCTTCAAGCGCTCGCGCGCGGTGTTCGAGGACCTGCTCTACCAGACGCTGCGCCAGCCGGGCGCGCAGTCTTCGCAACAGACGCAACTGCCATCGGGATTGCAGGTCGGCACCGGCGTGCGCCCGGTGGCGACGGTGAAGGTCTTCAGCCAGGGCAATATCCAGCAGACGGGCAACCCGCTCGATGTCGCCATCGAGGGTGCCGGTTTCTTCCAGATATTGCAGCCCGACGGCACCACCGCCTACACCCGAGACGGTTCGTTTCAGGTCGACAGCCAGGGGTCGCTGGTCACTTCGAACGGTTATTACGTGCAGCCCCAGATCACCATTCCCGCGAGCGCGACCAGCATCACCATCGGTCAGGATGGGACCGTGTCGGTAGTGCTGGCGGGCTCGGCCAAGCCGGCCACGGCCGGGACGCTGCAACTGGTGAATTTCGTCAACCCGGCCGGCCTGCAGAGCGCCGGTCAGAATCTTTACCTCGAAACTGCCTCCTCCGGCAGCGCCAGCGCCAATACGCCCGGAACCAACGGCCTGGGCAGGCTCAGCCCGGGCAATGTCGAGACCTCCAACGTCAATGTGGTCGAGGAAATGGTCAGCATGATCCAGACCCAGCGCGCCTACGAGATCAACTCGAAAGCGATCTCGACCGCGGACCAGATGCTGCAAAAATTGTCGCAACTCTAGAAATTCGGGAAGACATGACGGAGCCGATCATGAAACAGTGTAGTTTGCGCGGCATGGCGGCGGTGGGCATGGTGCTCGCGCTGCTCACCGCCTGCGCCACCACCCCGCCGTCCGCGGTGCATCAGCCGATGAGCGCGCGTCCGGCGCCGACGCCCGCACCCGCGCGCGCCAACGGCGCCATTTACCAGGCGCAATACCCCGCGCAGCTGGGCTACGCCAACCGGCCGCTGTTCGAGGACCGGCGCGCGCGTGCGGTCGGCGACGTCCTCACCATCAACATCAACGAAGTTACGGCGGCGAGCAAGAAGTCCGGCAGCACCGCCGCGCGCAACGGCAGCACCGACATGTCGGTCAGCGGACTCTTTGGTTTGCCCGGCAAGAGCCTGCTCGGCTCCAACGTCTCGGCCAGCTCGGTGAGTTCGTTCGGGGGCACGGGCGACAGTGCCAGCAACAACGCGTTTACGGGAATCATCACCGTGACCGTGACCGAAGTCCTGCCCAACGGCAACCTGCTGGTCAGCGGCGAAAAGCAGATCGGCATCAATCAGGGCTCGGAGTTCGTGCGCTTTTCCGGCGTGGTGAACCCGGCCACCGTTTCCGCGGCCAACACCGTGTCTTCGACCCAGGTGGCGGATGCGCGCCTCGAATACCGCGGCAACGGCTACATCGACGAGGCGCAGACCATGGGCTGGATGGCGCGCTTCTTCCTGTCGTTCCTGGCGTTCTAGGGGCGCAATTGAAAGCCAAGAGACCAACATGAAACCATACAGAACCTGCCTGCTTGTCTTGCTGTTATTGCTCAGCGGCGCCGTCCGCGCCGATCGCATCAAGGATCTGGTCTCGATCGAGGGCGTGCGCAGCAACCAGTTGATCGGTTACGGCCTGGTGGTGGGCCTGGACGGCAGCGGCGACCAGACCACGCAGACGCCGTTCACGGTGCAAAGCGTGGTCAACATGCTGACGCAACTCGGCGTAAGCCTGCCGCCCGCAACCAACCTGCAGTTGAAGAACGTTGCTGCGGTGATAGTGACTTCGGCGCTGCCCGCATTCGTGCGGCCGGGACAGACGATAGATGTCACCGTGTCCTCGATGGGCAACGCCAAGAGCCTGCGCGGCGGCACGCTGCTGATGACGCCGTTGAAGGGCGGCGACGGCCAGGTCTACGCGGTGGCGCAAGGCAATATCCTCGTAGGCGGCGTGGGAGCGACTTCGGCCGGTGGGGGCACCAGCGTTCAGGTCAACCACCTGAGCGTGGGCAGGATCAGCGCCGGCGCCACGGTGGAACGCGGCGTGCCCACCGAGCTTGGTCAAGGGGCGCATATCAACCTCGAGCTCAATACCACCGACTTCAGCACGACGAGCCGCATCGTCGACGTGATCAACAGCCGCTTTGCGCCGGGCACCGCGATGGCGGTCGACGGGCGCCTGATCCAGGTGCGCGCGCCGGCTGCGCCCGACGAGCGCGTGACTTTTCTTTCCCAGATCGAGAGCCTGGAAGTGACCCCGGCGCGCTCCAGCGCCAAGGTGGTCGTCAATGCCCGCACCGGCTCAGTGGTGATGAACCAGACCGTGATGGTGGATGCGTTCGCCGTGGCGCACGGCAATCTCACCGTGGTCGTCAGCAGCGAACCGGTAATCAGCCAGCCTTCGCCGTTCTCGACCCAGGGACAGACGGTGCAGGCCGAGCGCGCGCAGATCGAAATCCGTTCGGACAAGGGCGGGCTTGCCGTGGTGAAGCAGAGCGCTTCGCTCGGCGAAGTGGTCAAGGCGCTCAACGCCATCGGCGCGACGCCGCAGGACCTGCTGGCGATACTGCAGGCGATGAAAGCGGCCGGCGCATTGCGCGCCGAGCTGGAGATCATCTGATCGGCGGGCCGCTTTTGCGGCGCGCACAACGAAACCAAAGGAAACAGCGAAGCCATCATGATTCAGGGCAACAACGAAATTAGCGGCAGGCTCGCGCTCGATGCGCACAGCCTGGACGCGCTGCGGCTGCAGGCGAAGCAGAATCCGGAGGAGGCGCTCAAAGGCGTGTCGCAGCAGTTCGAGGCGGTGTTTCTGCAAACGCTGCTCAAGAGCATGCGCGAGGCTACGCCGCAGGATGGACCGATGGACAGCGAGCAGACGCGCATGTACACCGCGATGCTCGATCAGCAAATGGCGCAAAGCCTGTCGGCCAGGGGCATAGGCCTGGCCGAGGTGATGCTGCGTCAGCTCACGCACAATCAGGCCGCCGCGGCCGGTGCACCCGCGGCGCCGCCCGCGGCCGGCGCAATGCCTGCGCCGCGGTTTGGACCGGGCGATGTCGACACCGACGCCCCGCAACAGGGCCAGGACTTTCTCATGCGCATGAAGGAACACGCGCTCGAGGCGAGCAACGCGACCGGCATTCCGGCGCGCTTTCTGCTCGGCCAGGCGGCGCTGGAAAGCGGCTGGGGTAAGCACGAGATCCGCGCCGCCGACGGCAGCCAGAGTTTCAACCTGTTCGGCATCAAGGCCGGGCGCAATTGGAAAGGCGCCACGGTGGATGTCATGACCACCGAATACGTGGACGGAACGCCGCACAAGATGACGCAGAAGTTTCGCGCCTATGGCTCCTATGCCGAAGGGTTCCAGGACTATGCCGCACTGATGCAGGGCAACCAGCGTTATGCCGAGGTGCTCAAGCAACGCGACAGCGCCGGTTTTGCCCAGGGTTTGCAGCGCGCCGGCTACGCCACCGATCCGCGCTATGCAGACAAGCTCACCAGCATCCTGAACGGCGCGCGCATGCGCCAGACCATCGTCGCCTGAGGGCACTACTGAAAATTAGAGTATCAAAGCAGGAATGCAAGGGACCTACCTCATTTCTGGCCCCTCACGCGGCCCAAAAGGTAAATGTGGCATGGATCATGCGTTACTCAACATATCCGTGGAATTGCCGCTAATAGGGATTAGCGGCGCCATGGCAGGGACGGCCTAGATGGGAAACAGCATATTCGGCATCGGCACCAGCGGCATGAATGCGGCCATGGCCGGCCTGGTCACGACCGGGCACAACATCAGCAATGCCTCGACCCCCGGGTTCACGCGCCAGGAAACCGTCCAGGTTAGCAACCTGCCGCAGTTCACCGGGGTCGGCTTTTTCGGCCAGGGCGTGGGGGTGAGCACGGTCAAGCGCATTTACAGCGATGCGCTGTCGAATCAGCTCACAGTGGCGCAGGCGCAAGGCAGTCAGCTGGACGCCTATTACGCGCAAATCAAGCAGTTGGACACCCTGCTTGGCGACCCGAGCGCGGGACTCGCGCCGGCGCTGCAGGGTTTTTTCAGCGGCGTTGCGGATGTGGCCGCGCACCCGGAATCGGTGCCTTCGCGCCAATCGCTGCTGTCGTCGGCGAATGCGCTTAGCGCGCGCTTCCAGGACATAGACCAGCAGATCTCGGAAATCCGCTCCGGCATCAATTCGCAAATCACCAGCAGCATCGACTCGATCAACCAATACGCGCAGCAGATCGCAAAGCTCAACCAGAGCATACTGGCGGTCGAGAGCGCGACCGCGCAGCAGCCGGCCAACGACCTGCGCGACCAGCGCGACGCGCTGGTCTCGGCGCTGAACCTGGAAGTACGCGCTTCGGTGGTAAAGGAGGGCAACGGCGCCTACGACGTTTTCGTCGGCAACGGCCAGCCGGTCGTCGTCGGCAGCACCACCTTCGCCCTGTCTGCAGCGCGTTCGCTCGAGGATGCGCAACGCGTCGAAGTGGGTTACCAGAACGGCGCGTCGATCGCGCTGATTGCGTCGGAGAACGTCCAGGGCGGAAGGCTGGGCGGCCTGCTCAGCTTTCGCACCGCCTCGCTCGATGCCGTGCAAAACAGCCTCGGGCGCGTGGCCATGGGCGTTGCGCAGACCTTCAACGACCAGCATTTGCTCGGCCAGGATCTGAACGGCAATTTGGGCAAGGCGTTTTTTACCATTGCCGACCCGAAGGTGCTGGCGAGTTCCGGCAACGTCGGCGGCGTCAGCGTTACCGCAACGGTGCAGGACGTCGGCGCGCTCACCACCAGCGACTACCGGCTGCAGTACAACGGCACTGTCGGTGTCGACGAGAAATTCACGCTTACGCGAATCTCCGACGGTTTTGCGTTCCCCGCGATCACGTTTCCGACTGCCACCGCGTCTCCACCTGGTTTCGATTACAACGTCGATGGCATTACGCTGAATCTGTCGCCGGGGTCTACGCTGAACGACAGCTGGCTGATCGAGCCGACCCGCTTCGGCGCGGGCAGCCTCAAGGTGGCGTTGTCCGATCCTGCCGCGATCGCCGCGGCGGCGCCGATCCGCACTGATGCGCCTATATCCAACAAAGGCGATGCCGCCATATCAGCGGGCAGCGTTTCCAGTGTCAGCAATCTGCCCGCGATCGGAGCAACCGTCACGCTCACCTACGATGCGACGGCACCGGCAACGTTCGCCGTCGCGGTCACGCCTGCAGGTCCGACATCCGACTATCCGGCCACCATACCGGCTGGTGGTTCGGCGGTAATGGGCGGCGCGCCTATCGTGGGAGCGATCGCAGCCAATGCGCTCGCGATCAACGGCACCAACATCGGGGTTGTGGCTGCAGGCGCGAACGCCATTGCCCAAGGCGCGAATCTCGCCGCGGCGATCACCGCCGCCGTCGGTCCCGCAGTGACTGCCACGTCTTCGCCTACCACGGGCGCGGTGACCCTGACCGCCGCCGATGGCCGGGAGATCGCCATCACCGGCGACCTCACCGGCACCGGCCTGACAGCGGCCGTGACACCGAAAAACACCATCAACTTCAACGGCATCAGCTTCAGCATCTCGGGCACGCCCGCCGACGGCGACACGTTTACGCTCAAGCGCAACACCAACGGCGTCTCCGACAACCGCAACGCGCTGGCGCTGGGCGCGCTGCAGACGGCCAATACCCTGGGGCAGAGCACCGGCAGCGGCAGCCAGCCTACGACTTCGTTCCAGGGGGCTTACAGCCAGCTGGTGAGCCAGGTCGGCAATACCACCCGGCAAATGGAGGTGACGTCGAAGGCGCAGGCGAACATGATTGCGGAGACAAAGCAGGCGCAGCAGTCGGTATCGGGGGTGAACCTCGACGAGGAGGCCGCCAATCTGCTGCGCTACCAGCAGGCTTATCAGGCCGCGGGCAAGGCGATGCAGATCGCCAGCACACTCTTTCAGACGGTGCTGGATCTGGGACGATAAGTGGCCATTTCAAAAGTAGGCGAAATGGTCCCCGATTCAGGGGAGCACGAGGGGAAGTATTCCCTCGTCTTGTAACAGACGCTTAGGAGCAAGTCATGCGTATCAGTACCAGCGCCATTTATGAAGCGGGCATACGCGCCATGCAGGAGCAAACGGAAAAGCTGATGCATGTGCAGCAGCAGATCTCGAGCGGTCGGCGCATATTGACCCCGGCAGACGATCCGGTAGCCGCAGCGCGCGTGCTCGAAGTGTCGCAGTCGCAGTCGCTGAATCAGCAGTACGCCACCAACAGCGCCGCCGCCGGGGACAGTCTGGCGCTGGAAGAATCCGTGCTGGGCAGCATTTCGGGGCTGCTTCAGGACGTGCGGGATACTGCGGTCCAGGCCGGCAACGCGGCGCTCAACGCGAGCGACCGCTCCATGCTAGCGAGCGCCCTGCGCGGCAGGTATCAGGAGTTGCTCGGCCTGGCCAACAGCACCGACGGCAGCGGCCAGTATCTGTTTTCCGGTTACCAGGGCGGGATCCGCCCGTTCAGCGAGTCGGCGCCGGGCAATGTCGTCTATAGCGGTGATCAGGGCCAGCGACTGATCCAGGTCAGTCCCTCGCGCCAGATCGCGGTAAGCGACGCGGGCGTCGACGTGTTTCAGCGCATTGCGAGCGGCAACGGCACTTTCGCCGCGCAGGCGGTGAACAGCAACGGCGGCAGCGGGGTGATCGAGTCCGGCACCTTGCTCGATGCGACGAGCTGGAACGACCCGACAAACAGCAAGAACCTGGGCGTGGTATTCACGGTACTCGGCGGCGTCACAACCTATAGCATCATGGACAACGCCGTGGGCCCCCCGGCGGCGCTGTTGGCCGGGCCACGCGCTTACACCAGCGGCAGCGACATCAATCTTGGAACGGACGGGCCCCCGCCAGTCGATTTCGGCGCACGCGTGAGCATTTCCGGCGCCCCTGCCGATGGCGACAGCTTCACCATCAAGGCAAGCACGAAACAGCAGGATGTGTTCCAGACCATCAATGATCTCATCAACCTGCTGCAGACCTCGCCGGGCGGCGCGTCACTGGCCAACGGACTCGCCAGCGTGCAACGCAATCTGGACAACGCCATGGAGAATGTGCTCACCGTACGCACGTCGACCGGGTCGCGCCTGAAAGAACTCGATTCGGTGAACAGCGCCGGCGACGACCGGGCGCTGTTGTATAACCAAACCTTGTCCACCCTGCAGGACCTCGACTATGCCAAGGCGGCGTCCGAACTGACGCAACAGCAGGTGAACCTCGAGGCGGCGCAGAAGTCCTTCGTCAAGGTCGCGGGGCTGTCCCTGTTCAACTACATCTGAGCATGGCCGTGGCTCGCATAATCCACAAAGGCGGCAGTCTGCAGCTTGCCGCGGCCTGCCTGGCCGCTGCGATGGCGGCGGGTTGCGCCGCGGTCAGCAGCAATCCCGACGCCACCGATGCTGCGGGCAATCACGTGAGCACCTTGATCCCGAACAAGACCTACCATGTCACGTCGGGGCTTGGGCTGAGCGTGGAATACATAGTGCTCGGAGCCGCGCTTTACTGGGCAATCGATCCGCTGGCGCCCAACTGGGAGTTGCAGCAGACGCCGCTGGGCGTCGATCGCGTGCGCATCTCCATGCGCAAGAAGCGCTTCGCCAGCGGCGGCGACGGCGAGGCGGGGCAGGTGTTCGCGCGCCGCGCCGAGCAGCTTGCGCGCGATGGCGGCTACGCCGGATACACCATATTGGAATACACCGAGGGCGTCGAATCCACGCTGCCGCTGGCGCAGCGGGTGTCGCAGGGCGTGGTTCATCTGGATCGCTGACTAATCGGCGATACCAAAGCCTGCGCCGGGACTTTACGCAAGCTGAATCGCTGCAACTCGATCCGCGCTCCCGCTTCCAACGATGTCGGCGAGCGGCCATTGCGCGCGCGGCGCGCCAACCGTCTTTTTGGTACGGAGGTAAAGCGTGTCCGTACCAAAAAGACGGTTATGAATAAAAACAACAACGGTCCGGGTTTGCTTTTCCAAAAGATCGCCGATTGTGCGCGGATACGTTTTTCATCCGCGCACAATCGGCGATCGGCGCGGACGGGCCGCCGTCCGCGCAAGCTTTATCGCCGCAGCCCGATGTGTTTTCCGGCTTGCGTCAGCGCAGCGCTGCGGCGAGCCGCAGCATCTGCGCCAGGCCGTCCATGAACATCCGCTCCAGCGTGGGGGCGAAGTACGGCACCGCCAGCGTCAATCCGAGGAAGCCGACCATGATGGTGAGCGGGAAACCGACGACGAAGATATTGAGCTGGGGCGCGGCGCGGGTAAGCACGCCCAGACCGATGTTGGTAATCAGGAGCGCGGCCAGCAAGGGCAGCGCCAGCGCCAGGCCGAAGGAAAAGATGCTGCTGCCCCATAGCGCCACGTCGCGCAGACCTGACGGTGTCGAAAGCGGGGCGAGGGGCAGGGTGTGAAAGCTTTCCACCAGCACCGAGATCAGCATCAGATGGCCGTCGACGGCAAGAAACGCCAGGGTGACGACCACGCCGAGGAACTGCCCGATGATGGGGATCATCCCCGGCACCGAGGCGTCGTACAGGGTGGCGAAACCCAGTCCCATCTGCAGTCCGATAAATTCGCCGGCCATCTCCGCCGCGTGAAACACCACGTGCATGGCGAAACCCATGGCGAGGCCGATCAGCACCTGTTGCGCCATGATCAGCAGGCCGGCGCCCGAAGCCGGGTCGATCCCCGCAGGGGAGGGCACGAGGGGCGCGACCAGAACGGTGATCAACAGACCGAGTGCGATTTTCAGGCTCGCCGGCACGCCCGAATTGCCGATCACCGGCGCGCTGGCGATCAGGGCGAGGATGCGCGCCAGCGGCCAGGCGAACGCAGCGAGCAGGGCGTTCAGTTGCGCGGTGGTGACGCTGATCATGCGCTGCGGCTCAGCCTATCATCCCGGGAATGCCGGTGAGCAGTTGGCGTATGTAGTCGAGCAGCACGCCCAGCATCCACGGGCCGAACAGCACCAGTACGATAAATATCGCCAGCAGCTTGGGGATGAACGACAGCGTCATTTCGTTGATCTGCGTCGCGGCCTGGAACACGCTCACCAAGAGGCCGGTGAGCAGCGCGGCGAGCAGCGGCGGGGCTGCCATCATCAGCGTAACTTGCAGCGCCTGTTGCGCCAGGCTGAGTACGCTCTCCGGGGTCATCTGATTCGCCTATCCAGGGTTAGCCGTGGAAACTTTGGACCAGCGAGCCGATCAACAGGTTCCAGCCGTCGGCAAGCACGAACAGCATGATCTTGAACGGCAGTGAAATCGTAGCCGGCGACATCATCATCATGCCCATCGACATGAGCACGCTCGCCACCACCATGTCGATGATCATGAACGGCAGAAACACAAGGAAGCCGATCTGGAAAGCGGTCTTGAGTTCACTCGTGACGTAGGCCGGTATCAGAATTTTCAGCGGCACCTGCGAGGCATCCTGCAATGGCGGCAGGTTGGCGACGCGCGCAAACAGGGCCAGGTCGGTCTCGCGCGTCTGGCGCATCATGTACTCCTGCAGCGGCACCGCGCCTTTTTCCAGCGCCTCGGTAAAGCTGATCTTGTCCGCGACGAGCGGCTGGTAGGCGTCGGTGTAAATGCGATCGAGCACCGGGGACATGACGAACATCGTCAGGAACAAGGACAGGCCGATCAGCACCTGGTTGGAGGGCGTGGACTGCAACCCGAGCGCGTGGCGCAGCAGCGATAGCACGATGATGATGCGGGTGAAGCTGGTCATGAGCAGCAACACCGAAGGCAGGAACGACAGCGCCGTGAGCATGAGCAGCGTCTGCACGCTCAGCGTATAGACCTGGCCGCCGCCGGCCGCGGGCTTGCTGCTGAACGCGGGCAGCGACAATTCCTGCGCCAGCGCCGGCGCGGCGATGAACGCGCCCAGGAGCAGCAATGCGCTCAGCCACAGCAGCGGCCTGGGGATTTTTGCGAAATGTGTTTTGCAGCGACGAATAGAGGGAAGCACGAGGGAAACGATGCCCTCATTTCGTAATGCGCTTATGGTCATGATTGGGTTTTTTCCAGCATCCGGCGCAGCCGGCTCGCGAAACCCGGGTCCGCAGCTTGCGGCGCCTCGGGCAGGGTCGCCGATTCGCTCTTGGGCATGGTGTGCAGGGCGCGCACCTGGCCGGGGGCGACGCCGACCAATAGCCAGGTGCTGCCAACCTCGACCAGCACGATACGCTCGCGCTGGCCGACGGGGGCGCCACCGATGACGCGGATCAGCCCGGTGCCGGTCCCGCGCAGGCCGGAATACCGTTTCAGCAGCCAGGCCAGGGCGGCGACCAGCGCAAGTACCGCCGCGAGGCCGACCAGGGCTTGAACGATGCTGCCCGCGGGCATGGACGTGGCGGCGCCCGCCGCTGGTGCGGCGGCAACGGCGCTGTCCAGACAGAGGCTGAAGAAGGCGAGCGCACCGACGCGGCAACCAGACCTTGGCATTGCGGCTATCGGTTCAGCTTGCGAATGCGTTCGGACGGCGTGACGACGTCGGTGAGGCGAATGCCGAACTTGTCGTTCACCACTACCACCTCGCCTTGCGCAATCAGGCAACCGTTGACCAGGACCTCCATCGGCTCGCCCGCCATGCCGTCGAGCTCGACCACCGAACCTTGCGCGAGTTGCAGCAGATTCTTGATCGCGATCTTGGTGCGCCCCAGTTGCACCTCCAATTGCACCGGAATGTCGAGGATCATGTCCAGGTCGGTACGCTGGCCCTCGCCGGTGCTGGCGCCGCTGGAGGTGAATTGTTCGAATATCTGCGCCGGCGAGGCGTCGCCCGCGGCGGGTGCGGCGCTCGTCGTTGCCGTCTGCTCCTGCATCGCCGCGCCCCAGTCGTCGGCGCTGACCTCTGCTTGTTCCGCGATTTCGCCCATGTTCATCTCCTCTCAGAGCTCGTTACAAGATGAGGGAAAACCTCCCCTCATGCTTCCATGACTCAGGGACCGTCGCGGAAAATCCGCAACGGCCCGGCATTTAGAGCCTATTTCAATAGGAGGGACAATCCCCCGCGGGGACTTGCTTCGCGGCGCATCCCCTCTTACTCACTGGCTGCCCCGCCCAGCATTTTCTCGACCTTGAGCGCGTACTGGCCGTTGAACAGCCCGTAATGGCATTCCATCACCGGCACCCCATCGACGGCGGCAGTAATGGCCTCTGGAATGTCTAGCGCTATCACGTCGCCGGCCTTCATCTTGAGTATCTGGTTGAACGTCACCGCCGAGCGTCCGAGGACGGCGGTGAGCTCGACTTCCGCCGTCTGCACCTGCTGCGCCAGCAGGCGCAGCCAGCGCTTGTCCACTTCGAGGTGATCGCCCTGCATGCTGCTGTAGAGCAGGTCGCGCACCGGCTCGATCATGGCGTAGGGCATGCAGATGTGGAACTCGCCGGAGGTGGGGCCGAATTCGATGTTGTACGTGGTCACCACCACCACTTCGTTGGGCGTGGCGATGTTGGCGAACTGCGTGTTCATCTCCGAGCGCATGTACTCGAATTTCAATTCGTACACCGGCTTCCAGGATTTCTGGTATTCCTCGAACACCACGGCGAGCAGGCGCTGGATGATGCGCTGTTCGGTCTGGGTGAAGTCGCGGCCCTCGACGCGGGTGTGAAATCTGCCGTCCCCGCCGAACAGGTTGTCGACGATCAGGAACACCAGATTGGGATCGAAGATGAACAGCGCCGTGCCGCGCAGCGGCTTGGCCTGCACCAGGTTCAGATTCGTCGGGACCACCAGGTTGCGGATGAATTCGTTGTACTTGATGATGCGGATCGGGCCGACTGAAATTTCCGCGGTGCGGCGCATGAAATTGAACAGGCCGAGGCGCATCTGGCGGGCGAAGCGTTCGTTGATGATCTCCAGGGTCGGCATGCGCCCGCGCACGATGCGTTCCTGCGTTGCGAGATTGTAGGGTCGCACGCCCTCGACTTCAGCCGCGGCCTCGACCTCGTCAGCCTCCCCGGTGACGCCCTTGAGCAGGGCATCGACCTCGTCCTGGGAGAGAAAATCCTGGCCCATCGCCGCTACTGGATCACGAACGAAGTGAACAGCACGCTGTCCAGCCCCTTCGCTGGCACTTTGCCGGTCAGGGGCTGCAGGATCTCGTGCGCGAGTTCGGTGCTGAGCGTCTTCTTGCCTTCAGCAGTGGCGAGATCGCTCGCGCTCTTGCTCGAGAGCAGCAGCAGCACGCGGTTGCGGATCTCCGGCATGTACAGCTTGATCGCTTCGGCAACGGTGTCGTCGGTGATCTTGAGCACCAACCCCACTTGCAGATATTGGGAGGAAGAATCTCCGTACTGCAGGTTGACGGTGAAAGGTTCCAGCGTCACGAATACCGGCGGCTTCGCAGGCTCCTGATTGGCGGCCTTCGCGCCCTTGGCGGCCCCATGCTTGCCCACCGCGGCCGGCTGCTCGCCCTGGAGGAAATAGAAAGCTCCGCCTCCGGCAATCGCAAGCAGCGGCGTCAGCAACAACGCGATCTTCAGCAGGCTGCGCTTTTTCTTCGGCGCTGCGGCGTCTTCGGCGCCGGCGTCTGGTTCCTGCTTGGCCGAAGTTTTCGGGGCGGTCTTGGGTTGCTTAGTCGCGGTGGTTGCCATGCTATGCCTGTGCCATCGAGTATGCGTGAATTATTAGCGATGTGCAGCTCGCGCGCCGTGCGAAACAGATAGGTGAATATCCTTCAGATCGCGCTTTTGCTCAAGCTGCCGCTCGCGCGCGGGCGAATCACGCGAAGGTGTCGACCAATCCGCGTGCGCGGCGCAGCAGTTGCTCCCCGTGCGAAACGGCGCCGGAATCCGCTGTCGCGGCGGCGGGCGCGCCAGAGTATGCGCGCGGCTCCTGCTGGGGCTGCGCCTGCTCGCGAAATGCGTCGGTGCCGACGCTGGTGTTGCCCAGGGTGATGCCGCTGTCGGCGAGCATTTCGCGCAGCCGCGGCATGGCCGTCTCGATCGCATCGCGCACCTGGGCATGGGCGGAGACGAACTGTGCGCTCGCATGCTCATGGTTGAGGGTGAGCGTGATTTTCAGCGGTCCGAGATCGGGCGGATTCAGGTGCAGTTCCGCCACCTGCTGCTTTTGTCCGGCCATCCATACCAGCTTGTCGCCCAGGCCTTGATCCCAGCCTTGTGCCCCCACCTGCGCCTGGATCGTGGCGACGCTCGCTTGCGTGGCCTGGGACGGTGCGGCGGCGCCGATATGCGTTGCCGCCGCCGGTGCCGGTGTCGGCGCGGCTTTGTGCCGCTCCAGCAGACTGGCGGCGAACGCGACGTCGCGCCGGATTTCGCCTTCTGCGGTGGCGGAGAATTTGGCGGATGCAGCAAGCTCCGCGGCGGCCGAGGCGACGGGCGTCGACAGTCCGGATTTGCGCGCAGCCGTGCCAGGAACAATCTCCCCGGCACCGGCGCGCGTAGACTTGCCGGCGAGTGCAGGATCGGCCGCACCCACGGTAGCAGGCTGGGGCAATTCAGACCATTGGCCTGGAGCCCTGCGCGCAATTTCGCCGGCGACGGCGGCGGAAATCTTGCCGGGTGCGGCAAAATCTGCCGCTGTTGCAGCTGCGGCTACAGGCAAGCCCGGTCTGGTTCTGGATTGCGCCGGCTTGTTCGCCAGCAGCGGATCCTGGAGTGAATCCGGGGCAAGCCCGGCGGGTCCGGTCGCGTTCGGCGCTAACGCCTGCCCTGGCAACAGGGGCAATAGAGGTATGCCGGCCAAAACTGCCCCCGAGGACGCATCGGCGGCGAGGGTGACTTGAGACTTGTCATCGGTGGATTTCAGGCTGTCATCGCCTATCGCCGCGGTGGGAATGCCGACGCCCAGGGGGAGCGTGAACCCGTCCAGCCCCAAGCCCAGTTCCAGCGCCAATGCGTCCTGGAACGCACTCGCACCTGACATCGTCGGGTCTTCGCGGCCAGGGGCGGCGCGCAACAGTGGGCGCACGCCGGTGACCGGGGCAGGAGAGGGTAGAGCAATGTTGAGGTCCGTCAAGATAGATCCTTCGTCTAAGAACTCGTTGCAAAATGAATTTTGCGACCATCCAATTTAGGGGAGTATGAGTGGAGGCATCCCGTCATTTTGAAACACACTCTAAGAGTACATTTCAACCTGAGGGGGGATGCCTCCCCTCATACTCCCCTGGAACTCAATGCAAACAACGTGCCAACGGGGGGGGTGCCTAGCCCAGTATTGCGCGCTGGCTGAGAAAACCCCTCAGCGCGAAATCGTCTTGTTCTTTCTGTTCCTGGCGCGCCTCGGTTTTGCGCTCCGCCGAGCGATGGCGCTGGGAGAGGGTATCGAAGGATTTGAGCTTGCGCTGCTGCTTGTGCCAGTGGATCTGGCCGGTTTCCACCTCGCGCTTGGCCGCGGCTACGAGCTGGCGTTGCTGCTCGATGGCGACATCGATCTTGTCCATGAATTCGCGGAAATTGCGCAAGTCCATGCTGTGCGTGCCGGTCTTGGTGACGTTGGTGAGGCGCGTGCTGTATTCGCTGCGGTATTCGAGCAGCAGTTGCAGGCGCTTTTGCATGTCCCGGTCATGGCCGTTGACGACGCCCAATTGCACGGCGGCGGCATCGCTGCCTTCTTGCGCCAGGTTGAGCAAAATCTGTAAGGGAAAGGGCTTGGCCATGGTTTTCCTCTTTTTCGGTCATCAATGAGTTAACGGCAGGTTTTCCGCAGGGAACAGGGCTTCGAGCTGGCTGACGCTGCCGGCATAAGGCTGGCATTCGCGCATGCCCTGCTGCAGGAAGCGCTCGAGGAACGGCTGCATCTGGATCGCCTCGTCCAGGGCAGGGTCGTGGCCGCTCGCGTAGGCGCCGACGCTGATCAGGTCGCGGCTGCGCTGGTAACGCGCGTTAAGCGACCTGAAGCGGCGCACCAGGTCCAGCTGTTGCGGGCTCACCAGGTTGGGCAGGACGCGGCTGATCGAGGCCTCGATGTCGATGGCGGGGTAGTGCCCCTGATCGGCCAGCGCACGCCCGAGCACGATGTGGCCGTCGAGAATGGCGCGCACGCTGTCGGCGATCGGATCCTGCAGGTCGTCGCCTTCGACCAGCACGGTGTAAAAAGCTGTGATCGAGCCGCCGCCCTCGTTGCCGTTGCCGGCGCGCTCCACCAGTTGCGGCAGTTTCGCGAATACCGAGGGCGGATAGCCCTTGGTGACCGGCGGCTCGCCGATCGCCAGCGCGATCTCGCGCTGCGCCATGGCGAAGCGCGTGAGCGAGTCCATGATCAGGAGCACGTGCTTGCCCTGGTCGCGGAAATGCTCGGCGATGGAAGTGGCGTAGGCGGCGCCCTGCAGGCGCATCAGCGGGTTGGTGTCCGCGGGTGCTGCGACCACTACCGAGCGCGCGAGGCCCTCGGGCCCGAGTATGTCTTCGATGAATTCCTTCACTTCGCGGCCGCGTTCGCCGATGAGCCCGACCACGATGACGTCCGCACTGGTATAGCGCGCCATCATGCCGAGCAGCACGCTCTTGCCCACGCCGCTGCCGGCGAAAAGCCCCATGCGCTGGCCCCGGCCCACGGTCAAGAGCGCGTTGATCGAGCGCACGCCCACATCCAGCGCGTGGGTGATAGGCATGCGTTCCAGCGGGTTGAAAGGGCGATTCTGCAGCGGTGCGTTGTGCGCGCCGACCAGGGGTCCGAGGCGGTCCAATGGACGCCCGGCGCCGTCGAGCACGCGCCCGAGCAGGGCGTCGCCGACGGGAATGTGCTTGGCGCGATCCGAGCCGCGCCGCCGCGGACGGATGGCGCTGCCGTTCTTGGGCAGGGGCTGCGCAATTTCGATCGGAACCACCTTCGCGCCCGGAACCAGTCCATAGACGTCATTGGCAGGCATCAGGAACAGTTTGTCGCCGGAGAAGCCGACCACCTCGGCATCGACGCTGCTGCCGTTGGGCAGCTCCACCGAGCAGCCACTGCCGACGGCGAGCTTCAGGCCGGTGGCTTCCATCACCAGTCCGGCGACGCGGGTGAGGCGGCCGCTCACCTGCACCGGACTGGTCTGCGTCACCAGTTCGTTGCAGTCGCGCAGGAAACTGCGCCAGCGCTCGTTGCGCTGCTCGAATGCAAATTCATTCGAGCCAGGCATGCCCGTTCCCGATCGCCTCGACCACGCGCTGCCAGCGGCGCTCGAGCGTCGCGTCGATATCGCACTCTGGCGCCTCCAGGCGGCAGCCGCCGCGGCTGATTTCGGCGTTTTCGATGATTTCCCAGCCCGACTGCTGCAGGCGCTCGCCCAGGCTCTGGCGCACCAGCGTCGCGTCCTCCGGATGCAGGATCAGGTGCGCGCGCTGATGCGAAAGCGGCAGCTGACCGATCACCTCGTTGACGACAGCGAGGATCAATTCGGGGCGCAGCGCGAGCGCGTGCCGCAGCACCTGTTTGCTGATCGCCAGACCGAGTTGCAGCAGTTCGTCGGCGACGCCCTGGTCGAAATGGCGCGATTCCTCGGCCAGCGCGGCGACGATCTGCCGCAGCCGCAGTGCTTCGGCGGCAGCGCGCTCGCTGCCTTCGCGCATGCCGGCGGCGTAACCTTCCTCGTGCGCCTGCTGATGCAGGCGTTCGAGCTGCGCCGCGGTCGGCAGAATCGGGGCCTTGTCGTTTTTCTTGCGCGCGCCCCCCGAGGGGACTTCCGTCGGGGCGTCGAACGTGTCGAGCTCCCAGCGCTGGTACGCGGTGAGCTGCTCTTTCGGGATGGCGGTACTAGACATAGGCGTCGTCGCCCTTGCCGCCGAGCGAGATCTGGCCTTCGTCGGCGAGGCGGCGCACGATCTTTAGGATTTCCTTCTGCTCGGCCTCGACTTCGGATAGGCGCACCGGGCCCTTGGCATCCAGGTCGTCGCGCAGCATCTCGGCGGCGCGCTGCGACATGTTGCCGAACAGTTTTTCGCGCAGCGGCTCGGAGGAGCCTTTCAATGCGGTGATCAGGGATTCGGACTGGATTTCGCGCAGCAGCAGCTGGATGCCGCGGTCGTCGATGTCCAGCAGGTTCTCGAACACGAACATCTCGTCGAGGATTTTCTGCGCCAGGTCGGCGTCGTACTCCTTGACGCTTTCGATGAGCCCGCTTTCGGCGCTGCCGGACATGAAGTTGAGTATTTCGGCCGCTGCGCGCACGCCGCCCATCGGCGCCTGCTTGATGTTGTTGTTGCCCGAGAGCAGCTTGGTCAGCACGTCGTTCAACTCGCGCAGCGCCGAGGGCTGGATGCCGTCCAGCGTCGCTATGCGCAGCAGCACGTCGTTACGCAGGCGCTCGACCATCAGGGCCAGAATCTCGCTTGCCTGGTCGCGCTCCAGGTGCACGAGGATGGTGGCGATGATCTGCGGATGCTCGTTTCTGATCAGTTCGGCCACCGCTGCCGAATCCATCCATTTCAGGCCATCGATGCCGCTGGTATCGCCGCCTTGCATGATGCGGTCGATGAGGTTGCTCGCCTTGTCGTCGCCCAGCGCCTTGGTGAGCACCGTGCGCAGGTACTCGCGCGAGTTCAGGCCGAGGGGCGATTTCTCCTCGGCGCGCAGACGAAATGCGCTGAGGACGCTTTCGACCTTTTCGCGGGTGACGCCCTGCAGGTTGGACATGGCCTTGCCGAGTTTTTGCACGTCGCGCGGGCCCAGGTGTTTGAACACTTCGCTCGCGCCTTCCTCGCCCAGCGACAGCAGCAAAATGGCGCCCTTCTCGATGCCTTCCTCATTCATCGCGCGCCACCCATTCCTTGACGACGTTGGCGACCAGCGCCGGTTCGCTGCGCGCGAGCTGCTTCACCGCGTCCAGATTCTGGTCGTAGCCGGCGATGCGCTGCACCGACGCGGCTGATTCATCGTCGGGCAGCACGGGTGGAGGCGGGGGCGCCTCGGCGAGCTTGGCGAGCAGCGGACGCAGCACCCCCAGGACCAGGAACAGCACCAGGGCGGCGATCAGCAGGTTGCGGCCGACGTCCTTGGCGGTGGCGATGGTCTCGGGCTGCTTCCACAACGGCACCTCTTCGGCGGGCACGACTTCGGGCACGGAGAAGGCGCTGTTGGTCACGTTTAGCGAATCGCCGCGATCCTTGCTGTAGCCCATGACTTCCTTCACCAGGGCGTTGATCTGCGTCATTTCCTCGGCGGAAAGCGGCTTGTTCGTGACGTTGCCGTCCGCGTCGGTCAGCTTGCGGTAGTTGACCACCACGGCTACCGACAGCCGCTTGATGGCGCCGACGGCCTGGCGCGTGTGCCTGATGGTCTTGTCGACCTCGTAGTTGATGGTCGAGTCGCGCCGCGTAGGCGAGGACACAGCGCTCGCCCCCGCCACAGCCGGAGCGGTGCCCGGTGCGGGAATGATCCCGGCAAGCTGGCCTGGCACGGACCCTGGCGCAGACCCCGGCGTCGGCGCCCCGTTGATCGGCGCGGTCGCGTTGCCCGGCGGCTGATTGCTGAGTGCGCCCGGCACCCCGGAGGCCCCTTGGCCGGCGCTGCCGCCGTTGGATTCGGTCGTCTGCTGGCTGCGTACGGCGGCCGGAGCTGACTGGTTCGGGCTGTAGATTTCGGCGACGTTCTCGGTCTGCGTGAAATCCATATCCGCGGTCACCTGGGCGAGCACGTTGCGCGGGCCGGTGATCGGGGCGAGGATGGCTTCGATGCGCTTGACGAAGCTTTGCTCGACTTCGCGCCGGTATTTGAACTGGCTCGGATCGAGTCCGACATTGCTGCCGTCCTGGGAGGTGAGCAGGTTGCCGCTTTGGTCGATCACGGTGACGTTTTTCACCGGCAGTTCCGGAATGCTGCTCGATACCAGATGCACGATCGCGCTGACCTGGGTGGAATCCAGGCTGCGGCCCGGATGCAGGGAGAGCAGTACCGACGCGCTCGGCTTCTGTTGCTCGCGCACGAACACCGAAGGCTTGGAAATGGCCAGATGCACGCGGGCGGCCTGCACCGCCGAGAGCGACTGGATCGAGCGCGCGAGTTCGCCCTCGAGCGCGCGCTGGTAATTGACCTGCTCCTGGAACTGGCTGGTGCCCAGCTTCTGCGTTTCCATCACCTCGAAGCCGACCAGACCGCCCTTGGGCAGGCCCTGGCCGGCCAGACGCAGGCGCATTTCGTGAACCTGGTCGGCAGGCACCAGCAGCGCGCCGCCGCCGGCGAATTTGTAAGGCACGTTCATCTGCTGCAGCGAGTTGATGATCGCGCCGCCGTCGCGGTCGGACAAATTGGTGTAGAGCACGCGGTAATCCGGGGTCTGGCCCCACATCCATCCGCCGATGAGCAGCGCCACGATGGCCGCGAGCGCGACCATTGCCCCGAATTTCTGCTGCAGCGGGATCAACCCGAGCACCTGGATGCGGGGTGCGGGAACTTGTGCGGAAGCTATTGCCATGGTGTTTTGCCCGCCGCGTTGCTGGCGGCGGCGAATGCTTGCTTGCGTTTCATGCTGATCGCCATCCTCGTTTCGGCCCTCCATTGAGGGACTGAAGCGATTATGGGCAAAACGGCGCGTATCAAACCCGCAAGAAGAGGGCATTTACCGGTCTTTATTGCCCGCCGTGGCCGAATTGCCCGGTGCTAGTCTGTGAGGCGTCAAATTGGGGAAAGCACACGGGCGCCCAGGCGTCGCGCAAACCAAACATGAATCCGGTCGGTACACTCAGCCCGCAGCAGCTGGAACAGGCGTTCCAGGTGTTCAATCTGGCGTCCTCGGACCTATGCGTCGCCTATGAGGAACTGCGGCAGCAGGCCCTGGTGCTGACGCACGAACTCGCGCTCGCCAATGGCGAGCTGCGGCGCCAATTCGAGGAAAAAGAGGCGCAGCGCGAAGCGGTGCTGCGCCGGGAGCGCCTGGCCGCGATGGGCGAGATGGCGGCGCGGCTCGCACACCAGTTGCGCACCCCGCTCGCCACGGCCCTGCTGTACTCCGCGCATTTGGGAAATCCGGACCTGCCGGCGGCCAAACGCGCGGACTTCGCCGGCAAAACCGTCGACCGGCTGCGCCACCTTGAGCGGCTGATCGAGGACATGCTGCTGTTCGTGCGCGGCGTGAGCGCCGCCGTGGAGCCGGTGGCCGCGGCGGAATTGCTGCGCGAGGTTTTCCAGACCATGGAACCGCAGGCTCTGGCACGCGGATTGCTTATTGAATTCAGGGACGAGAGCGCCGGGCGCATGCTACGGGCGGACCGCCAGGCGTTGACTGGTGCTTTGTTGAGTCTGCTTGAAAACGCGGTGCAGGCCTGCGCACCGGGCGGGCGCGTGTGCCTGGCAGCGACCTGCGCGGACGCAGAAATTGTGTTTGGCGTGAGCGACGACGGCGCCGGCATCGCGCCCGAAGTGCAGGCGCGGCTGTTCGAGCCGTTTTTCACCACGCGCAACGGCGGCACCGGCTTGGGGCTGGCCATCGTGCGCGCCGTGGCCGAGGCGCACGGCGGCAGCGTGGCCGTGCGCTCGGCCAGCGGTGCGGGCAGCGAATTCGCGCTGCGCCTGCCGCTCGATTTTACGCAAGGAGTCGTAGATGACATCGCTGCCGCTGCTGATTGTTGAAGATGACCGCGACCTGCGCGATGCCTTGTGCATCACGCTGGAGCTCGCGGGCTATGCCGTCATTCCGGCAGCCGACGGCGGCGAGGCGCTTACCGCGATCGAGCGGCGTCGCATCGGCCTGGTGATCAGCGACATCCAGATGCAGCCGATGGACGGCCTCGGCCTGCTGCGCGAAATCAAGCGCAGCCATGCGCACATCCCGGTGATCCTCATGACTGCGTTCGGCGACATCGAGAGCGCGGTCGCGGCGATGCACGCAGGCGCCAGCGACTATCTGGCGAAGCCGTTCGAGCCGGCGGGCCTGCTGCAACTGGTGCAGCGCTACCGCCTGCAGCCGGTGGCCGAAGACGACGAGGGCATCGTCGCCGCCGATCCGAAGTCGGCCGCGTTGCTGGCGCTGGCCGAGCGCGTGGCCGCTTCGGCGACCACGGTGCTGCTCTCGGGCGAGAGCGGCACCGGCAAGGAAGTGCTGGCGCGCTACATTCACCGCCATTCGCCGCGCGCCGACCAGGCGTTCGTCGCCATCAACTGCGCCGCGATTCCGGACAATCTGATCGAGGCCACGCTGTTCGGCCACGAGCGCGGTGCGTTCACCGGCGCCAACCAGGCGCAGGCCGGCAAATTCGAGCAGGCGCAGGGGGGCACCCTGCTGCTCGACGAAATCTCCGAAATACCGCTGCCCCTGCAGGCCAAGCTGCTGCGCGTGCTGCAGGAGCGCGAAGTCGAGCGCGTGGGTGCGAAGAAGGCGCTGGCGATCGACATCCGCGTCATCGCCACCACCAACCGCGACCTCGGCGCGTGCGTCGCCGCGGGCACGTTCCGCGAAGATCTGTATTACCGCCTGAACGTGTTTCCGCTGCAGCTGCTGTCGTTGCGCGAGCGTCCCGCCGACATCGTGCCGCTGGCGCGCCGTTGCGTCGCGGGGCATGCGCAGGTCATGGGCCGGCCGCAGCTGCGCTTGGCCGCAAGCGCCGAGCAAGCCCTGCTGGCGCACCTGTGGCCGGGCAATGTGCGCGAACTGGAAAACGTAGTGCAGCGCGCAGTGATACTGGCCGCCGGCGATCTGATCGATGCGGCCGAACTCGACTTCGGCGCGGCGCCGGCACCGCAGGTGGCGCCGCAGTCCGAACGTCAGGCGCAAGGCGAAGCCGTTACCCCGGGCGCGCCCATGGACATGAAGTCGCTGGAGCGGGCGCATATCATGGAAACGCTGCTGGCGGTCAACGGTTCGCGCAAGCTCGCGGTGGAAAGGCTGGGCATCAGCGAGCGCGCATTGCGCTACAAGCTGCAGCAGTACCGGATGGAAGGCGGAGCGGCATAGCTTTGGAAGCCGTAGCCAAAGCCGTTTTGCTGCGCTCCGACTTAGGGGAGCACGAGGGGCAAAGGAAGGAGTGGGACCCTTCCGTTCGCACTAGGGTCACCTCATCCTGTTACAGATTTCCACTCAGTTTCAAGAACGCATCGACGTGAGGAAAGGCATATGGATACCAGCGCTATAGACAACCTGCTAGGTCAGCTGCGCGCGGCGGCCGCAACCGGAAAGCCGCCGGCGCAGGCAGCAGCCGCGAAAGTCGCAGGCACGGATTTCGCCGCGCTGCTGAAAAGTTCGCTCGACGGCATCAACGCGAAACAGGTCGATGCCACGAGCCTGGCGCGCGACTTCGAGCTCGGGGCGCCCAACGCCAGCCTGAACGACGTGATGGTTTCGATGCAGAAGGCGAATATATCGTTCCAGCAGATGGTGCAGGTGCGCAACCGCCTGGTATCGGCCTACCACGACATCATGAACATGCAGGTCTGAGGTTGCGAAGATCGATAGCTAGGCCGGGCGCCTGCTATCGAAATGCGGTTGCCTGTCAGGGCATAGATAAAACCGTGACAGGAGGGTCCTTATACGAGATCGTCGATTGCGTGCGGATGTGCTTTTTATCCGCACGCAATCGGCGATCCGCGCGGACGGGTCGCCGTCCGCGCAAGTCCGGGTGCCGCAGCCTGAGGCAGCCCCGCTTTAACCAATATCGGTGGGCGAACATTGCGCGCTCGCGCGCGCCAACCGTGTTTTGCGCGCGGAGGTGAAGCGTGTCCGCGCGGAAAACACGGTTATGGATGAAAAAAACAGCGGTCTGGGGTGGCTTTCTTTCAATGCCGGGGACGGACTGCGCCGTCTTCAGCGCGCGCCGCCGCGATGGGTGCGCTCGCGTTCGAGCCTGCTGATGTAGCGCTGAATCAGCCCGCGGTCGCGTTCCTTCATATTCAGGAATTCGCATCCGGCGTGCCGCTGCGTCTTGCCGTTCTTGAGCGTGACTTCGGACGCGCTTTTCACCACGATATCCACTGCCACCTGGCCGATCTCGGGCAGTGGTATGCGGCAGCCGCGCAGACGCGCGCCGACTTCGATTTCGGCCGGCTCGGCGGGATCGATGACGGCGACCCCGCCGCAGCTGATGTCGACAATGACCATTTCGGTCTGCTCGCGCTCGGGCGAGGCCTGCTCATCGATGATGCACACCAGCGGCCGGGTGAGCGGCGTGGTGATGCGAAAATACTCGCGCCGCTGCAGGCGCAGCAGTGTCGCCGGTATCGGCATGCTGAAAACATCGCGGCCGTCCAGGCGCGTCTGGCTCAGGGACGCGGCGGAAAACTGGATCT
This sequence comes from Burkholderiales bacterium, assembly GCA_014860395.1. GTDB lineage: Bacteria > Pseudomonadota > Gammaproteobacteria > Burkholderiales > SG8-39 > 2-12-FULL-64-23. The sequence goes on along the minus strand of JACZJU010000175.1, from coordinate 20,870 downwards.
TGATGCGATCGTGCACGGCGACGAACGTGATGTTCTTCGCCTGCAGCGCGCGCCGGCTGGAGGCGGCGTTCGCGTCGCAATCGATGAATGCCGTGTTCTGATCGGCGTTGACCGCGAGAATGGAGGTGAGAATGAAGTCATCGTCGGCGCCGAAATACGCCGTGACCATGCGGCCGGACCGGCTTAGCGTCTTCAGGATCGCAGCGATTTCCAGGCGCGAGTGGATCAGGTACCTGCTCTGGTCGGCGCTCGCGGGCTCGGGTTTCAGCGAGTCTTCGGTGCGATCTGTCATGTTGGTGTCGATCTCGTCAGCTGAGGCGATTCTATAGCATTTCCGGCCGGCGCTTACGCATTGCGCCCAGCCTCCCCGCAAATCTCCCCGCCGATGCACGCTCAGGCTTCATCGAAATCTCCGCTATTGTCCGCAGCGCCGGGCGCGTAAGCCAATCGCGGCAAATTGTCGTCGTCGATGGCGGCGGGCCGCGCGGAGCTGTTTTGCTCGAGCCGATATACCCATGCCAGCAGCTCGGCCACGGCGCGATAGAGCGCCGGGGGGATACGCTGGTCCAGATCCACCTGAATCAGCAGCGCCACCAGCTCTCTGGATTCGTGCACGTACACGCCGTGTTGGTGCGCACGCTCGATGATCGCCTGCGCCAAAAGACCGCGTCCCTTGGCAACGACCCTGGGTGCGTCGTTGTCGCCGTTGTAGGCGAGGGCGATCGCAGCTTGCTGCGGGTCGAATTCCAGGGCATTGGCCGGCTGTGCCGAGATCGCCGCACCGTTCGGCGCAGCGGCGCGGCCGGGGAGCGGCGCTTCAGGCTTGTTCATGTTGCGCGATCGCGATGCCCGCGGGCGGCACGCCGGCGGCGGCCAACGCCGTCTGCAAGGAGGCGCTGTGTTCGCGCAACAGCGCCGCGCTGCTGGCGTTGGCGGTCTCGAGCCTGATGCGCACGCCGTCGCCGGCGATACTCAGCGCAGCCTTGAGTTCGCCCAGCAGTGGCAACTGCAGCCGCAGCTCGGTATTCCAGCTTTGCGGCGTATCTGCGTCCGCTTCGCGCCCCGTGCCGCTCTGCTGCTCCTCGATTTCCCATTGCATCCATTGCTTCGGCCAGATCTCCAACTGCATCATGACCTTCCCGGCGTCGAGCGCTGCAAGCTGCTGCTGTACCAATGGAACCGTGTGAGGATGTATCGTCTGCTGCACGCTCGACTGCTGTAAGCGTGCTGTGCCCGCGGCGGGGAGTTCGGCCGCCGCTGCCGCGGCCGCCGTATCGGCGGCGCGCGCGGGCGCGCTCTGCGTCAGCCGCGCCTGCGGCTCTTGCCGGATCTGCGCCAGATCGAGCTTGCCGGCGACCCAGGCGGCCTGATGCGATTCGTAGAACAATCCGCTGCCCGCAAGCGTGCGCGCGAGCGCGATCGCCAGCTGTGCGCCGTCCGCGGGCGGGGCTGCCATTAGCGGCGCCGTGGCCGACGCAGCCACCGGAAGGGCCACCTCGCCCGGTTGCAGCATGGTCGCAGCAACCAGGCGGCCGGCGGCCGACAAAACAATTGCTGGTGCCGGTGCCGGTGCTTGCGCCGTCTGCGGTGCACTTTTGGGCGCAGGCGCGAGCCGTGATTCGTGCGTCACCAGAGCGAGCTCCAGCGTGTCGGCGGGAGCGGCGCTCGAGGGCAGTCCCGGTTCGCCCGGTTGCGCCAGGCCCGCGGTAGCCGACCGGCCGGCGGCCGACAATAGCGGCGCCGTCGTTGGCGCAGATGCCGGTGCCGGCGCGGGCGCCGCCTGCTGCATGTTCTTGAGCACGAAGGTCAGCCGCGGATCGCGCGAGACGAAAGCGAGTTCGAGCGTATCGCCGGGGGCGATATACGAGGGCAGATTCATGCGCAGCGGCTGGCCGGCCACCATGACCTTGTAGCTCCCGTCGGGGAGCTTGGCTTCGACGCGGGCACTGAGTATGTCCCCCGGGTCGAGCTGCGGCAGCAGGCGCAGGGCATCGGCCCGGCCGCTGCCTATGGGCTTGCCCGGCGTGACCGGTTCGACGCCCTTCAGCAAAATGACCGGAAGCATGACCTTGGTTCCTCAGTGTCGCCTGCGACGAATCAGCGCGCGCCCAATCTCCTTAAGTGGCGCTTTGCTGCGGGGCCTCGCGTGCGCCGTGCGCACGCCAGGACGCTGTATCCAAATGCGGGGATGTGTTCTCGGCTCACGTTCACCCGGTCCAGCCGCGTGAACATGTGTCTGGCAGCCGCTTGCAGGCGCTAGCCGCCGTGGTCGCTTTCATACGCGCGTTGCAATTTGTGCTCGCGGCGTGCGTTGCCGAGGTAAGCCTCGAGCTGAGTCATCCACGGCTCGGTGAATTTGCGTATTTCGGCATCGTCGGCGAGCACCTTGCGAATGAGCGCGACCTTGCGCTGCAGGAATCTCGCGCCTACTTCGGCGCCGGCATCGCTTTGTTTCAGCGTCTCGATCAGCGCACGGCAGTCGTGCTCCAACTGCACCAGCCGGTCCCAGTCGCCCGCTTTCGCCGCCTCCAGCATCTCTCCGGTCTTGGCGGAGATCGACGAGTAGACGTCGAGGATATGTTCGTGTGCGTTCGTCATTCAGATGTTTCCGTAGGAGGTGGCGGCGCGCTGCCGCGGCGGCGTGTCGGGATTCGCAGCAGCCGCAGCCGGCGTCGCCGCGAGGGTCGCCCAGGCGCTGCCGAGTTGCTGCAAAAGTTTTGACACCTCTTCGAGTGCCGCGTCGTCGTTGTTGAGGTTGGCATGGAGCAGGCGCTGCGTCATGTAGGCGTACAGGTCGGACAGGTTTTGCGCCAGATCGCCGCCCACCTTCAGGTCCAGGCTCGCCTTGAGGCCGCCGTCGATGATCGCCATCGCCTGGGAGATGGCCTTGCACTTGGCCGGGACATTGCGCTCGCGCAGGTGCACCCTCGCCGAAGACACCGCCGCACTGGCGCCTTCGAACAGCATCATGATCAGCCGGTGCGGGCTGGCCGATGCCACGATGGATTCGACGCCCACGCTGCGGTAGGCGTTCATTGCGGCGCGGGGATTCGCGGGAAACATGTGCACCGTCCTTTCTATTTCTGCGTGTTGTAGTAGTTCGGAAGATTGTCCAGCTGCTGGGACAGAAAGCTGCTCATGGAATTCATGCTGCTCAGCAGCGTGTCGAGCGCGTTGAACTGCGCCTGGTAGCGCGCCTCCGTCGCATCCAGGCGGCTCTGGATATTTATGCGCTGCGAGCCGATGTCCTTGATCGAGCGGTTGATGCCGGCAGTCTCGTTGGTGATCGGGCCGGTCGGCCCCAGGAGATCGTCGACGGTGCTCTTGACTGCGCCTCCGATCGCGGCAGCCAGGGCGGCGACGTCGCCGACATTCGCCGACAACGCGGTGTTCAGCTTGGCCGAATCGAGCGCGAGCGTTCCGTCTTTCTGAAAGCTGACGCCGAGTTGCGACAAGGTCGTATAGGCGCCGCCGGCACTCTGCGCGCTGCCGAGGATGGTGCGCACCTGGCGCTGCAGGCTGAGCACCGCCCAGTCGCCCTGCAACACCGCGCCCTTGGCGGTGGCGGCGGCGATTGTCTTGTTGGCGCTGTTATAGGCATTCACCAAAGCGCCCAGTGCCGAAGTCAGCTTGCTGTTGTCGCGCTGGACGGTGACGGTAACCGCGCCGCTGGTCGTCGGCTTTGCGAGGTTGAGCGTCACGCCCTGGATCGCGCCGGCGACGCTGTTGGTGGCGCTGGCGATAGCCACGCCGTTGACGACAAGCCCGGTGACATCCTGCGCGGTCTGGGTTTCATTGAAGTTTTGCGCCGGCGCAGTCGGATCGTATTCGAGCAGCGAAGCGATAGCTGCGTCGCCGGCCACCGACAGTTTCATGCTGCTCGCCGCGCCGGTCGCGTTCGAGGTCAGGGTCAGGCGGTAGGGCGAGCCGCTGCCGTCGTTGATGATGCTGGCGGTGACCCCCGCGCCGGCGGCATTGATCGCGTCGCGGATCCCTGCGAGGGTGTTGTTGCTGCTGTCTATGGTCAAAGTCACCGGCGTCTTGAGCGGATCGGCGTCGAAGCCGGCGGACGCGTATTGGCCATCGACCGGGGTGCCGGTGATCGTGCCCAGCGTCAGCGTGAGCGTGGTTGCGGCGCCCGTGCCGATGGCTGCAGTCGTGCTTGCCTGCCCCGTGGGGGAGACGAGTTTTTGCACTTGCGCCAGCGCGGTGACGCTGACCGAGTAACTTCCGCTCGCGGCAGTGCTGTCGGCCGTCGCACTCAGTATGGTGGTATCGCTTGCGGAAGCTCCGTAAGTCGCGGTACTTGCCGCAGCGAGCGCCTGCGCTGCGGATTGCAGGGAGGACAAGCTGCCCTGGACCGAGCCCAGGCTGGTGAGCTTGAACTGAAAATCGGATTCTTTTTGCGCGAGCAGCGTCAATGGCCGCTGCTCCACCGCCATCAACTGGCTGACCAGCCCCTTGATGTCTATACCCGAGCCGACTCCGGATGCCGTCAAAGTTCCGCTGGTGGCGCTGATGCCGGGCAAGCTCACTGCCATTGAAAAGCCTCTTTTATTGGTACAGCGATATCCTAATATCGGCAGGCTAGCGGCAATCCTTTAAGCACAGCGGCAAAAGGCCCGCTATCAGGCTTTTTGCGCCAACAGCAGGCCGGTCAGGCGGTCGAGCGCGCGCGAAATGGCGAGCGTTTCTTCGGTCGGCATCTGGCGTATCAGCTGGTGGGTCTCGGAATCGACCACGCGCACGATCACATGGTCCGATGTGGCGTCGACGGCAAACTCGACGTTGGCCGCGTTCGACCTGAGAAATTCGTTGATCCGGGCTGCCGCCTGTTTCGCCGCCTCCGCGCTTGCGGGTGGCTGCGCTTGCGCGACGGGATGCACGGGTGCAGAGGGCGGTGATCCCGCCGCAGTTGCCCCGGAGGTTCCGGGCAAGCGTGTGGCCGGCGTCGCTTTCGATTCGGCCGCCGCCGGCGATACCGTATCGAGCTTCATGTTCGGTACTCCTTCAATCGAGCGAAAATCCCCGGCCGGGGGTGTCCCGGCCGGGGCTCACTTCTTGTTGCTTACCCTTACTTCAGCAGGGACAACACGCTGTTCGGCAGCGAGTTGGCCTGCGCCAGGATCGCCGTGCCTGCTTGCTGCAGGATCTGGCCGCGGGTCATCGAGGCTGTTTCCACCGCGAAGTCCGCGTCCTGAATCCGGCTGCGCGAGGCAGTCAGGTTTTCTGCGGTCGTTTGCAGGTTCGACACCGCCGACATGAAGCGGTTCTGGAAGGCACCCAGGGCCGCGCGGGAGGTGTTGATGGTCGCCAGCGCGCTGTCGAGCGAAGCCAGAGCTTTGTTGGCACCGTCCACTGTGCCGATATCGATCGCGCTGACGGCGACGCCGGTTGCGGCGGAACTGTACGAGCCGGCTACGGCGCCTTTTGCGGCATCCGTCGCTGTACCCGCAACAATCACGCCGCCCTTGCCGACATAGTCCAGGCTATAGGAACCAAAGGTCGTGGCGGCGACGCCACCCAGGCCGACGTCCTGCGCCACAATGTTCGTGGTATCGGTGTCGGCGAAGGCAAAGTCGATGTTCCTGCCGTCCGCGGCGTGCAGCTTGAGCGTGTTGCCGGCCTCGACGGTGGCGGTCACGCCAGTGGCGGCGCTGTTCGCCTGGATCGCGGCGTACGCGGCGGCAACGTTGTTGGCGCCGATGCCGGCGTTGGTCACGGCTACAGCCATGGCTGTGCCGTTGATGGTAAGTGTTATGTTGCCATCGGCGACAGCACCGGTGGCGCCATAAGTGCCGGCTTTCGTCGTCTCATTGGCGGTCGCGGTGACGCCGGTGATATTGGACTTGTTGATCGCCGTGGCGATGTCCTTTGCCGAGCCGGTTACGGCTGCGCCGCCCGATGCGACAAAGACGTCGACCGCGGTTCCGCCATTCACCGCGATGGTGAACGCGCCTGCGCCGACGATCCCCGTGGCGTCCACGGTGGCGCCGGTGACCGTCGCACCGTAGCTTTGACCGAGGTCGCTGGTGCGTGCGCTGCTGATCGAATCTACGGTGATTCTGTCGTTCGCGGTCGCGTTGGCGCCGACCTGGAAGGTCTGGGCGGTGAACGAGCCGTCGAGCAGTTTGACGCCGTTGAATTCCGCGCCGGAAGCGACGCGCTGAATTTCAGACGCGAGCTGCGAAACTTCGTTCTGCAAAGTGGCGCGATCGCTTGCGCTGTTGGTCGCGTTGGCCGACTGCACCGACAGTTCACGCATACGCTGCAGGTTGTCAGAAATCGCGTTGAGCGAACCTTCAGCCGTCTGCGCGAGCGAAATGCCGTCGTTGGCGTTGCGCGCTGCCTGGTTCAGGCCGTTGATCTGCGAGGTCATCCTGCTCGAAATCGCCATGCCGGCCGCATCGTCCTTGGCGCTGTTGATGCGCAGGCCCGAGGACAGGCGCTGCAGGGAAACCTGCAATTGCGATTGCGAAGTGCTGAGGTTGCGTTGGGCGTTCAAGGACGCCATGTTGGTGTTAATTACTTGTGCCATGATGTATCTCCTTTACCTGGTTTTCTAGAAAATCCGGCGTTCGGCCGGGCACGTTGGTCGGCTTCGTCGCCGAAGCATCAAAACCGTCGTTACAGGGCTTATCGGATGCTTGCGGCCAAAGGTTTAGGATTTTCTCGTTCTGGCGTTCGGCGCAGAGCCGCGCCCCGCCTCGTGGAAAGGCGGTCGCTAAAGCCGGAGGGCTCGGCTTATGGGCTGATTGGAAAGAGATTTTCAAGAGTTGACGACGAACTGGCAGGAAACCTCCCAGCCTACCCTTGCACTTTCCTGAATCGGCCCGTTGCAGGATTTTTTTTGCAACGGGCGTAGGTTAACATCAGGGCCCGGGTGGGCGATGTGCGAAACAGGCCGGGAAATCTGGCGCAATTCCCCATTTGGTTTGGCGTTGGCGAGTTCGCCGGCGCGATGAACGGGCTTTGCGGCTGCCAGGCTTCAGTGCGTGCGCTACGCGAAATCAGGCCGTCGTCGCGTGCTGCGTCAGACCGCGGTTCTGTGCCGGTTGTCCAGTGCGGGTAAAAGTGGATCGCAGCGAATAGGCGCGCTATTCTCCTCATGCTGAACCCTTAGGGTCGGCCAGCATCGGGTTAGGATTCCTCGATCACATTGGAGGAAACCGCCATGACTGCCACGACCGCTGCGCAATGCGCGCCCGCCCCGAACCCGGATGAGGCCTATCAACAGGCGCTGCAACTGACGCTGCAACTGGCTGTGGGCTACCACCGTGCCGACCGGTTGCAGGAGGCCGAGCAGCTCTATCGCGATATTTTGCAGGGCGCGCCCGAACATGCCGAAGCAAATCACAATCTGGGGATACTGCTGCTCGAGATAGATCAGCCTGCGGCGGGACTGGCGTATTTCGAAGCCGCCCTGGCGGCGAAACCGGAGTCGCAGCGCTACTGGCTAAGCTATATCGACGCGCTGATTCGAGCTGACCAGCGCGCGCTTGCGCGCGAGAGGCTGGCATTCGCACGCGAGCATGGCCTGGAGGGAGACGCGGTAGAAGCGCTGGCGGCTATATTGGATGCCGGCCAGCCGGCGGTGACGCCCTCAGGAGCAGAGCGTCAGTTCAGCAGCTAGGCCGATATCCGGAAAATTGCCGCGCCCGCAACGCAATCCACGGCTGTCGTCCCTCGCAAAGCGAGAGAGGCCGCAAATAGAAGAAAGGTTCTGGGGGGCCGCCCCCGGAATGACAAGCTCACACGCAGATCGGACCGCCTCCAGCATCAGTGATTCAGCACACGCGAGCGCGCGCGCTATCCCGATGCCGTCTCAGGAAGCAACGATGATCCGGTCCTTGCCCACGCGCTTGGCTTCGTACAAGGCCGTGTCGGCGCGGTTGATGAAGGCTTCGAGGTTTTCGCCTTTGCCGCGCGCGGCGACGCCGGCGCTGAAGGTGACGACCAGCTGCTGCTTGGCCCAGGAAATCTGCTTGCTGGCGAGTTCGCGCTGCAGCCGGCCCATCACGGCGACGGCCTCGTCCAGGCGCGAATCAGGCAGCAGCACCATGAATTCCTCGCCGCCGTAGCGCCCGATCAGGTCGTTGCTGCGTATGGTTTCCTTGATGATGGCCACGAGGTGCACCAGCACGATGTCGCCCACCTGATGGCCATAGGCGTCGTTGATCTTCTTGAAATTGTCGATGTCCAGGAGGGCGATGCACAGGAACGTGCCGTTGCGCTCGGCGCGCGCCGCTTCGCGCTCCAGCGCGTCGTCCAGGCCGCGCCGGTTGAGCGCGCCGGTGAGCTGGTCTTCGCGCACCAGCTTGTTGACCAGCTCAAGTTCGCTCTTCAAGTGCTCGATGCGCTGCTCGGCGAGTACCACCTGCTGGCGCACGATCGCCATTTCGTTGGCGGTGTGCAGGGCGCGGGTTTCGTTGAGCGCCTCGTCCAGGATGCCGATGATGTCGCGCACGTCCTGGGTTTCGCGGATTTTCTGCGCGTAATTCTCTATGCGGTTGTAGTAGTCGGCAGGGGCCGTTGCCAGCGCGCGCGCACCGGTTGTGCGCGACGCCCGCTTCGTTGCTCCCGTCCGGGGAGGGGTCGCAAGGCGCAGTGCGCCCTGGTTCATGTTGCCCGCCATCTCTTGCTCTCCTTCGCATGCCGCCCGGGATGCTCCCGGTTGCAAGAACCTTCTGCAGCATGTGGGGGGGCTCCCCTCGTGCTGCCCTGACCCAGGGGCCGTTCATAGCGTACTGAAACGGACTCCTAGCAGACAGCGCTAGGCTAACATCAGCTCAAGGCTGGCTGAGACGGGAAACAGAGGGGGAAATCGGGCGCAATTCGCCGATTCGGGCGCGCAGGCTCGCCGCCGCCCCACAAATCGGGTTCAGGCGGGGCAGACGCGGTTCTTGCCGCTGCGTTTGGCCTGGTACAGGGCCTTGTCGGCACGCTCGACAATGGACGACTGGGACTCGCCTTCCTGGCGCAGCGCCACGCCCGCGCTGAAGGTGATGAGCACGCGCTCGTTGTCGTGCAGGAAGAATGCCTTGGTCAGGTTGCGCTGCAGCCTGACCATCACTTCGACCGCCTCGTCCTGCTGCGTCTCCGGCAGCAGCAGCATGAACTCCTCCCCGCCGTAGCGCGCGAGCACGTCGGAGGGGCGCATGGTGCGCTTGATCACGCGCACCAGGTGCTGCAGGGCATCGTCGCCGGCCTGGTGGCCGTGCGTATCGTTCAACAACTTGAAATTATCGATGTCGAGCATGCCCACGCACAAGGGCGTGCCGGTGCGCTCGGCACGCGACACCTCGCGCTCGTAGGCATCCTCCAGGCCGCGCCGGTTGAGCACGCCGGTGAGCTGGTCCTCCTGCACCAGGCCGCTGACCTTGCCCAATTCGCTCTCCAGTTCGTGCACCCTGAGTTCCGCCGCTTCCACCTGGCGGCGTGCTGCCAGCAACTCGTCGCGCGTGCGCACCGCATCGAGCTGTACCGAGCGCGTATCCTCGAGCAGATCCTCGAGCACGTCATTGAGCTGCTTGATGTCGTCGGCCTGGCGGATTTTCTGCGCATAGGTTTCCAGGCGGGTGTGGTAGCCGTCGGTGCTTTCGGACAGGCCGCCGAGGCGGTCGATGAAACTGGTGATCAGGCGCTTCAACGCGGCTTTGGCTTCCTGCAGGCTGTTCTTGAGCGTACCTTGCTTGAAGATCACTTCCTTGAGCCGGCTCTCCGCCTCCGCGATGGCGCCAAGGTCGAGCGGACGGCTGACGATCTCCTGCAGCAGCGCCACCTGCCCGCGCAGCCACTGGTCTTCGCCCAGCAGCTCATGCGTGTTGTCGATTAAAAGCCGCAAGAGGCGCAGCAAACCCTGGTGCAGTTCGGCATTCTCGCCGCCACGCAGCTCGAGCTTGAACCAGAACTTTCTCAGGGCACTCGTGAGTTTCGCAATCGCATCTTTGCCGGCGGCCTCGCGCGCCGCATGCGCCAGGCCGCCTGCTTCCTCGGCCAGGTCGGGTGCATGTCCGAGTTGCGTGATGACCGCGAATTCCAGGGTTTGGGCGAGCAAATCGCGCATTTGGCCGGCCGTGTCTTCACCTTCGCGCGGCGCCATGATCAATGGCGCGTGCGTGCGCGTGGCCGCGGCCTCGCCTGCGCTTGCCGCCTCCGCCTCGCCCGGGGAGAGCTCCGTTTGCTCAGCCGGCGCCGCCGCGGTCTGCGACCAGGACTTCACCAGTTTTTGCAGCTTTGCCGCCAAGCCGGCGGCATCGGTACCGGGAACGCGGAGGACTCTTTCCAGGCTATCGCGTTTTCTCGCGGTGGTGAGGCCGCTGTGGCGGCTTTCCCATTGCCTGATCAGGTCGAGGATCAGTTTCGCCCAGACCGGCGCACCGGCGCCCTGGCCGCTTTTGGCATCGATCATCTGCAACAGCGCGGTCCGGTATTGGGGCCAGTTCTTTTCGCCGGCTGCCTTGTCCAGCGCATCCGCGGCACGAGCGGTGTTCGGCTGCGCGCGCAACTCGGCGGCAAGCTGGGACAGCATACGCTCGGCGTCGGCGGCCGCATCCGGCTGACCGGCAATCTCCTGATAGTGCTGGCGATAGTTGTCCGGATTCGGGGCAATGCGGCGCGAGGCCAGCTGGCGCAGGGTTTCCCTGGCGATATCCGACGGATTGGTAAGGTCGCTCATGCTCTGGTGCAATTGCACGCGCGGGTTGCGCCTGCTCGATCATGCATATCGGCAGTGCCTGGGAAAACTTGAGGCCAATCGCGGTCGCGTCAGCCGGCGAAATCGCCGGGTCAAGGGGCGGTCGGTCCGAGGTATACGGCTTAAAGCTTGGCCGAATCCGGCCGATAAACCCATTGGGTCTTGGACGGCGGCGGCGCGACATCGCGTATTCGGCCGATCGACCCGGGTTGGGAGCCGCGGGGTGTGGCGCCATGGCGCGCGGGCGAACGCAGCCGCGCTACTGCCGGGAGACGGTGGGTCGGCACGATTCCGGCGATCGAGGTAAAGGCGGGGGAAACTGCATGAATGGGCGTAACGGTGTCAATTTGAAAGCCGATCAGATTCTCCTCGTCGATGATTTGACTATTGATTACGACTCCGACCCTGCCTTCGCCCGGAACCGGTTCGAGACTGAGCTGCACGGTGCGCTGCAGCGCGACGAGTTCCTGCTGCATTATCAGCCGAAGGCGAGTTGCAAGAGCGGACGCATCATCGGGGTCGAGGCCTTGATCCGCTGGCAGCATCCCGGCCGCGGCTTGGTCGCGCCCGGCGAATTCATTCCTCTGCTCGAACAAAGCGAACTGATCGTCCCGGTCGGCGAGTGGGTGCTGCGCACCGCCTGCAAACAAACGCGTGCCTGGCACGAGGCGGGACTGGGCCAAATCGGGGTGGCGGTGAATCTGTCGGGCCGCCAGCTGGAAATGGAGAACCTGTTCACGGTCGTGAAAGCGGCGCTGGACGACAGCGGCCTGGAGCCGGGCTATCTCGAGCTCGAACTGACCGAAAGCTACCTGGTGCAGAATCCGGAAAAGGCGATCGCAACGCTTTCCCGGCTCAAGGCCATCGGTGTGAGCGTGTCCGTGGACGACTTCGGCACAGGCTATTCGAGCCTCGCCTATCTGAAGCGCTTCCCGCTTGATGTTCTCAAAGTGGACCGATCCTTCATCCAGGATATCGTGGCGGACTCGAACGACGCGGCGATCACCCGGGCGGTAATCGCCATGGCGCACAGCCTGAAGCTCGACGTAGTCGCAGAAGGTGTGGAGACCGAGGCGCAGCTCGGTCTGCTGATCGCCAATAATTGCGACGCCATACAAGGCTATTACTTCAGCCGGCCGGTCGGCGCCGACACGCTCGCACAGATGCTGCGCGAGGACCGGCGTCTGGTGAGCAAGCTGCTCGACGACGGGTCGAATATGCGCACGCTGCTGTTGGTGGACGACGAGGAGGATATCATCCGATTATTGGAGCTGGTCCTAAGCGGCAACGGCTACCGCGTTCTCAGCGCGACCAGCGCCGAACAGGGCCTGACGCTGCTCGGAGAGTACCGCGTCGACGTGGTGATCTCCGACCAGAATATGCCGGGCATGCGCGGCGTGGAGTTCCTGCGCCGCGTCAAGGAGATACATCCGGACAGCGTGCGCATGATGCTCTCCGGTTTCACCGACCTGCAAGCGGTTACCGACGCCATCAACGAAGGTGCGATCTACAAGTTTCTGAGCAAACCCTGGAAGGACGAATTGCTCTGCTCCAACATTGAAGAGGCCTTCAGGCGCAAGGAAATGGCTTTCGAAAACAGGCGCTTGAGCGAGGAGTTGCACGCGGCCAATACCGAGCTGGTGCGGGTCAACGACGAGCTGCGCCGGCATTTGCACGAAAAATCGCAGCAAGTGATGCGCGACGAGGCCGCGCTCTGCGCCGCACAGGAAGTGCTGCAGTTGCTGCCTTGGCCGTATGTCGGCATCGACTCCGACGGCATGGTCGCGGTAGCGAGCGCCGATGCCGAAGCCTTGTTCGCCAACGAAGCGCCGCTGCTCGGAACGATGGCGGCCGAATGCCTGCCCGACGAGCTGATGGCGTGGATCGAGAGCGAAGGAGCCGACGTGCTGGCGCTGGAAATCGCGGGATCCCGCTATCGCGTGTCGCGGCGCGCGATGGGAGCGAACTCCCAGTCGAGCGGCACGCTGCTCACGCTCGAAGCGGAAGGGCCGCGGGCATGATGCCCGAAGACAGCGCGGCCACGGTGCCCGACGCGGACACCGCTGAAACGCAGGAGGATGCCGCCTTCGAGCGCATCGCATATCTATTTCGCCGCGCCGGCTCGGACGTCACCATGCAGGCGTTGATGCGTGCCATGATCGATTACCGCAAAGAGCAATAAGGATGCAGCCGCTGAAACTGGAGCAGGTGGTCGCGAAAATCCAGCGGCTGCCGTCATTGCCTGCCGTGGTCGTCGAGGTACTCGAGTCCTTCGAGGATGAGCATGCCGATGCCGGCGCTATCGGCAAGAAAATCGCACAGGATCAGGCGCTGTCGGCGAAGGTGCTGCGCGTGGCCAATTCATCCTTCTACGGTCTGGCAGGCAAGGTGGTTACGGTACAGGACGCGTTGGTGGTGCTCGGCTTTCGCAACGTTCGCATCCTGGTCATGGCGGCGGGGGTGACAGGCAGCTTTCCGGCGGTCGCGGCGGGCTGGTTCGATCTGCGCGTATTCTGGATGCACGCCATCGTCACGGCCGTGTGCGCAAGGACCTTCGCCGCCGATGCCGGGATCGAGCCGGACCGGGCGTTTACCGCGGGCCTGCTGCATGACATCGGCCGCATCGTGCTCGCGACCTGCTTTCCCGATCACTATCGCGACGTGGCTCAATACCGCGCGCTGCACGATTGCCAACCGATCGAGGCGGAGCGCCATGTCCTGGGCCTGGATCACGCCGCAGTCGGCGGCGCACTTGCCGAGCGCTGGAAATTCGCGCCGGTCATCCAGCAGGCGGTGGCCGCGCACCATTGCACGCAAAACACGGGAGTGTCCGGCGCCAAGCCGGACCTGGCCGGCCTGGTCCATGTCGCCGACGTGGCGGCGCATGCGCTCGACCTGGCCGGAGACGCCAACGAGCTCGTGCCGCAGTTCAACGCCGTCACCTGGAAGCGCATGGACATGAGCTGGCCGCAGTTCCGGCAGCGGCTCGGGGAGGCGGAGCGCCTCGCCCAGGGCGCCGCACTCCTGCTCGCGGCATGACGCGCGCCGGCCGCAGCGCTGCGGCCGGCCGGGGCCTCAATCCACCAGCTGCTCTTTCAGGGCGTAGTGGGTCAGCTCGGAGTTGTTCTTGAGCTGCATTTTCTGCAGCAGGCGCGCGCGATAGACGCTTACGGTCTTGACGCTCAGGTGCATCTCGACCGCGATCTCGGTGAGGGTCTTGCCTGAAGCGATCAGCCGCATGGTTTCGTATTCGCGGTCGGACAGCGTCGTGTGCGCTGGGCGGTCCGAGCCGTCGGCGATGGTTCCGGCGAGTTCCTCCGCCACTGCGGGACTGATGTAGCGGCGGCCGCCCGCCACCTGGCGTATCGCGGTGACGAGCAGCGCCGGGGCGCTTTGCTTGTTGAGATAGCCGGATGCGCCAGCCTTGATGGCGCGCAGCGCATAGGTCTCTTCCGGGTGCATGCTGAGCATGAGCACGGATAGTTTCGGTTTTTCTTTTTTCAGCTGTTTCAGCGTATCCAGGCCGTTGCGGTCCGGCATGGTGATGTCGAGCAGCACCACGTCGAGCGCGTGCTCGCGCGCAAGCTTGATGGTCTGCGCGCCGCTTTCGGCCTCGGCGCAGACCTCCATGTCCCCGGCCTCTGAAATGATCTGCGCCAGCCCGCGGCGCAGGATGGCGTGATCGTCGGCAATCAGCACTCGAATCATGTTCTTCCCATTTTCTTGATGTCTGGTTTGCGCGCCGGCGTCAACGCGTGGATGGCGCGTCCGAACAGCAGCAGCTGCTCGTCATCGACCAGGTCTTCCGTAGCGTCGCCCGTGAACCGCGGCAGGCGCAGCTTCACCGCGGTGCCGCTGCGCGTGCGGCGCACGCTGGCCTCGCCGCCGAGGTTGCGCGCGCGCTCCTGCATGCCAAGGATGCCGAAGGACTGCGGCTTCACCAGGTCTTCATCGGCGATGCCGTGGCCGTTGTCGTGCACCTGCAGCATCACCTCGTCCTCGTCGGTTTCGAGCTCGACTTCGACGCGCGTCGCGCCGGCGTGCTTGGCGATGTTGGTCAGGGTTTCCTGAAATATGCGGAACAGCGCGATCGATATCTTGTTGTCTAGGCGGATCTCCTTGTACGCGCAGGTCACCTGGCAGCTTATGTCCATGCGCTTCTCGAACTCGGCCGCCTGCCATTCGATCGCGGCCAGGATGCCCAGGTCGAGTATGCCCGGGCGCAGCTCGGTGGCGATGCGGCGCGTGACCTCCATGGCGGAGTCCAGCAGCGCTTCGGTCGAACGCAGGCGCTCCTGCTCCTCTTTCGCCTCCGGCGCCAGTCCCTTGCCCAGGCGCATCAGCATGATCTTGATCGCGGTGAGCGTGCCGCCGAGATCATCGTGGATCTCGCGCGCGATGCGGCTGCGCTCCTGCTCCTTGACCGATTCGACGTGTGCCGACAGCCGGCCCAGTTCCTCGCGCGAGCGCCGTATCTCGAGGTCGGCGATCTTGTTCTGGGTGATATTGGAAATGATGCCTTCCCAGCACATGCCGGAGTGGTTGTGCAGGCGCGACCTGGAGCGCAGGTCCACCCACTTGATCTCGTTCGTCCCGGCCAGGCGGATACGGCCCTCCCAGTTCCAGTTGCTGCGCCGCCGGTAAGCGTCCTTCATCGACTCGGAGAACGAGCGCAGGTCCTCGGGCAGGATGCGCTCGAATACGGCATGCGCGTCCTGGCGCAGCAGCTTGGCCGGCGCGCCGAACAGCGCCAGGCAGCCGTCGCTCACATAGGTGAACATGGGGCTGCCGTCTGCGTCGAACTCCAGCTGAAATACCATGCCGGGCATGTTCGAAACGATGGCCTTGAACAGTGCCTCGCTCTCGCGCAAGGCGAGCTGCGCCGCACGCGACTCCAGCCGGTTTTGCGCCTCGCGCAGGCTGCGCTCCACCGCCGGGACCAGGCGCGCCAGCCTGTCCTTCATCACATAGTCGTCGGCCCCGGATTGCATCAACGCCACCGCCTCTTCCTCGCCGATGCGGCCGGAGACCACGATGAAGGGAATGTAGGCCGATTGCGCCCGCAGCAGTTCCAGCGCTTCCGTGCCGCTGAATCCGGGCAGGTTGTAATCCGAGATCACCATGTCCCAGGTCCTGTGCGCGAGCGCCTCGCTCATTCCGGCGGCGGAGTCGACACGTTGCAGGATCAGATCGCGCCCTGCATGGAGCAGCTCCTGCTTCACCAGTTCGGCATCGTCGGGCGAGTCCTCGACCAGCAGGATGTGCAGTTCATTGCTCACTGCCGGTCCTCGCAGACGCCGTCGCCAAGCAGGGCAGGGTGAAATAGAAAGCCGCGCCCCGGCCGCGTTCCGCGCGAGCCCAGATGCGACCCCCGTGCGCGTGTATCACGCGCTGCGCCTTGGCCAGTCCGGTGCCGCTGCCTTCGAATTCGGCCTCGTTGTGCAGGCGCTGGAAGGCGCGAAACAGCCTGTCGGCGTATTTCTGCTCGAAACCGGCGCCGTCGTCGCGCACGCAGACCGCCGCCACGCCCTCATCCACGGCGCGGCCGAAGGAAATGTTCGCGACCGCGTTGCAGCTGGTGAATTTCCATGCGTTGCCGAGCAGATTCTCCAGCGCCAGGCGCATGAGTTGCGCATCGCCCGTCACTGCGATGTCCGGCTCTATCGCGATTTCGGCGCGGCGCCCCGGGGCTGCAGCCTGCAGTCCGTCGAGGATGTCCCGCGCCATGTGGCTCAAATCGAGCTGCTCGGGTCTGACGCCGCCGCGCGCCAGACGCACCAGCTGCAGCATGTCCTCCATCATTTGGCCGAGCCGCAGGCTCGCGCGGTGGACGCGCTGCAGGTAGTCCAGACCTGTGGCATCGAGCTGATCGGCGTACGGCGGCTGCAGCAGCAGCCGGCTGAAGCCTTCGATGCTGCGCAGCGGCGCGCGCAGATCATGCGACAGGGTGGCGCCGAAGGCATCGAGCTCGCGTGCGGTCGCTTCGACTTGCCGCGCGCAGTCGTTCACGCGCCGTTCCAACTCGGCGTTGAACGCGTGCAGCGTGTGCTCGTCCTCGGCGGTGCTAGTCAAGAGGTCTCCCGCTTTCGTGCGTTTGCGACAGTGGACCCATTATTATATAGCGCTGCGGCCGGCCGATGGCTTTTGCCTAAACCGGACAATCCGAAAGCAAACAAAGCGTCTCCGGCCCAGGAAAAGCCCTGATCCTACGAACAAGGGGGGGCACCCCCCCTTGTCCCCCAAGGGGACTTTCCCCTCTCCCGTCAAGCGGGACCGAGGAAGGGGGATCGAGACCTTCGCGGCGTAAATCCCCCCGCGGATGCCCCGCCACCCGGTCTCAAGATGCTCGCCATCTCTGTCACCCCAGGACTTACAGGAGACTAAATGCCGGGCGCTTCCGCCCCGGCATCCCGGCCTGCGACCGGAGCGATCGCCCGGCGGAGTGGGTTTCCCCCTACGCCCCAATCGGCAAGCGACAACTTGGCCGTGCAAGCAGTGTAATTGCGTCCGCCCGGTCTGCATTTTCCCAAACTGACCGCCTTTTCCGCCGTTTCTCGGCGGATTGCGCGCGCGCCGGCCTGATACCGTGACGGGGCGCGAAATGAAAGGCGGACGACGGCATTGCCGCGCACCGCAAACAGTTGGCGCCAGGCACATCGATGCGCGGTCAGGGCTGTTGCAGCCCGCTCGCGCGATCCGGATCAATGCATTCTGGAGCAAACAGCAATTGCGACCGAACGGCGCCCGCAACCGGGCTCTCCTGATCGGGACTGGATGGACCTTGGCGGCAGTTGCGGCGCTGGCGTCGTTCAAGTCCTCCGCAGCCGAGCCGATATACCTTGGGACGATGGGCATCGTGGCGTTGGGCTGGGCGGCGGTATTGCTGCAGGCGCTCGCCGCCGAGCGGCGCGCGGCAGGCGCGTTCATGGCCGCGGCCGGCAGCGAGACCCGGGGCGTGATCGAAGGACTGACGCAGGCGATGGGCGAACAGATGCAGCGCTCGCGCGGCGAATTGGTGCGCGTGGACGACCTGCTCGGGCACGCCATCGAGCAGCTGATGGCGGCATTCCACAGCGTGCGCGATCAAGTGAGCCGCCACCAGATCGAGCTCGCGCAGGAGGCGGACGGGGCGCAGGGGATGCCGGACGGGGAACGTTTGCGCGCCGCGGTCGAGCGCGTCGCGAGCGAGGTGAACGGCGCGGTGACGGCATTGCAGTTCCGCGACGTCGTCGGGCAGAAGCTGGGCCATGTGCGGCGCGAGCTTGAAGTGCTGGAGCAGGTGATGCAGCGGGTGCGCGAATTGTCCGCGGAGCAATCCAATCCGGCGGCTGTGCCCGGACAGGCAGGCACGCCAGAGGCGGAACTCGCAGCGCAGGTGCTGGACCTGCTGCGGGAACTGGAACAGGCAAAGGCGGCCAGCCCGGTTAGGCAGGAGTTGATGCACGCAGGGGAAGTAGACCTGTTCTGATTGGTGGCAGGACCTAATTGGTGGCAGGTCCTAATAAGAGGGAAGCGGCGTGGCTAAAAGCATACTTGCAGTCGATGATTCGGCCTCCATCCGGAGCATGGTGTCTTTTACGCTGAAAAGCGCGGGCTACGAGGTGGTCGAGGCCGTGGACGGCGTCGACGCGATGACCAAGGCCAAGGCCACGGCAATGGATCTGGTGCTGACCGACCATAACATGCCGCGCATGGACGGGTTGACGCTGGTGCGCTCGCTGCGCGAGCTGCCGGGATATCGCTCGGCGCCGATTCTGATTCTTACCACCGAGTCCAGCCAGGATATGAAGAACCAGGGCAAGGCCGCGGGTGCCACGGGCTGGCTGGTCAAACCGTTCGATCCGCAGCGCCTGATCGAGGTGGTGCGCAAGGTGCTCGGCTGAACGCAGCGCGAGCGGCCCGATTCAATGCAAACAACATGAAATACTGAGGATCAGCGATGACCATCGACATGAGCCAGTTTTACCAGGTGTTTTTCGAAGAGTCGGCCGAACTCCTAGAGGAGATGGAGCGCCTGCTGCTCGAACTCGACGTGGCCGACGCGGGCAAGGACGCGCTCAACGCGATTTTCCGCACCGCTCACTCGATCAAGGGCGGTAGCGCCACCTTCGGTTTCACCGAGATCACGGAAACCACGCATATCCTCGAGTCGCTGCTGGACAAGCTGCGCAATGGCGAGCTGCCCGTGCGCGTCGAGATGGTGGATGTGTTCCTCAAGGCGGTGGATGTGATCAAAAATCAGCTCGCCGGCCGCCAGTACGAAAGCGCGGTCGACGACCAGGCAGTGGCGGAAATCTGTCGTCAGCTCAGTGCGTTCGCCCAGGAGGGACCGGCCGAGGCTGTCGTGCAGACGTCCGCCGCGCAAGCCCCGCAGGCAGACGCGGTGGCCACGCCGGCGCCGGCTGCAGACGACGCAGAACCGGTCGATCCGACCCCCGAAAACCTGTTTGCAATTCTCACTGGAGCGAAAATCGCCGTTGCGCCGGTCGCAGCAGCCGCGCCGGTGCCCGGCGCCGCGGGCGCTGCCGCCTCGGACGCTTATGGGTTCTTCACCGAGGTGGCGCCTGCGCAGGCGAAGGCGCCTGTGCCGCCGCCTGCGCCGGCCGCCGACCAGAATCCCGGCAGACGGGCGACCGACGCGGCAGGCGATGCGCCGCCCAAGCGCGGGCGCCGCGCCAGCGACCATGTCGATACCGAAACCACCTCGATCCGTGTCGGCGTTGAAAAAGTCGATCAACTCATCAACCTGGTTGGCGAACTGGTAATTACGCAGGCGATGCTGGCGCAAACCGCGTCGCACGTGGATTCCGCCCTGTACGAGGCGCTGCGCACCGGGATGGCGCAGCTCGAGCACAACACGCGCGACTTGCAGGAATCGGTGATGTCGATACGCATGATGCCGATCTCGTTCGTGTTCAGCCGCTTTCCGCGCGTGGTGCGCGACCTTGCCGGCTCACTCAACAAGCAGGTCGAACTGAAAACCGTCGGGGAGGGGACCGAGCTCGACAAGGGACTGATCGAGAAAATAGCCGATCCGCTCAACCATCTGGTGCGCAACAGCCTCGATCACGGCGTCGAGTCGCCGGAAAAGCGCCTGGCCGCGGGCAAGCCGGCGATGGGGACCATCACTTTGCGCGCGTTCCACCAGGGCGGCAACATCGTCATCGAGGTGAGCGACGATGGGGCCGGGCTCAACCGGGAGAAGATCCTGGCGAAGGCGCGCGAGCGCGGCATGACGGTATCGGACGACATGCCCGACCAGGACGTGTGGCTGCTGATTTTCGAAGCCGGCTTTTCCACCGCCGAGGCGGTCACCGCAGTCTCGGGCCGCGGCGTCGGCATGGACGTCGTGAAACGCAATATTTACGCGATGGGTGGACGTGTCGAGATCGACTCGACGCTGGGCGTGGGCACGCGCATTTCGATACGGCTGCCGCTGACCCTGGCGATACTGGACGGCATGTCGGTTTCCGTGGGCGAGGAGATATTCATCGTCCCGCTCACTTTCATCGTCGAATCCCTGCAGCCGGCAAAGGACGACATCAAGACCATCACCGGCATGGGCACGGTGGTGCACGTGCGCGGCGAGTATCTGCCGGTGGTGGCGCTGTACGACGTTTTGAACGTGCGGCCGAAAGTTACGGAACTCGATCGCGGCATCATGGTGATTGTGGAATCCGAAGGCGCAAAGAGCGCAATGTTCGTCGATGACCTGCTCGGACAGCACCAGGTCGTGATCAAGAGCCTGGAGACGAATTACCGCAAGGTGCCGGGAGTATCGGGCGCGACCATCATGGGCGACGGCAAAGTCGCGCTGATCCTCGACGTCGAGGCGCTTGCGCGCGGGACGTTCCGGGAAGAGGAGCGCCGCGCCGCGTGAAACAGGGGTCAAGTTTGCGGCCTCACGGCCGTAACGACCAATACCGACCGAAGCGTCCGCGGGGAGCGGACGTCGCGCGGCCAATTCATCGGGATTGGGCGAATCGATTTTGCAAGGAGGGAAAGACATGAGCGAAGCAGCGCAAGTCGCCGTCGGTGCGGCAAAGCCGGCAATCGGTGCCACCTCGGAGCGCCAGGAGTTCCTGAGCTTCACGCTGGGCAAAGAGGAATACGGAATCGAGATACTGAAAGTGCAGGAAATCCGCAGCTACGAGCAGGTGACCACGATCGCGAA